>QHOS01000123.1 GCA_003219415.1 Verrucomicrobiota bacterium | reverse complement strand
CACGGCGTCGCCTTCCTTTTTTTCGTCTAAAGTCATTTCATAATGCAGACCTGAACAACCGCCCTTCGCAACCTGGACGCGCAAACCTTTTTGCGCATTCTCTCCCAGCGCCGGAAGCAGACTTTGCAGCTGTCGAACAGCGTTGTCCGTGACGTTAATCATAGTTCAACAAAATACGGCTGCAGCGTAACCAAGTCAAAAAGGATGCGATTGGGCGGACAATGATTGACCTCGTCAGGGTCATCGTTGTAGGGCAAGCGCTCCGCTTGCCTTCCTTATTGTGATTGGCAGGCGATGCGCCTGCCCTACAATTTCTTCGCAATTCCCCGGCCCAAAACTAGAATTAAAAATCGCATGAGCCGGATCCGATTGTTGCCAGAGACCGTGGCTAGTCAGGTGGCCGCGGGCGAAGTCGTGGAGCGCCCGGCGTCAGTGGTCAAGGAACTGATTGAAAACAGCATCGACGCCGGCGCCCGCAAGATCGATATCCTCATTCGTCGCGGAGGAATCTCGCTGGTCCGAGTAGTCGATGACGGCTGCGGTATGGATCGCGATGACGCGTTGCTGTCGCTGGAGCGACATGCCACGAGCAAGATTAGGTCGGCTGCCGATCTGCAAGCAGTGGCGACATTGGGATTTCGCGGCGAAGCATTGCCGAGTATCGCCAGTGTGTCGCGATTTCGTCTGACTACGCGAGAAGCCGGCGCAGTCGCAGGAACCGAGATCGTCGTCAACGGTGGTAAGATCGATATCGTGCGCGATGGCGGCGAAGCGCCAGGAACTCAAGTCGAGGTGCGCTCGCTTTTTTATAACTTGCCCGCGCGCCGAAAATTTCTTCGCTCTGAAAACACTGAAAGCCGTAACATCGAACATCAGATTCATTTGCAGGCGATCGGTCATTCCCGGATCGGTTTTTCTTTGTTACGAGACGACCGCATGTTATTCCAGCTGCCGTCGGCGGCGACACTGGGCGATCGAATCCGAGACTTATATGGTATCGAGTTACTGGAGCGCCTTGTTGAAGTAAACGGCACACCTTCGCGAAATATTCGCATAGCTGGATATATCGGGCAGGCAGGGCTAAGCCGGCAGACAAGGTCGCAACAGCTCGTCTTTGTAAATGGCCGCGCCATTGAGAGCGGGCTTCTCACGGCAGCACTTCGTGAGGGTTATCATACCGCTCTGATGAAAGGCCAGTATCCGGTAACGTTCCTCTTTCTCGAGATCGATCCCGCGTCTGTCGATGTAAACGTTCACCCAGCAAAACGCGAAGTACGTTTTCGCGATCCGACCGCAATCCGTGAAGCGATCGTTCGCTCGATCCAGCAAACTTTGGAACGCGGCCGGGTGGGGTGGCAGGAAAAATTTCGCTCGCCTGTGACCACATCCGCAGCTGTTCCGGAAAAACCAGCCTCCGACTTGAAGTTACGGCCCGAGGTACCAGCTCCAGAAGAATCCCATCGTGAATTGCCACATCTAGCTCCGACTGTGGCCGGGATCGCGACTGTAGCCGGAGTCGTTGACTCCGGGCGCCTGCCAACTCCCCGCGTCGATTCGACGGACGATGCGGTTGCCGCACAACGATCGCAACAGCTCGCTGTCCAGCAGCAGTTTCAGATCATCGGTGTGTTAAACAAGCTTTACGTCTTGATGGAAAACGCCGATGGGCTCGTCCTCGTCGATCAGCATGCTGCGCACGAGCGAATTCTCTTTGAAGAGTTGCGGCGAAGAATGGAGGAACACGGAGTCCCAACGCAAAAGCTGCTCTTACCTCACACATTTGATATGCCGCCGCGCGATGCCGACTGGATTGAACGCAACATATCGATCCTTCAAAAGATGGGGATCGGCATTGAGAGTTTCGGGCCGGGCACGTTCAAGATCGATAGTCTGCCTGGTTTCTTGAGCGTGTCAGATCCGGCCCAATTCATGCGCAAAGTGATTGACGACCTAAAAAGCGCTGGCAACAGCACCTCACCGATGCGGTTGGGTGAAGAGATGATTGCCAAGACAGTCTGTCGGCACGCCGTCAAAGCCAATGATCCGCTGCGTTACCCCGAGATAGAGAAACTGATTCGTGATCTGCTTGAGTGTGATTTGCCTTATTGCTGTCCCCACGGACGACCTACCATGATTCAGATTTCGCTTATGGAATTGGAGAAAAAATTCGGTCGCAAGATGTGATTATACGTCAATTCTTGCCTCAACGTTGCGAACCCTGACTAATGACGAATGAAGCCCCAATCATCGAATGAGGAAACATGAGCCGCACGTAAAATTGACTTCGTTATTTCGCAGGTCGCAGCGCCACTGTAGCTTCGCCTGGCAGTATCCACTGCGCAGGAGTAGCGGTTATGGGCGAACCTGCGCCGCCGTAGCGGGAAGACTCGCTCGTCCAAAGCGTTTCCCAAGTGTAGCCCAAGGGCGGCGCGAGGAGAGGCTCTGAAGCAGGATGCAACATCTGACGCTCTCCGAAATTGACTAAAAGCAGACAATCGTCGTCCGCCTTGGAAAAATATCTGAGGACGAAACTCGTCGTACCCAAGACTGCGCCATCGATGCCGCCAGGAATGTGCTGGCGAAAGCGCGGATCTTGCCGTCGCAATTTCAAAAGATCGATATGCAGATCGTAAAGTTGTCGATTTTTTTCGCGCTCGGAAAAATCGAGTTTGCAGCGGGCGAATACTTCCGGATCGTCCGGCGCCGGCACAGTTGTTAAAGCTTCTTCCTCAGTTAGTGACAGGAACGGCGCCAGCCATTCGGCGCGGCCTTTCCGAATGGCATCGCGCACAGAAGCATCGCCAATGTCGGCAAAAAACATAAACGGGCTCGACGCGCCGAACTCCTCTCCTTGAAACAACAGTGGTGTCCAGGGTCCAAGCAAGAGAAGCGCGGTCATCGCGCGATAACGCGCGGGTGAAGTTTGAAGACGCACTCGTTCACCCTGTCCCGTATTTGCGATCTGATCGTGGTTCTCGATGAAACAGACGAAAGCCTCCGGGGAAATCCCGAAAGTGGACGATCCACGCAATGCCTTTCGCCACGAGAGCGCCTGACCTTGATAAAGGAAACCGTATTTGGCAGCGGAAATAAATTCCTGTGGCGTACCGCGGTAATCGCAAAAGTACGCTTGGTTGCGACCGGTCAACGCGACCACGGCGCTATGATGAAAATCGTCGTTCCACATTCCGTCCAAGTCGTCACCCCCTTCGCTGCGTGGTCGCACCATCCTGGCTTCCTGGCGATCGTTCTCGGCGATTAGAATAATTGAGCGCTCACCAGCCGCCTTGCGCGCCGCCCGCGCGACTTCGCCAATAATGTACTCACTGGATCGATCGCGAATGGCGTGTAACGCGTCGAAGCGAAACCCATCGAAATGAAATTCCTCAACCCAGTAACATCCATTGGTGACGAAGAACTCGCGGACCGGTCCCGAATTCCGGTCATCGAAATTGATCGAGTCGCCCCATTCATTTTCGTTTCCGCGGGTTAGATAATCGTCGGAAAAAGCACCGAGATAATTTCCGTCAGGTCCAAAGTGATTATAGACGACGTCGAGGATCACACCGAGGCCTAACGAGTGCGCGCGATCGACGAATGCCCGCAAATCATCCGGCGTTCCGTACAAATGTGAAGGCGCGAACAGATCAACGCCATCGTATCCCCAGCCAAACCTCCCTGGGAAATCCGCGACCGGCATCATTTCGATCACGGTGATTCCGATGCGCGCGAGCTCCTCCAACTGTTGCGAAGCTGCGCGCCACGTTCCCTCCTTTGTGAACGTGCCGATGTGCATTTCGTAAATGACCTGGCCTTTGAGTCCCGCAGCCGCGGGGCCGGGCCACTGCGAATCGCTCCACTGAAACCGCGCCGGATCGACAATGCAGGACAAACCGTGAGGCCCATCAGGTTGAAAACGTGACGCAGGATCCGGGTAAAAATTATTGTTTACGCGGAATCGATAGCGATCGCCTGCACCAGCTTTGGCAGCTCCGGAAAAGTATCCGTTTTCTTCGGCTTCGAGTCCTTGAAACGTTTGCCCTGGAGTTTTCGCTGCGCTGCCTTCCAGAACAAGGTCCACACGCTGGGCCTTCGGCGCCCAGACGCGGAAGTGGGCTTGGTCAGGCCCGATTAGTTCTGCGCCAATTGGGTAACGACGTTGCACCTGGCGAGTTTCTCGCGTGCTGTAAAGCATGGATCATCAAGATGCGAGCGCTTGCGTACGAAGCAACCAAGGATCCCAAATGCTTTCGGGATTGATCGCGCGGGTCGAACTGTTTCAGAATACGCGTCATGAACGGAGTCAGACCCAGGATCGAAATCTTCAGACCTTTTGGCGAAGCGTTCGAGCTGACGAACAAGATTCTATTTCAACCGTTCGACCTGAAAAAATGGCTTGTAATTGGTTTCGCGGCGTTCTTGTCCGGACATTTGGCAGGGGTTGGCTTCAATTTCCCATCGCCATTCGGCAATTTTCAATCGCATCGGACGACTCCGGAAGTGATTTCACCTCACTTTGAGCAATGGAAACCGTGGCTCGTGGCGGTAGTCGTTGTGGGTGCGCTGCTTTTTTTCGCGTTGGTAATCGCGCTGACGTGGTTGAAAGCACGCGGCAATTTCATTTTTACAGACTGTGTCGTCCGAAACCAGGCGGCAATCGTGGAACCATGGCGCGAATATCGGAAGGAAGGGAACAGTTACTTCTTATTTCTGCTCGCGGTCATGTTCGCCGTATTGCTATCGGCAGGGCTAATGCTGGCAAGCGTTATCGGGCTGGGCTGGTTGAAACAAGGCGCGGGTGAAACGGGATCGATTACTTCCATTGGACTTCTCGTTTTCCTTGGTCTGTTTTGGGTTTCGATTGTCATTTTTGTCAGTGTCGCCACTTATTTCATGGTGCCGGTGATGTACCGGAGGCGGTGTCGAGCAGTCGAGGCGTTTCGCGATGTAACGCTTCTGATTTGGCATCACCTGGGCTCTTTCTTTTTGCTTTGCTTGTTTGGGATTGTTTTGTTTTTGGCTGTGCTAATGATTGGCGCGATCGTGACATGCGCGACCTGTTGCCTGGCTGCGCTTCCCTACGTTGGGACAGTTATATTGCTGCCATTATTCGTATGCTTGCGCGGGTTCGGGCTCGCGTTTCTGCGTCAGTTCGGTCCGGATTACGATGTCTGGGCGAGTTTCATGCCACCGGAATTTCTGCCTATATTGTCAGGACCGCCGCCTGCGCCGCCACCGACTGTACCTGGGCCGAATCCACCGCCTGAGTCACCATTGTCTCCAGCCATGTGAAAGAGGACAGGCAAAGCCTGAAGGCCAAAAAAGATTCGACCGTATTAGTCGACTGTCCTAAGAATCTCTTATGAAAAGTGAATTTATCCCTTGTTGTTTCAGCTTGGTTGTAGCTGCTTCTATTTGCTTTGGTCAGGAAAGTCCAAGCCCAAGTCCCAGCTCAAGTCCGACTCCGTTCAAGACGATCAGATCAGCAACTAAAGAGGCCACAATTACGAAGTTGGAAAAGTCGGTCACCGACGCGTTTAAGAACAAGCAAGCGAAGGCGTTTAGGGACCATTTGGCGCCCGAGTTTAGCGCGGTCGACGCGGAAGGAGTCAAAGATGCGGATGCCGAAATCGAGGACATGCAGAAGACTGATCTAAGTAACTACTCGTTCGCCGATATGAAAGTGGCGCTCCTAAGTCCCAAAATGGCGGTAGCTACCTACAAAGTGACTACCCAATCCACCTCATCCGGGCGTGATACGTCAGGTACCTATTACGCGGCCACGGTGTGGAACAAACGCGGCGCAAAGTGGCTAGCTGTCTTGCACACTTTTGTTAAAGCTCAGTAAGGCTAAGCTATTTACCCACTGTCATGTTGAGCGAAGCGAAACATCTCAAGCGGTTGTAGTGGAGCCTGCCCCAGCCATGATCAGCGATTCTTCGCGTCGCTCAGAATGACATTATGAGGTCGCTTGTGATAGTCCGCAAGTCGTCCGTAGTATGAGATAAGTGATGAACTGGGACGCAATTAGTGCCATCTCTCAATTGGTAGGTTCGATTGCTGTCGTCTTGTCGGTGTTATACCTCGCGTTGCAAGTGCATCGGAGTACGCGTGTGGCCAAGCTCGCTACGCAAGACGCCGCGGCTACGGCTTTGCGTGAGGTAACCGCACCTTTCATGGAGAACGCCGAACTGGAACGTATCTGGCGGCTAGGCTTGGAAGATATCGGCGCGCTTTCCGTCGAAGAGCGGGCGCGTTTTTTTCACGCCGCCTATCAATTCTTGAAAGCGTTCGAGACAATTCACTTTCATTATGTTTACGGATCGATGGACAAACAGCTTTGGGAAGGCTGGCAGGGACTCCTTCGGCATTACATTGCTGCGCCCGGGATGGCTCAGTACTGGAATCTTCGTCCTGAAGTTTTCTCCGAGCGGTTTAGAAATTTTGTAAACTCACTCGAGCCTCCGGCTGAGCAACGCACCGTGGGAACTCTTTTTGGTGAGGAACGAAAATGAAGGGCCGCTTCCTTGTTTCAGAAATAACACCCTAGTGGCTGCGATACGTTGAAAGCGACACGAGGACGCGTACACACTCCCAAAGCTTTCGCGAAACAGGGCGCAGATCTCCTATCGATTTCGCACGAAGTGCTTTTGGAGTGCGATGCGTCCTGCATCGCTTTTTAGCGCACTACAAACCTACCCAGGCTGTTACTTACACGGACCGGGCACGGGAATGACGAACTTGCCGTCCTTCTCGGCGATGAAGTTTTCGCTTGTGCTAGTTGAGCTGCCGTTGGCGTCTTTTTTCTCCACCTTGATGATGAGCTTCTTCGTGGGTTTAAGTGTCAGACAAACTTTGCCCCCGGTCGGCGAATCCATCGGCGTCGCGGCTTTCTTTGCGTCCTCCGGTGTAAGATCGACAAGCTCAATGCTGGATATTTTCTCTCCGGCTTCTCCTGACTGCATCATCTTGTAGAAACCGAGAATCGCCGGGTCGGCCCCTTGCGTGTAAAGGAACGATTCCAATGTGGCGCTGTCCTTCCCCTCGAACGCGGTTTTGTATTTGTCGGTAAAGCCCTTCTCTTGCGGCGACGTGCCGGCGAAAATCGACAACGTGATCGTGATAAGTAATGCGCAAACCAGACTAAGGAGTTTGATCAAAGTGTTCATGGCGCAACCGTAGTGGGTTTGGTTTTCAAGAGGCAAGCCAATTCGATTCGGCCCTTGTCATGTCGAGCGAAGTCGAGACATCTCTAATTCTCACTTCCAGAAGTCCAGAGATTCCTCCACTTCGGTCGGAATGACAGGAATGAAAGAAAAATCTTTGCTGATTTGTCTTCTGCAGGGTATTGCAGTTTGCCTTCTGAACCTAAAGGCGGCGGACTGGAGACTCCGAAAGAGTTCGCGAGCAGGCTGCCGCTCCCTGTCGATGAACATTCACGAATACCAAGCCAAAGAACTGTTGCAAAAATTCGATGTAGCGACCACGCGAGGGAGGGTTGCATCGAGCCTTGACGAGGCTGAACAAATCGCGCGTGAACTCGGCGATGTCGATATTGTTGTTAAGGCGCAAATTCACGCCGGTGGACGGGGCAAGGGCACCTTCAAGAATGGATTCAAGGGTGGTGTACAAGTTCGCAAGCCGCCAGATGAAGTGCGCGATGTCGCGGCAAAGATGCTAGGTCAGATCTTGGTTACGCACCAGACGGGACCAACCGGTCGCAAGGTAAACAAACTGCTCGTAGCGGAATCCGCGGACATTGCGCGCGAGATTTACTTTGCCGTCTTGCTCGATCGAGCCACAGCCGCGCCTGTAATTGTCGCCAGCAGCGAAGGCGGGGTTGAAATCGAAGCCGTCGCGGCGAAATCGCCGGAAAAAATTATTCGTGAACCAGTCGATCCATTGGCAGGTCTGCAGCCATTTCAGACTCGGAAATTGGCGAAACAACTTAGCTTTGAGTCGTCACAATTGAAAAGCGCTTCGAAATTATTCGAAGGCCTCTATCGCACGTTTGCTGCCTACGATTGTTCGATGGTCGAAGTGAACCCGCTCGTTGTGACAACCAAAGGCGATGTCCTGGCGCTCGACGCCAAGTTTAACTTCGACGATAACGCGCTTTATCGTCATCCAGAGATCGCGGCGCTGCGTGATATCGCTGAGGAAGATCCGCGCGAAGTCGAAGCTTCGAAGCATGGTCTTAGTTACATTGGTCTCGACGGAAACATCGCCTGCCTGGTGAACGGAGCCGGTCTGGCGATGGCCACGATGGATATCATCAAGTTCTATGGCGGCGAGCCGGCCAATTTCCTCGATGTAGGCGGCGGTGCGACAGAAGAGCAAGTTACCGAAGCCTTCAAAATTCTGATCGCCGATAAAAAAGTAAAAGCGATCCTGGTCAACATTTTTGGCGGTATCATGAAATGCGACATCATTGCGCAGGGAATCATCAACGCAGCAAAGACATTAAGGTTATCGGTGCCGCTGGTCGTTCGGCTCGAGGGAACGAATGTCGAAGCAGGAAAAAAATTGATCGCGGATTCGGGTCTGGCCGTCATTGCAGCCGACGATTTGGCCGATGCCGCGCAGAAGGCCGTGAAAGCGGCAGCAGGAAAAAAATGAAAGCGAAGAAGATTGCATTTACCGGAATCCCGGTAACTGACATGAAACGCGCCCGAGCGTTTTACGAAGGAGTGCTTGCGCTCAGAGTTTCGGGTGAATTTGGCGAGGGTGTTTGGATCGAATACGAGATTGGTTCCGACACGCTGGCCATCGGCAGCGTCGGCGATCAATGGAAACCATCCGAAGACGGCACCAGCGTCGCTATTGAAGTCGAAGACTTTGACGCTGCCATCAAGAGCCTCAAACAAGCGAACGTTCCTTTTGCTGCCGAAGGTATCGAGAGTCCGGTATGCTGGATGGCGGTCGTGCAGGATCCGGACGGTAACAAACTGATAATTCACAAGCTCAAACCCAAAAACGAGAAAGGAATCGGAAAATGATTACAAACGAAGTGGCCTTCGTCGCCATCGCGGTCTCTGACAAAGAACGCGCGCGGAAATTCTATCAGGAAACGCTCGAGCTAAAACCTGCAAGAACGCAAATGGATGGCGGGTGGGTCGAGTACGATCTTGGCCCCATCACAATCGGTGTCGGCTGTCATCCGGCTTGGCAACCATCACGCGATGGCACGACGATCGCTTTTGAGGTCGAAGATATCGACGCCGCGGTCGACAAACTTAAAGGCCGTGGTGTCAGCTTCGATATCGAAAAGACTGAAACGCCTGTGTGCTGGATGGCGCAATTTCGCGATCCAGACGGAAACAAGCTGGTCATTCACAAACGAAAGAACTAACGAAGGCGATAGTAGAATACTTTTCGGTCATTCGGATTTCGTCATTCCTTCGAGCTTCGTCATTCGTCATTTTCGTCATGTCTATTCTGGTCGATAAGAGCACCCGCCTAGTCGTACAGGGCATCACTGGAAGCGCAGGAGCCTTTCATACACGGCAGTGCATGGATTACGGGACCAACGTTGTAGCCGGTGTTACTCCAGGCAAAGGCGGGCAGATGTTCGATGGCGAGGTGCCGGTGTTTGATACAGTCGGGGAAGCGCGACGAGAGACTCGCTGTAACGCTTCCATGGTTTTTGTGCCCGCGCCGGCGGCTGCTGATTCAATTCTTGAAGCCGTGGATGCAGGAGTAGAACTGGTCGTTTGTATCACGGAGGGAATTCCAGTGATGGACATGATGCGGGTAAAGGCCCTGATGCGCGGAAAGCGATCGCGACTGATAGGGCCGAATTGCCCCGGGATAATTACTCCCGGTGCATGCAAGATCGGCATCATGCCAGGGTACATTCATAAGCCCGGCAACATCGGCGTGATCTCGCGCTCCGGCACGCTCACTTACGAAGCTGTGTGGCAACTCACTTCGCGCGGTTACGGCCAGTCGACTTGCATCGGGATAGGTGGCGATCCCATCGGCGGGTTGTCGCACCTCGATTGCGTGAAACTGTTCAATGAAGATCCCGGTACGGATGCGATGATCTTGATCGGTGAAATCGGCGGCTCGGCGGAAGAAGAAGCCGCCGAGTGGATCAAGAAGCATTGCAAGAAACCGGTCGCGGCTTTCATCGCGGGAATGACGGCCCCGCCAGGGCGCCGAATGGGTCACGCCGGCGCGATTGTTTCGGGCGGCAAAGGAACTGCGGCAGGCAAGATCGAAGCACTTAAAGCAGCAGGCATCGCCGTTGCCGAGACTCCGGCGACTATCGGTGACACATTGATCGCGCAAATGAAAGCGTGATCCTGAGCCGTCCTTTTTTTATCTTCACGTTTCAGAAGGAAGATTGATTATGAATACACTAGCCCTCATCGCTATTACCTGGATTGGAAAAGAATACCGGTTTTTTGGACTGGATTGGAGTTATCTGATGGTCCTTGGTTTCATTGGAAACGCTCTCTTCTCGATGCGTTTTCTCGTCCAATGGCTCGCCTCCGAGCGGCAGGGCGAAAGCATAATTCCAGTCTCGTTCTGGTACTGGAGCATTGCCGGAAGCGTACTCATGTGCATTTATTTTATTTTCCGACGCGATCCGGTTGGAATTCTCGCATATCTCCCAAACTCGATGATTTACATTCGAAATTTAATGCTGATTCGGAAGCGCAAGTTCGCTTTCACTGCTGCGGCGCCTTCGCAGCACCCGCGTGAAACGGGATAGCGAAGTGACTCTCCGCTTCAATCCATGCTGGGATGATTCGCGCGGTGATAAGTGCTTCGACAAGATCGTTGCCGCAGCCAATGCCGCCTGCAGATAGTTCCTCGTCCAGAAAACGAGATCGTTCTGCACGTCTGTTTTCTTGGACAGAATCCAGTCATCTGGTGTGTGGATAACAAAGCCCTGACCCCATTTCCCATTTCTCCGGGTGAGTTCAAAGAGCCGTAAGCGTCACACGTGAAACAAAAAGCCGCCATGCGGTGAAGCGTGACGGCTGATTGCCAAATATGGCTGCTTGTTCGGCTGGGCAGATTACTTGAGCAAGCCCTCGCTATTGTCTGGTCATGGTGCCGCTGTTGCTTGCTATCACGTGGGTACCGGGTGGGTCTGTAATGATCCACTTGAGCTCAGCGCCTCCGTTCACGATGTAAAAATCGCGGTGCTTGGGGCCGTTTATACCCATCCACGTCATCGTCCCGTGGCCGTTCGCATCCACGGTATAGGTGCCATTAGGATGGACCTCGAGATTTGTTCCAGCACTTCTTATGATCAAATCCTCGTGAAAGGTGCCGGTCGCGGGTGTGAACGTGACGAGACCGACCTGACTGATCGGGTCGAAGTTAACGACGCCATTGCCGAAGGCCCAGCCGTCGGCGAGCTCAACGTAGTTTCCCGACACGTCGTTGATGCTAAATGAACCAGCCCGTGCACTAGCCGAAAAGGCTGGCGCAAGGCCGATGATGGAAGCCGCTAACACGAGTAGCAGAGCGACTCGGATGCGGTTTTTGGTAATGTTTGAATTTCTCATATGTTAATTTCCTTTTGTTTTGGCCTTGTTTGACTTCTCGTTTTGGGAAGTCCTTTCTAGCCGTTCACTCATGTAAGCAAGAAAGGCCGATCAAAGTGATCATCTGAATTGAGTTTTTTCGGAAAAGCTTCCTGCGTGCAGAAAATTTCGGGGGGTGTTAGGCTAGCAAGAAAAACTTATCGATGAGCCTTCGGTCTCTCCGCATAGAATCACCCAGCTTCTGGAACAATGGAGTCGCCGGGATGATGCCGCGTTCAGCGAGCGAGGGAGCCGACGACGATTTTATAGCTAAGGGTCGTCCGACTCCTCGAGTCTTTCTTTTGTCGGTGTGCTTGTTTAGGAGGGCTACACCCTTTACTCATAACACATTTCTCTTAGGGAGTGACAGTCACCTGCCCAACCATGCCCATCTCGTCATGCAGGGCGCAGATGTAAGGGAAGATCCCGGGGTTCGGGAAAGTGACGCGGAAACGTGTCACGCCAAGGGGCGCCTGTGGCAGCCCGCGCCGTTCTTGTGGCGCCGCGATGATGAACCCCGAGTGGGTGCTGTCGGCAGTGGAAGCGATGATGGCGTGCCGGGCCCCATCCGGATCGACCGTTACGTCGGGGGACGGATTCTGAAGGTTCGCCGGCTCCTGCCCGAAGGTAATGGTATGCGGGAAGATTGGAGCCTGGTTATCCCATTCGACCGTTTGACCGGCATGGATTTGGATATTCTCGTGGGAAAAACGCACAGCGGCGACGGTTTCGGTGCCACCCGCCGTTCCTGTGATGTCTGTAATCCCCGCCGTGACTCCCAGTGGTGAGTTAGGGACATGCAAGGGTTTCATCTTTGCGCCATGGGAAAGCAATTCATCGGTGTGACTCGCCGCCTGCTCGTCATAGAACGCCTGAGTGTGGGGCAGCGGGTCGCTCGCCGGGAGGACGTGAATCCGTCCATCCATATTTACATGGACCAGACAGGTCAGCTTGAAATTCCCGGCCACCGGGAAGATGACGGTAAAGGTCTGCCCCGTCACCATCGCGGGCGTGGTAACGCAAGTCGAACCGTCGAAGATGGCCGGGTCACTCGAAAAGCCCGGGCACCCCACATTGAAATCAGGGCGCACCTGGCCGGCCCGGAGAAAAGTCACGGTGTGATTCTCGTCCGCCTGGAATGTCCAGGTGATGCGGTCTCCGGCGTGAATCCAGATTTCATTGGGCAGAAAAGCCAGAGCCTGAATTCCTTTTTCGTCGGTCTGGGCGCCGACAGTCGCGGTCCACTGCGCCTGCACCATCTGTGGAAGGATCAGAAGGGCGAGGAGCAAGGGCCAGCGGAAGATGGCTGCAAGCCGAGTCCGCCCGGTTTTGTTTATGCCTGGTATAGGTGTAATCTCTTTCGTTTTGGTTTTCATAGTTTGCCTTTCATTGTTATAAGCAAGAAAGACCGATCAAAGTGATCATCTGAATTGAGATTTTTTCGGAGACGCTTCCGCGTGCAGAGAATTTCGGTGGGTGTTAGACTAACAAGAAGAGCTTATGGATGAGCCTTCGGTCTCTCCGCATAGAGTCACCCAGCTCCTGGAACAATGGAGTCATGGGGACGATGCTGCTCTCGCAGAGTTAACCCCGTTGGTCTACAAGGAGCTCCGACGCCTCGCTCATCGTCATATGGGCGGAGAACGTCGCGACCACACACTGCAAACAACTGCGCTGGTCAACGAGGCTTATCTCCGCCTGGCAGGCCAAACAAATCCAAGCTGGCAGGACCGTGCTCACTTCTTCGCTGTGGCAGCCCGAGCGATGCGCCAAATCCTGGTTAACTACGCCAAGAGTCAGGGATCTCAAAAACGCGGCGGCGGCGCGATCAAGGTAGAATTGGGCGAAGCAGCGCTTGTCTCACAGGAGCAATCGAAGGAAATTGTTGATCTACACGAGGCGCTGGAAAGACTGGCCACACTCGACGCAAGAAAAGCTCAAGTCGTCGAGCTAAAATATTTCGGCGGACTCAACTATGACGAGATGGCAGAAGTGCTCAAGATTTCACGTGTAACGGCGAGGCGTGACTGGGAATTTTCCAAGGTATGGCTGTATACGGAATTGCACGCGGACTGATAGACACGAATTTCACTAATTCACACCAATTGATTCAGTGGTTTGCGCGAGCCGTATGAATTTCCTGGTAATTCGTGTCGGTGATTCGCGTGGGAGATGAATGAGCTGGTTTGCAAGAAGGAGGTCTTCCAGCTCGTGGGCTTTTGCATGGAGATTCATCGCGAGTTGGGAAAGGGCCACGACGAAGTGATCTACAAAGATGCTCTGGTCGTTGAACTGAGTCGCGCTGGAATTCCGCTTTTGCGCGAGAAAAATTACGAAATCACCTACAAGGGAGTGATCCTGCCTCACTATTATTACGCGGACTTCGTCGTGTGGGATAAGATTCTGTTTGAGGCCAAAGCCGTCGAGAAACTGACTGATTCGCACATCAAACAAGTGTTGAACTATCTCGCCGCGTCGAAACTTCGGCTCGGTCTGTTGGTCAATTTCGGTGGCGATTCGCTGGAGTGGAAAAGGGTTGTTTTATGAGACGCAAATTTTACCAATTCACACGAGCGGATTTGACGAGGTTGGTGACGATTCGTGTAATTCGTGTCCCAAATTCGTGGCAATTAGTGTAATTGGTGTCTATGACGCCGGCGCGGTTGCGAACGATTGAGGAAATCTATCGTACTGCGTTGGATCAAGAGCCGGACCAAATTCGCGCATTCCTGGACACGGCCTGCGAAGGCGATGAGGTGTTGCGCCGTAAAGTTGAAGCGCTCCTGGCTTCACGTGAACGAGCAGGCAACTTCATTGAAACGTCAGCTGTCGGTCTCGCGACGCGGATTATTGAAAATGGGCAAGCTGATTTGCTCGTCGGTCGCACGATCGGTCACTACAAAATTTCTAAACGGATCGGCACCGGCGGAATGGGCGATGTCTATCTGGCCACCGACATGACAGCGGGCCGCAAGGCCGCACTCAAACTTCTGCCCATGCGCTTTACCGCCGACGCGGAGCGCCTGAAGCGGTTTCAACAAGAAGCGCATGCCGTAGTTGGGCTCAATCATCCAAATATCCTGACGATTTACGAGATCGGCGAAGATCACTCAACTCATTACATAGCCAGCGAACTGATCGAAGGCGAGACGCTGCGTCAACGTCTGATGCGCGGGCGAATCGAGGTCGGTGAAGCTGTTGACATCGCGATCCAAGTGGCGAGTGCGCTCGCTGCCGCCCACGAAACCGGCATTGTCCATCGCGACATCAAGCCAGAGAACATCATGCTGCGGCCGGATGGCTACGTGAAAGTGCTCGACTTCGGGATTGCGAAGCTGGCGGAACAGGAAGTGCCAGTGACACTGGCGGAAGAAGAAGCGGTGTTACTGGTCGAGACCCACCTGGGGTCGATCATGGGAACGGTTCGTTACATGTCGCCGGAACAGGCGCGCGGCGCGCAGGTTGATAAGCGTACCGATGTTTGGAGTCTCGGCGTAGTCCTTTACGAAATGGTAACGGGGCATGCGCCATTCGCCGGCGACACGCCGGGAGAAACGATGTCTTCGATTCTTGAGAAGGAGCCACCGCCGCTCACGAATTACCTCGCGCACGCTCCGGCCGAGCTTCAGCAGATTATTAGCAAAACGCTGCGCAAAGAGCGCGAGGAAAGGTATCAGAGCGCACACGAACTGCTTGAGGCGCTCCAAAGTCTCCGTCGTAGCATGGAATTCAAGACTGCATTGGAACGCTCCACGAAGGCTCCTTTATGGCTGCGCTGGGCACGGTCGCCCATTGCTTCGGTGCTCCTATTGTTAGTAGCTGCTTTGGCGCTGGCGCTTCCATTCTACTGGCATCGGGCCCTGACGCCGATCTCAATTCCAGAAAAGAGCATCGCGGTATTGCCCTTTGAGAATTTCAGTGACAACAAAGAAAACTCCTACTTCGCCGCCGGGATTCAAGACGACGTGCTGACGAGCCTCGCGAAGATTCACGAATTGAAAGTCATCAGCCGCGCCAGCGTGATGGCTTATCAAAAACCTGGCGGGCGCAATCTGCGTGAGATCAGCCAGGCGCTGGGCGTGGCGAATGTTCTCGAAGGGAGCGTCCGCCGCACGAGCAACCGGGTGCTCGTCAACGTCCAGCTGATCGACGCGCGCAACGACCGCCATATCTGGGCGGAGCGTTACGACCGCGCCGTCGACGATTCGATTGGCCTTCAGGGCGAACTGGCCGCGGAGAT
Source organism: Verrucomicrobiota bacterium (assembly GCA_003219415.1). GTDB lineage: Bacteria > Verrucomicrobiota > Verrucomicrobiia > Chthoniobacterales > UBA10450 > Udaeobacter. Next base: position 3,474 of record QHOS01000123.1, on the reverse strand, counting down.
CGCCAAGGTCCTCCAGGCAAAACTCGATTCGGAAGAAAAGGCAAGTCTTGGAACGAAACCGACGAACAATCCAGAGGCCTACGTGCTTTATCTCCGAGCTCTCGAGCTTGAGCAAAATGCTGAAACATTGAAGCCACCACTCCTGCCGACGACCGAAGATTGGAAGGCGGTGGCTCAGCTCTACGCGCAGGCGATCGCACTTGATCCCGCGTTTGCCCTGGCGCGGGCACGGGCTTCGATCAGTTACAGCCAACAATTCTTTCAGACGCAGGACCCGGCGCTGAAAGCGAAAGCGCGCACCCTGGCCGAAGAAGCGCTCCGCTTATCGCCTGCTCTCGGCGATGCACACCTGGCGTTAGGTCTTTTCTTTTATCTCACGGAAAGAAATTACACCGCAGCGTTGGAGCAATTTACGATTGCCCTGACTGCTTTGCCTAACAACGTCGAGGTCCTTAACTACATAGCGAGGATTTACCGCCAGCAGGGTCGTTGGCGCGCGGCGATCGGAGGCTTTGAACAAGCTCGGAGCCTCAACCCTCGCGTGGAGCCGTGGGAACTGGTGTTCACCTACTGGATGGTACGTGATTGGCGGGCTGCCGCCGCCGCAATCAAACGAAATGTCGCACTGACCCCAGATGAACCGCGTCACAGAGTCGGCCTGGCCCAAATTGAAGTCGTTGCAAACTGCGATCTGGCGGCTGCCAGGGCTAAGCTGCGGGAAATACCGGCCGGCGTGGATCCCGATGGGGTAGTCACCCTGCCAAATTGGAATCTAAGTATGCTGGAACGAGACTTCGCCACGGCGGAGAAGTGGTTGGCCGACTTCCCGTCAGACAAATTTCCGGGTGCTAGTCCAAAAAGTTTCTATCAAGCCCAAACCGCACTGGCGCGTGGCGATGTGGAATTGGCGCGAACCCTTTTTGAAAAAGTGAGACCGGCCTTGGAAAGCAATGTGCGCGATCATCCCGCGGCGGCCAGGCACCATGGTGCTCTCGGAATACTCTACGGCTACATGGGCCGGAAAGAGGACGCCATTCGCGAAAGTCGCCGAGCCGTTGAACTCTGTCCGGAAAGCACAGACGCCGTCGAGGGTGTGCAACGCGCGTACGAGCTGGCTCTGGTTTACGCGCTCACGGGCGAGACAGATCAGGCCCTCCCGCTGATTGAACGCCTCCTGCGGACCCCGGGTGCGACCACGCGAACCCGCTTTTATGACGGGGGCATCACGCAGGCCGAACTGCGTCTGCGCTGGCAATGGGACAAGCTCCGAGGCGACCCCCGATTCAAAAAAATTCTCGACGGACCGGAGCCGAAAACGGTCTACTAGAGCCATCTTATAAATCGTCCCGCTGTAGCGGCGGTCTGCGACCATCGATCGAGTGGCGATTGAAAGTGCGACGCTGCCTTCGGCTCCGCTCCCACCTACGGTCGCCGCGGCGACCTTCGGCGTGGCAGGCAGGGCAGACGGCAAGCGGGTTACACAAGAAACTTGTTGTTTGTTAGGCAGTTTGCTAAACCACGGAAAGTGTAGCGAGAGGACTTTTCATCAAGCGACCATTCATCTGGTGTGCCGGATGGAGCATAGCGGCAATGCGTTTGCTCCTGCCCTCAGTCACATTCGCTCAGGGAACAGCTCCTTCGCCTGCCGCGGTTGCCGAAGTGGAGCGCGTCATTGTAACCGGTTCAAACATTCCGACCGCGGAAGAGACGGGCCCCAATCCAGTGGATACGTATCGTCCGGCAGACCTCGAAAAACTGGGCATCCGCAATGCAACGGACCTGCTGACCAATCTGCCGCAGGAGATGGGCTCGACGGTCAACCAGAACGCTGTCGCTGGCGGCGATGGCAGCGTCATACCGAACCTGCGGGGTTTGCTGCCGAAAGAAACTCTGGTTCTCGTCGATGGAAAACGCGTTGCCATATCTGGGATTGGCGGTGCTTTCAGTGTCGCCCCGACCTTCGCTGGTGTGGACATCAATCTCATCCCCTTCCCGATGATCGATCACATCGACATCCTGAAGGACGGCGCGTCGGCTGTGTATGGCTCGGACGCTGTTGCTGGCGTAATCAACATCTTTTTAATACACAAGTTCCGTGGGCTTGAGATCGGAGGCAGTGTGGGGAATACAAACTTGGGTGCGTCCAACGATGCGCGCGAGTTGGAGGGTTGGCTCAAAGCCGGTGTGGGAGAGGATAAGACCGATATCCTGGTCATTGCTGATTTTTACGATCGTGCCGCCATGTACGCTCGCGACCGCCAGCTTACCAGTAACACGTTCTCGGTTCCCTGGGGAGGGGTTGATAAACGCCTTGCGTATTCTCCCGGCCACATTGGACGTTTTCGCTTGATCCCGAAATTGTTTTTCAGTGCGAACTCTCCGCCGCCGCACTCAGCGCCGAATGTCTCAACTTCTCCATTTTATAAGAACCCCTTTGTGATTGCCCCCAATGCATATCCAGGCCCTCCGGGTATCATTGGTCCTCATGCAGCCAAACACCTCCCACAGACCTTGGGCACCTATGGGTATAAGGGCGGTGGCGATTACTTCTTGTATAACTCCTCTGCTGTGCTGCCGGATATTCCAGCGGCGAATCGCCAAAGCTTCTATGGCTCTTTCACGCGCGATATTTGCGACAAATACTTGACCTTATTTGCCGACTTTAAATATACGCGCTCATTTTTTGACGCAGCGCTGGCGGCTACTCCGTTTAATGGTGATCCTTTCAAGCGGCCGAACGGCGCCGAATTTAGCCCCCGCACCATCAGTGTGCCGCTTCAGAATCCGTTTAATCCGTTCACGGTGGCGGATGCCACTTTAATTTACAACGGTGTCCCTGTCCCAGTAACTACTGGAGTCGCCTATCGCGGCATTAACGATCAACGCGTCAGACCGGACAAAACTACTTTTCACGACGTTTTGTTCGATACCGGACTTCGCGGTGAGATGGGCGAATTTGGGGATTATTTTAAGAGTTGGAATTGGGAATTGGGGTTTCGCTACTCCCGAAATGACGAGGAACTCCTCTTTGGCGGCGCGGTGAGCAGCTCGGGCCTGCGCGAAGCGCTGCTGGATACGAATCCGGCTACAGCCTTTAATCCTTTTCTGGGGTTCTTTGGTGGGAACAGCAAAGCCGCCATCAGCAGAGTTTATGTTACTCTGCACCAAAGCGGTGAATTTGAGTTACCTTTAGGTTATTTCGCTATCAACGGGGATCTATTCAATCTCCCGGCGGGGCCGGTCTCCTTTGCGGCCGGGCTCGAATACCGTGGCGAGAGGTGGAAGAACAATCCCCCGTCGCAGAGCACCACGTTTGACACGATCAGCTTCTTCAATACCGAAGCTTCACGGGTGAACCGGGACGTTTGGGCAACCTATCAGGAAGTGCGGATTCCGGTGACCAGCCCGCTGTGGAACTTCCCCGGTGCGTACAGCCTCGAGTTCGATATTGCCGAGCGCGAGGAATGGTACAGT
>QHOS01000122.1 GCA_003219415.1 Verrucomicrobiota bacterium | reverse complement strand
CTGTTCCCTAGAAGGTTTCAGGAAAAAAGCGTGATTAACACTTGACTGTCGCGGTATAAGTTTTGCATCAAATCGAGAAGCACAGACCGGAAGAGTTGATGAAGTGAAGATGGGCAGCATCAGCCAGTTCATTGATCGGCATTTCCGTCACTTCAACGCGGCAGGCTTGAAAGACGCAGCCGATGCGTACATCACGCATCTGGATCGCGGCGGAAAAATGATGATTACGCTCGCCGGTGCAATGAGCACTGCTGAACTGGGCCTTTCTCTCGCGGAAATGATTCGGCAGGACAAAGTGCACGCAATTACCTGCACGGGAGCAAACCTCGAGGAGGACCTTTTCAATCTCGTTGCACGCAGCCAGTACGAACGGATTCCTCATTATCGCGAATTGACTGCGCAACACGAGGAAGAGCTTTTGCGGCGCCATCTGAATCGAGTGACCGATACGTGTATCCCGGAAGAGGAAGCCATTCGTCGAATCGAGAGGGTTGTAATAGATGACTGGATCGCCGCCGCTGAGAGAAAAGAGCGCAGTTTCCCGCACGAATTTCTTTTTAAGATACTAAGAGAATGTCGGCTGAAGAAATTTTATGAGATCGACCCGGCCGACAGTTGGATGATCGCCGCGGCGCACAAGGATCTTCCGATGTTTGTACCCGGCTGGGAGGATTCGACGTTGGGAAATATTTATGCCGCTCGCTGCATAACAGGCGCGATCAGCGATGTGCATACCGTTCGCTCCGGCATCGAATACATGATCGCGCTGGCGGAGTGGTATCGCCGAATGTCGCAAAATTCTTCCATTGGCTTCTTTCAGATCGGCGGCGGCATTGCGGGCGATTTTCCCATTTGCGTTGTGCCCATGCTCAATCAAGACATTGTAACCACGCTTGTGCCCGAGTGGGGCTACTTTTGTCAGATCAGCGATTCAACGACCAGCTTCGGGTCGTACTCCGGTGCAGTGCCCAACGAAAAAATCACCTGGGGCAAACTGAGTATCGATACACCGAAATTCATCATCGAATCCGACGCCACGATTGTCGCGCCGCTAATTTTCGCCAAGATTCTGGGCTGGTGACGCCTGACCCCAGCGCCCGGTTACTAGTTATCGATTAGCTCGCTTTTTACTGCCAGTGGCCTGCAATCCAGACCCAACCACCAGGACGACGTACCCAGTGGCCTGCCACCCAAACCGCGGCTGGTCTTGGCCGGACTACCCAACTGCCCGGCACCCAGACGTAGTCGGTTCCGGTCCATCGCCAATAGCCGGTCGTCCACGCATACCCCGGTCCGGGTGCCACTGTCTGGGTTTCAACGCGAACCTGTGGCGGAGGTCTCGTCACCAGTACCTCGCGAGCTGGCCCCGTGGTTGTCACTTCCTGCGTGGTCGTAGTCGTCGTCACCGTCGTTGGTTCTTCCGCGCAGCCGACCAAGGCTAACGGTACCATCATCAAAAGGTAAGAGCTTCTTTTCATCTTACGCCTCCCACTACAGATTCGTTTTGTGCCAAACAGGTGGCTTTGTCGAAAATCAAAGCTTCTGGCTGCGTTCGATAGCGTAAGATCAATTTTGATTCGATGATATGCGATGCTTTACGTGGTCGCTACGCCGATCGGAAATTTGGGCGACATCACACTGCGCGCGCTGGAGGTACTGAAATCAGTCGATCTGGTCGCGGCTGAAGACACACGGCATTCCGGGCTGTTGATGAAACATTTCGGAATCAAGAAACCATTCATCAGTTATCACGAACACAACGAAGCAAAGCGCACGGCTGAACTCGTTGAACGTCTCGCGGCGGGCGAAAACGTCGCCCTAATCACGGACGCGGGAACGCCTGGACTGTCCGATCCGGGATTGCGTCTTGTCCGTGAATGCATTCAGCGGGAGCTTTCGTTCACGATCATCCCAGGGCCATCATCGATCCTGACCGCTCTCGTCGGGTCCGGATTTTCGACTGAGAGATTTTCTTTCCGCGGATTTCTTCCCGTTAAAATTGGGCGACGCGAGCGCGAGTTGCGGGCCGCTGCCGAATCGGGTGAAACAATCATCTTTTTCGATTCGCCTTATCGATTAACCAAGACACTTGCCGCTTGCATTGATGTCATGCCGGATCGGCAACTTTGCGTAGCGCGAGAGCTGACAAAAAAGTTCGAGGAATTTCGGCGCGGTACCGCCCGTGAACTTTTTGCGCATTACGAGGCCCACACGCCGAAAGGCGAAATCGCACTCGTTATTTCCGCGCCATAATGCGTTGTGCTGGCCGCTGTGAAATAGCGTGGCGACAGTCGCCGCGCGCGGCAGAGCGCAGAGCGGCGGCTCTGTTCCTGCGAATAAACGAAACGCACTCGCCGTCAAACCCTGCTGCTCAAATCAGCGTGCCCGCTTTCAAAAACGATGCGACCCGAGATTGCTTCTATCGAAAATCCCGCACGCTCGTGCAGTCTTTCCGTGCTGCCCGTTTCTATGGTGCTTCCCGCCGGTGGCGCCCTGCCTGTTGGTAAAGCTCGCCACAGAACGAGTCCATCCCACTGGGAGACTTTCACGAACAAACTGGCCGCGCGCAGCGATTATGATGTAATGACCCGCTCGCCTCGGCTGCTTAAGCCTTTGCTCGCGGGACTGATCATTACATTGCTGCAGCTTGCGATGGCGATTGGCTTGCTTGCGCCAGAAAGGCCTTTTTCGGAGCGGTACGCCGCGCTGGTCCAGCACGATAGCCATTGGTTCATGAACATCGTGGATCGCGGTTACCAGACCATCGTGCCTCCCATCGATCACAAGGTGATGGAAGTATCAAATGTCGCGTTTTTTCCAGCTTATCCTGCGATTGCGGCCGCGTTTCGCTATGGACTTAATATCGACACAGGAACTGCCCTGTTGATCACTGCTCAACTCGCTGCCTGGGGTTTCTGGATTTATTTCTTTCTTTTCTGCAAGCGGTGGAATATTTCGCCTGCGCTACAAATTTGCGGCGCATTATTAATCGCCACCCATCCTGCAGCATTCTTTCTGATCGCCGCCTATTCAGAGTCGCTGTTCTTAATGGCGCTGCTTGGTTTTATTTATTGGAGCACTGCGGACGGGCGATACGCGAAATTCTGGGCGGCCATACACGGCATCGTCATGTCGGCAACGCGGATTGTCGGGATTGTATGTGCGGCATTTCCGCTGGTACGCTCGGTTTTTCAAACTGGATGGCGCCGTTTAGTTGAGCCGAGGCCGTGGTTTCGCAAGGAAAAGCCGGCGATCGCTATGACCCTGGTGGCAAGCTTCGGCGCCATAGGATTTTTCACTTATTCTCAACTGCGCTGGGGTCACTGGGATATTTATATGCTTACGCAGGCAGCCGGGTGGGGAATTGCTCCCGATTATTTGGCGGTGTTCAGGCCTTCTAGTTATCGCTGGTTTGTTCCAGCACTGAATGATCCGACGGAGGCGAGCCAAATGTCGATGACATTGGGCGCTGTGCTTTTTATTGGTATCGTCCTTTGCGAGCTGTCGATTCGTAGGTGGACCGATTTGCCGATTCGCGCTGGCATCTATTTCTGCGCCTTTGTGATCTACTACCTTTCCGTCAGCGGAGTGGCCTGCGTGGATATGGAAAGCATGCTCCGCTACGAATTTTCCGTGCACGCACTGATCGTGCTGGCGCTTTTGAATTTTTTGCGTCAGTTTCAAGCGACGCCGGTGCCCGTTAGGGCATTCGGCATCGCGGCAGTGGCGCTGCTTAGCGCCGCTGGGTTGTGCGTACAGGGGTGGTACGTCTGGAATTTCATGCGAGGCAACTGGGTTGCCTAGAAGAAGATGAAAACAAGAGTCGTCATTATCGGTGGAGGCCCGGCAGGATTAACGGCCGGGTATCTTCTGTCAAAGGAGGAAGTCGATCTCGTTGTCCTGGAGGCCGATCCCATCTACGTCGGCGGAATCTCCAGGACGGTGACCTACAACGGTTTTCACTTCGACATCGGTGGACACCGTTTCTTTTCCAAATCCAAGTCAGTCGAAGACCTCTGGACCGAGATTCTGCCTAACGACATGCTCGTCCGACGGCGTTCTTCGCGCATTTTTTACGACGGCAAATTTTTCTCTTATCCGTTGAAACCGTTCGAAGCGTTGCTCAAGCTAGGCATCTTCAGGTCTGCGCTTTGTGTTCTTTCGTGGATGAAAGCCCGCCTGTTTCCCGTGCGCGATCCGCGCAATTTCGAAGACTGGGTCAGCAATCAATTCGGGAAACGGCTCTTCAACACATTCTTCAAAAGTTACACTGAAAAAGTTTGGGGGATGAGCTGCAAGGAAATTTCCGCCGATTGGGCCGCTCAGCGCATCAAAGGACTTTCACTCGGCAGTGCGATTAAGAATGCTCTGATTCCGCAGCATTATAACGGAGACCGCACAAAAGTAATTAAGACACTGATCAATTCATTTCGCTATCCGCGCAGAGGTCCTGGCATGATGTGGGAGGCATGCGCGGAAAAGATGAAGGCACTGGGTGGCAGGCTGGAGATGGGCTGCAGGGTATCTCGCTGTTCCTATGATAAAACCTCTGGCAATTGGACGGTCGCATACAAAGATCGGCAAGGGGATCTGCAAGCAATCGAAGCCGAACACGTCATTTCGTCCGCGCCGATGCGCGAGCTCATGTGTGGTTTGTCACCGACCGTGAGCGAACGGGTAAAGCGCGCAGCTGAGAGCCTCAAATACCGCGATTTCATCACCGTGATGCTGATCTTGAAAGATCGGCGAATGTTTGACGACAATTGGATCTACATTCACGATCCAAGAGTCAAAGTCGGTCGCGTTCAAAACTTTCGCTCCTGGTCGCCGGAGATGGTGCCTGAGCCGGATAAGGTCTGTTACGGTCTCGAATATTTCTGCTTTGAGCACGATGGCCTCTGGGATTCGAGTGATCGCGATCTAATTGAACTCGCGAAGCGCGAACTTGTTGAGATTGGACTATCCAGGGAAGGGGACTTCATAGACGGCTGCGTCGTGCGTCAGAAAAAGGCGTATCCCGTTTATGACGACGATTACGCGCTGCATGTCGCGACGATCCGTCAGGAGCTTGAGACCCGATATCCGAACCTTCACCTCGTCGGTCGCAACGGCATGCACAAGTACAACAATCAGGACCACGCCATGATGACTGCGATGTTGTGCGTCGAAAATATTCTCGCGGACGCAAAACTTTATGATCTTTGGCAGGTCAACAGCGACGCCGAGTATCACGAAGCTGGCGCTGCGACGGCTCCAGAAACAAGCGGTCCCGGTTTACGGCTGGTTCCCACACGCGTGGTCGCCGCTCCTGAACTTGCACCAGAAGGATAACGACTGACTCAGGATTCGAATTCCTCTACTGGCGGGCAGGAGCAGAAGAGATTCCGATCACCATAGACGTTGTCGATCCTGGCGACGGTCGGCCAGAATTTGTGTTCGTGCGTCCACGGCGCGGGGAAAGCTGCTTGTTCGCGCGTGTAGGGGCGGTCCCATTTATCAGACGCGATTTGCCGCGCGGTGTGCGGCGCGGGTTTAAGCATATTGTTTTCGCGATCCATTTCTCCTTTGGCGATTGCTCCAATCTCCTTGTGGATTGAGATCATTGCGTCGCAAAAACGGTCGAGTTCGTGTTTTGGTTCGCTCTCGGTCGGCTCGATCATCATCGTCCCGGCGACGGGCCATGAAACCGTCGGCGCATGAAAGCCGTAGTCCATCAAGCGTTTTGCAACATCTTCCACTTCGATGCCTGCGTTTTTCCACTGGCGAAGATCAATGATGCACTCGTGCGCAACGAGCCCGCGTTTACCTTTGAAAAGAACCGGAAAACAGGGATCGAGCCGTTTGGCGATGTAATTCGCATTTAGAATCGCGACCTCGCTTGCTCGTTTCAATCCGTTTGCGCCCATCATGCGGATGTACATCCATGTAATCGCCAGAATACTGGCGCTGCCATAGGGTGCAGCAGAAACGTTGCCGCCTTTACCTCCGCCATGGCTGTAGTCAGAGTCGTCCCCGCTTCGCGGGCGCTTGCCATGTTCTCCCTCGCCAAACAAGATTCGGCCAGTCTCAGGATCGAGAATGAATTCTCGTGGAAGATACGGTGCGAGATGCTTCGTCACACCAATAGGGCCCACACCCGGGCCGCCGCCACCGTGGGGAATGCAAAATGTCTTGTGCAAATTTAAGTGACAAACGTCTGCGCCGTAATCACCGGGGCGGCAAAGGCCGACTTGCGCGTTCAGGTTCGCGCCGTCCATATAAACCTGGCCGCCATGCGCGTGCACGATATCGCAAATTTCGCGAATCGTAGGCTCAAAAACTCCATGCGTGGAAGGATACGTCACCATCAACGCCGCGAGGTCGCGCGCGTGTTCATCTGCCTTTGCGCGCAGATCGGCAAGATCGATATCTCCATCTTTTAAGCAGGCGATAGAGACAACCTTGAAACCAACCATGGTCGCGCTGGCTGGATTAGTCCCATGGGCCGAGGTTGGGATGAGACAAACATTTCGATGCCCTTCGTTCCGCGAAGCGTGATACTCGCGGATTGCCAGTAGACCCGCGAATTCGCCCTGCGAACCAGCATTAGGTTGCAATGAAATCGCATCGAATCCGGTGATTTCGGCAAGCCAGTTTTCGAGCTGTTCGCACATCTCTGCATAACCGACGGTTTGTTTCGTGGGCGTGAACGGATGCAGCTTGGAAATTTCAGGCCACGATATCGGAAACATTTCCGCGGTTGCATTCAATTTCATCGTGCACGAACCAAGCGGAATCATCGAGGTAGTCAGCGAAAGATCACGCGATTCGAGCTTCTTGAGATAACGCAGCATTTCCGTCTCGGTGTCGTGAGTGTTGAAGACAGGGTGAGTGAGAAATTGCGAAGCGCGGATCGCGGATTGCGGGATGCGGAATGGCGGCTCTCCCATATCGTCATCGGCAAAATCGCGCACGGTTGTGCCGCGAAAGATCGACATTAACAGCTCGAGGTCCCTAGGCGTGGTGGTTTCGTCGAAAGAAATGCCGACTGCGCGCGGGCCCAGCGCCCGCAAGTCGCAATCTGCTTTTTGCGCGTGTTCCAAGGTGAGAGCGCTTGACTCGACTTCGACGCGGATAGTGTCGAAGAAATTCTGGTGCGTGATTTTCAAGCCGAGCGCGCGCAGGCCATCCGCAAGTTGACTCGTTAGGCGATGAACCCGTTCGGCGATTGCCCGCAGCCCTCCTGGACCGTGATACACGGCATACATCGAAGCGATGACGGCCAGAAGAACCTGCGCCGTGCAGATATTGCTCGTCGCTTTGTCGCGGCGGATGTGTTGCTCTCGTGTTTGTAGAGCGAGTCGATAGGCGGGGCGACCTTCCGCATCGTGTGAAACGCCCACCAGCCGGCCGGGCATGTGGCGTTTGTACTGGTCGCGCGTGGCGAAGTATGCCGCGTGTGGACCGCCAAACCCGAGCGAGACGCCGAAGCGTTGCGTGTTACCAACCGCAACATCGGCGCCAAATTCTCCTGGCGGTTTCAGTAGTGTGAGCGCCAGGATATCGGCCGCGACTACCACCAGTGTGCCGGCGTCATGCGCCCCCTTAATGAAATCTGTGTAGTCGTAAATCGCGCCATCAGTAGCCGGATACTGGACTAGCGCACCGAAAATGTTGTCGTCGAATTTGAAACGCGAATAATCACCGATCTTAATTGTAATCCCAAGCGGTTTCGCCCGTGTTTGAACAACGGCGATCGTTTGCGGGTGACAATTGTCAGCGACAAAGAACGTTTTGCGATTCGGAACGACTGCGTGACAAAGCGCCATGGCCTCAGCGGCGGCAGTGGCTTCATCAAG
>QHOS01000099.1 GCA_003219415.1 Verrucomicrobiota bacterium | reverse complement strand
TTACCTTGTCTAGATCGCTCAGCATCCGCAGCGCGGCATCCTTGTCGCCAGCGTGAGCTTTAGCCTGCGCGCAAAGCATCGACACATATATATTGTCGCCTAATCGCTTTGCCTTTTCGTATTCGGCAATCGCGCCAGAAAGGTCGCCCGCAGCTTGAAGAGCGATGCCGAGATTAAAGTGTGCGTAGAAGAATGTGGGGTCGATCTCAAGCGTCTTTCGCAATTGCATGGCGGACTCCTCGTAGCGGTGGGCGTAGTAAAAGATTGTGCCGAAGTCCGTGTTAATAACTGGCGATAGCGGATCCAACTCCACCGCGCGCTTGCCCTGAGCAATGGCCTCCTCGAATCGTCCTAGAGCTGCCAGGGTGTCGTTGCCAAGCCAGTGATGTGCTGTCGCGTCGTTCGGCTGGAGTTCGATCGCGCGTTTGTATTCGCGCATAGCGCCGGGCAAATCGATTTCGCGAAAGAAGAGTATTTTGCCGAGTGCGGCGTGCGCTTCGGCCAGATTGGAATCAAGGCGGAGAGCTTTGAGCGCCGCGTCTTTGGCCTTCGAGCCTGCATCGAGCCGGTCCGCACCCGCGTAAAAAGGGAGCAGGATGTAGGCTTTGGCCAGACCTGCGTAGGCCAGCGCATAATTCGGATCGCGCGCAATCGCCTGCTCGTAATAGGCGATCGCTTTGGGAATGTTGTCGCCGGATCGCTTTTCCCACAGTGATTTTCCTTTGTGATAAAGCTCGTACGCTTCTGTGTCGGTCGTCGGTTGCGCAGCCATCATCTGCTTCTCCGAACCGGAGAGCTTCGCTTGTAATTGGTCGGCAATCGCTTTCGCAATGTCGCTCTCGACCGCAAAGATGTCGGTCAGTTTACGGTCATAAATTTCTGCCCAGAGATGCGAATTCGTCATCGCGTTAATCAGCTGCACAGTAACGCGGACCTGATCATTTGCTTTTTGCACGCTACCTTCCAGAATATTGAGAGCGCCGAGTTGCTTGGCGATGTCGGGCAAATTTTCCGGTGCGCTCTTGAATTTCTGTGTCGAAGTGCGGGCGATGACTTTCAAATCCGCGACTTTCGCAAGGCGCGTCAGAATCTCGTCCTGAACGCCTTCAGCGAAAAACGCGTTATCGGGATCGCGGCTTAGATTATCGAACGGAAGAACCGCAATTGATTTCGCCGGCAATTCGTTAGACGCGGACGCAACGCTTTTGTTTCCTGCGGTGTATCTGCCAAGAAAAAATAGCGTGACCGAAATCGTAGCGGCGATCACGACGACGTAGATCCACGCGTGTTTCTTGCGCCCGGTCGCTGCAGACCCCGGCATCGCGTCAGCGACTTCGGTGCGTTTGATTCCCTCTGGAGTCGCTTCAAATGCCCACGCGATCACGAGCGCGATCGGAAATCCAATTGCAATCAAAATGATCACCAAGCGTACGATCCAATTGGGAATTTCGAGGAACGGAAAAATCTGCGTGGCGATTTGCGCGATTACCCAACCGACGACAGCGTACGCGACTGCCACCTTGTAAACGTTGCGCCGCCTTAGCTCGGCGAAGAAGTTGCGCAAATTCATTTCAGCCTCTGAAAAAACTTATTTCGGCGCGAGTGAGGCCACGATTTTGTCAAACTTGGGATTGCCGTGGAGCGGTTTCCACAGTGGGTGAAATTTGAGACGCGCGTAGTTAATGTAACTCGGTATCGACACCAGTTTTTGAAGCACTTCGATCGCGCGATCGTGTTCACCGGTCCGGGTATAAACCTGGGCGAGGCCTTCCAGCACCAATGCGCCGTCGTAGATGTCTTTCGAGAGCGGCATCAGATCGATGGCGTGCTGTGCTTCTTGCAGGGCGAGTTCTTTCTGGCCCAGGCCCGCATCGATCTGGGCAAGGACTGCAATCGTTCGCGCGTGTTCGGGTTTAATGATCAATCTCTGCTCCAAGATTGTCCGCGCGGTGGAGAAAGCAGCAGTGGCACGCGCGGAATCGCCTTTTGCCGTCGCGATCATCGCCTCAAACCAGGCTTTGGGGAAGTAGAAACTGTAATCGATGTCTTGAAAGTCTTCGAGCGGCGACGCGGCGAGGACTCGTTCCGCTTCGCTAAAATTGCCGTCGATCAGTGCCAGGAATACTCGGACAGGAGTTTGTCCTCCGCCTACATCCATATCCGGGTTTTTGGCCAGCACCTCGCGCAACGCTGTTGAGTTGCCTGTTCCATTGAAAAGAGCTGAGTTCCGCCGAAAGAAAACAATTGGCGTGCGTTCGCCCGCAGCAAGAACGCCCTCATAAACCTGCGCCGCTAAAAGGTGCCTGCGTTGCAGGTTGTATGTATCGGCCAACAGATTGTAAGCATTCGGATTTCGCGGATCGAGAGCGACAGCAGTAGAGAAATCGCGCTCCGCCTGAGACCAATTGTTGCGACGTCGATTGATGTAGCCGTCGAGAATAAAAAACGGCGTGCTGTTAGGCAGACCCGGACGCGCGACGGCGAGTTCGGCCAGCGCGCCGTCGTAATCTCGATGACAACGAAAAAGAAAATCGGCTTTTGCGAAATGGGCTTCAGCTGAATCCGGTCGGAGCCTCAATGCAGTGTTGATTGCTGTCTCGGCGAGACGAATCCGGTCGCGTGTTGGATCGAGATCGAAGAAGTAAAGCAAATCGTTTGCGCGGGCCGCATAACAATACGCGGACAGAAAGTTTTCGTCCCGTTTGATCGCCTCTTGCAGCAATTGCAATGCTTTCAGCAACGCGGCTCGCACGTCCTCGGCGATGAGATAGCTATCGATGATTTGTTTCGCTTGAAGATAAAGCTCAAAGGCGACCAAATCTTGAGTTGGGCGTTCTTCGATCTCGGCTTTTTGCTGGGGCGAAAGTTTTGCCTTGAGCTGCGAGACAATTGATTGCGCAAGCTCACTTTGAATTGCGAACAGATCTGCCGCCGTCCGATCGTAGGTCTCTGCCCAAACGTGTGTATCGGTCCGAGCATCGATCAATTGCGCATTAATGCGGAGCCGGTCCCGCGACCGCTGGACGGAACCTTCAACGATATACGCGACCCCGAGTTGTTTACCGATCTCGCGCAGGTTGCGTTGCACACCGCTCTTGTATTGGCGCGAGCTCGTGTGGCTGATGACTTTCAGCTCGGAGACCTTGGCCAGATTAGTAAGGATTTGGTCCTGCACACCGTCGGCGAAGTAACTATTCGTTTTGTCGTCGCTTAAGTTCTCAAACGGCAGCACCGCAATCGATTTTGCCGAAGTGTCTGCCGCCGCGCTAGGTCTTGTGGGTGCGCTGTAGCGGCCAACAAAAAACAATCCGATCGAAACAAAACCTCCAATCACCGCGACATAAATCCAAGCCTGAGACTTTATGCGCGGCTGCGCAAGATCGGCATCTTCGGTTCGTTTTAGCCCTTCAGGCGTAAGCTCAAACACCCAAGCCAGAACAAGCGCAATCGGAAAACCAAGGACGATCAACAAGACAATCAGTTGAATGATCCGGTTTGAAACTCCGAACACAGGAAAAACTTGTGCGATGCCTTGGGCGAGTGCCCAACCTGCGACTGCGTACGCGACAGCGACCTTGTAAACGTTGCGCCGCTTCAGCTCCCCGAAGAAGGCCCTGGGATTCACGGCTTTGCTTTTGCCATATAGTCAGTTGCGAACAATCATAGCATCACGCCCGATTCCATGCACGACATCCGCAAAAGTCCAGGTGAAGCAGCTTGAAAATCCGTACAAGCCAATCAAAATCATGAACCCGCAGTATCGAGATCTTCATGGCACATCAATCAACTGAATCAAAACGTCTCCTGTCACACACCATTGCCGAATGGGCTTGCTCCCTGAATTACGAGCATCTTTCGCCCGAGGGGATTCAGGCGGCGAAATTATTTTGGTTTGATTCGATCGGCTGCGCACTCGGCGGCAGTCAGCAGGATGATGCAAAGATTTTGCTGAAGCATTATTGCGCAATGTCCGCCAGGGCGGACTCGTCCGTTGGCGAGGGCGGTGGGAAAGGCCGAGCCACGGCGTTCGTGTCTGGCTTCAAGACCAATCCAGTCGATGCGGCGTTTTTGAATGGTCACATGATCCGCGCCATGGATTACAACGACATTTACTGGAAAGCCGATCCATGCCACCCGAGCGATCTCATCGCGGCGCCTCTGGCTCTTTGCGAAAGCGAAGACTTGAGCGGAAAAGATTTAATTCTTGCCACAATCATCGCGTACGAAATCGAGATGCGCCTTTGCGAAATCGGGCGGCCAGGCGTGCGCGAATACGGGTGGCATCACGCGACATTGAGTGCCTTCGCCGCTCCGGTTGCGGCGGGCCGGGTATTGGATCTCACACCGGAACAAATGGTCTCGGCTATCGGGATTAGCGCGTCGCGCACATTTTGCCCGGGTGCGGTGACGGCCGGCAAATTGACGAACATGAAGAACACTGTCGATCCGTGGGCTGGGCGCATGGGCGCCGAAAGCGCGCTCCTTGCGCGAGAAGGATTTTCAGGACCAGAGCACATCATCGATGGCAAGGAAGGTTTGTTCGCCGTGTTCGGTCACGTGCAATACAAGGGACAGCCGGCAACGTTCGACGGTGAGGGGTTAGTCAAGGATTTGCCGACGTCTCCCAGGTCGCACTACCGCATCCTTGATTGCGGAATGAAAAGTTTCCCAATCGAAGCCCTAAGTCACGCGCCGCTGACCGCCATGATGAAGACGGTTAAGGAAAACGACATCAAAGCCGATGAGGTGAAGGAAATTAAAGTCGAAGTGATCGCACGCGCCGCAGATATTCTTGGCGATCCGCACAAGTATCGACCGGACTCTAAAGAAACGGCCGATCACTCATTGCCCTACTGCATGGCAGTCGGGCTGGTAGACGGAATGGTAACACCGCTGCAGTTCCGCGAAGAACGAGTGCGCGATCAATCGCTGATTCCGATCATGGATAAAATCAAAGTGGTCGCTAATGAAGAATTCGAAGCGCTCTTCCCCAAGTTCCAGCCGAGTCGCGTGACCATCACGACGAATGACTGCAAATCGCATTCCACTCGTGTGGATGTGCCCAAGGGCGATCCGCGCGATCCAATGACTGAGGAAGAAATTGCGGTCAAATTCACTGCGCTCGGCGGCGACGTAATCGGGAAGGATCAATGCGAGAAATTGCGGAAGTGCATCATGAACATCGACAGCGCCGAGAACATTCATGAACTTCTGGAGCTGACGGTCGCGCGTTAGCTGTAGCCACCGGCCTGTGGCCGGTCCTACCGCAGCGAGAAATCCAGACGACAAGCGTTCCATGATCGGAAGCTAACGGGTACAAATTTCGCGTGAAGCGTGACTTCGGACGGCGACCACTCCGCCTAGATCGGATCTTCGCAACAGGTCCTCTTTATTTCGTCACGTTCTGCACACACGAACGACAGCGGTTCCTGGCAAAGGATGCGGTCCACACTGCATTCGTTCTTTTTGCCAAGCGCGGGGACGAGTTCAATGTCGCAGTAGGGCGCTATGTGATTATGCCCGATCACGTTCATCTATTCGTCCGAGGAGGCCACGATTTCAGACTAGGTCCATGGATCGGCGCGCTAAAGCAAACGCTGGCAAAGGCCGCCAGGTTGTACCGCGCAAAAGGACAGATATGGGAGGAAGGATTTTTCGATCACGTTTTGCGAAGCAATGAGAGCTACTCGCAAAAGTGGACTTACGTTCGTGAGAATCCCGCTCGCGCCGGATTGGTTAAATCAGCAAAGGACTGGGCTTATCAGGGAGAGATCGTTTACATCGATCGCGCTTGATCTGCTGTAGCCACCGGCCTGTGGCCGATACCAGAGAAAAGAATTGAAGGACGGCCCACAGGGCCGTGGCTACAGGCTTCGGCGATGGCCGTTGGGACTACGCCGTTGAACTCCCCTCGCCTGCGCCAAACTGAATTCCCTGCGCCAGCGGCAGTTCGCTCGAAAAATTGATCGTATTCGTCTGGCGTCGCATGTAGCTTTTCCAGCAATCGCTTCCGCTTTCGCGGCCGCCGCCGGTATTTTTTTCCCCGCCGAATGCGCCGCCAATTTCCGCGCCGCTGGTTCCGGTGTTCACATTCGCGATGCCGCAATCGCTGCCGATTGAGCTCACGAATTTTTCGGCTTCGCGTACGTCGTTCGTGAAAATCGATGAGGTCAATCCTTGCGGCACGTTGTTCTGGATCGCGATTGCTTCGTCAAAATCGCGATATGTCATCAAGTAAAGCAATGGACCAAATGTTTCGTGCTCCACGATCTCGAAATCCGGCTTGGCAGTTGCCAGACACGGTTTCATGTAACAATCGCCCGGAACGGTGAGCCGCTCCCCGCCGTAAAGGACTTCGCCGCCTTCATCTTTCAATCGCTGAATCGAATGCTGGACCAAGTCGACAGCGCTCTTATCGATGAGCGGACCCATCGCGGTCTTGCGATCGAGCGGATTCCCGATCGCCAAAGATTTGTATGCGCTCAAAAGCTTGCGTCGAACCTTGGACGCAATCGACTCGTGCACGATTACGCGCCTTGTGGAAGTGCAACGTTGTCCCGCCGTACCCACAGCGCCGAAAAAGATCGATTGCGTAGCCATATCGATGTCGGCGCTCGGCGCGACGACGAGCGCGTTGTTGCCGCCGAGCTCCATGATTGTTTTCCCCAGGCGCCCATGAACAGTTTGCGCAACGTGCAAACCCATATTCACGGAGCCGGTGGCTGAGACCAATGGAATCCGCGGATCATCGGCTAATTTTTGGCCGACTGTTTTGCGATCCCCAATCAGCAACGAGAAGATCGCCGGATCGGCTCCGGTCTCACGACAAACGCGCTCGCAAATTTTTGTCACAGCAATGGCGGTAAGCGGCGTTTTCTCTGAAGGTTTCCAGACCGTTGCGTCACCACAGACTGCGGCCAAAGCAGCATTCCATGACCAAACCGCGACGGGGAAATTAAAAGCGCTAATCACTGCGATGACGCCTAGCGGATGCCATTGCTCCATCAGCCGGTGACTCGGTCGTTCCGATTGGATCGTAAGGCCATATAACATGCGCGATTGGCCGACTGCGAAATCGCAGATATCAATCATCTCCTGCACTTCGCCTTCGCCTTCGGCGATAATTTTTCCGGTCTCGAGCGTGACGAGCTGGCCGAGCTCGTGTTTCAGGTCGCGCAGTGCGTTGCCAAGACGGCGAACAGTGTCACCGCGCACCGGACCCGGAGTCGTACGCCATTTCAAGAACGCTTCCTGAGCACGCGCAATCGCCTTGTTGTAATCATCATCCGATGCGGTACGCACACTTGCGATTCTCCGCCCATCAATCGGCGAAATCTTGTCGATCTTCGCAGCGCCACCGCGCCATTCGCCATCGAAGACGCCTTCGTTAACTTCAGTAAGACCGAGCTTTTCGAGAACAGGTTGCATAATTTAAATGGTGGGATCCCGCGGTTGCGGGACGCCGTCCGTCAATCGTCGGCGCGCCGGGCGGTCGCGCCCTACCAAAATTATTTTCGTTTGCGACAAAACTGCCGCATCGATTCCATCGCTTCATCGATCACTTCTGCCGTGATATCAAGCGGCGGGCGAAACCGAATTGAATTCTCACCCGAGCGAAGCGTCAGCACACCGAGATCGAAAAAGCCTTTCCAAAATGCCTCGCGTGTTTTGGCGTCGGGAAGATCGAAAGCTAGAAATAGTCCCCGGCCCCGCGCTGCGGAAATTAGCGCCTCTTCCTTTTGCAGATCGCGGAGTTGATCCAAAAAGTATGCGCCCACCTTACCGGCATTCTCGACCAAATGTTCTTTCTCGATGATGCGCAGAAAATGAGTCGAGCGCACCATATCGGTGAAATTTCCACCCCAGGTTGAGTTCAACCGGCTGGATAAGCGAA
>QHOS01000042.1 GCA_003219415.1 Verrucomicrobiota bacterium | reverse complement strand
CGCTGAATGAATTCAAGGAGTGCCTGGCGTGCTGCTTCGTCTGGCACCGGCAATGGAAATTTGCCATCGTATTCCTCCAGTTCGGCATCCCGCTGATTGCCGCCGGCGGGCGTGTAATCGAGTTTCGCCGGCACGCGTTGGCGGGTTGTTTTGCCATTGCCAGCAATGCGAACAATACTGCCTCCTTTAGGGCCAATGATGTGGCGTGCCAAACTCAGTGCTTTATCTTCACTCTTGAAAAACGATGGCTTACCCAATGCCGGGCCGCTAACAGCGAAGCCTGAATCGGTTTTCTCGACGCGATACTCGGCGCCGCCGTTCTTTTCAGCAGGGCGCCCCCGCGCCCGGGAAAGATCACGCCAGAAGGCGGAGTCGTGAATCACTTCCATATCAAATTAAGCTGGTCTTTGCGGCGTCGGGCCAGCACGACTGAAACATCAGGTGCCGCATGACCGAAAATCCTTTACGCGGTCCCGGGCGGTGGTGTTTCGTTTAGCACGGGAGACATCCAGGAACTTTTCCGCTTGAGCCAAGGGCGATCATCGACTGGCGCCGGTTTAGGCGCCGGGGTGTTCACCTCGAATCCGCAGCGCTTGGCTTCCTCCATGAATTTGATGTCCTCTTTCGTCTTCCCTTCAAACAGAAAGACGGCGCTTTTGTCCGAAACGAGCTGATAAGCGATGTTGCCTGGAAGTTCATATTCTTGGCCATGCTCAAGGAGGCGCCCGAGGGCCAACCACGCTTCCAGGGGTCCCATCTGCATGTATGCGCGTCATGCGAACTGGATAGAAACCATATTTCGCGCCGTTTTCTTCGTGATTGCCGTTGAATTCAATCATCCCGGTTAATGTGGGCGGCATCAAAGGTGTGTCTCTCTTTACCTGATCCGGAGCGCAGATATTCGCGCCTCATGAGGCTGAGTTAAGAGATTTTCAAAAGCTGTACAAAAATCTCGGGCTGCTCGATGTCGGACGCATCGCATCTCCAACGAAGCTGCTGAAGCTGATTTGTGCTTTCACCATCGCGGCTATCGAAGGCGTGCAAGCTGCCTGGGACACTGAAAAGAGCCAGGTGATTTTCGGGGTGCATATCCGCGAAAAAATAAGTAAAGGCTACGAGGAGATCGTCGTACCCGATCTGTCGAAGATGGATACGGTGCCATGCATAGATGCACTTGCCGCGCTGTCGAAATCAAGTGGTTACAATATTTGGGTGATCCTCGATCATCTCGACGTGGTCTTTAAGCGGCGCTATGCTGAAGAAGCTAGGGCGTTGCGAGCTTTGCTGCAGGTGCTTTACGCCTTCACGTCTAACCACGTACGGCTTAAAATCTTTCTGCGCGACGATATCCTTGAGGCGATTAGCTCTGATACAGAGGAGCCTCTTGCCGCGATGTCGCACATCACGGCTCGGTCTGCACCGAATCTGAAGTGGACCTCGGATTCGTTATGCGTAATGATTATGAAAAGATTGGCATCTAATCCCTGGCTGAAGGAGAAGTACGGGCTTGATCCGAAGAGAGTGAATGACGTGGATTACGCGCGCGGGAATTTTCAACAGCTGTTCGCGTTCAAGTACGTCAGACAACAGGCATTTGATTGGATATTCTCTCTCCTTGCAGATGGTCGTGGTGTAGTTACTCCACGCGATTTGATAGACCTACTCAAGAAAGCGTTGCACATCCAGTCCCTTTGGTTGCAGAAGCACCCTGACAGGGAAGAATTCATGACCATCGCCTCAATACAGGAAGCGCACAGGGACCTGTCGAAAAATCGAAAGGAAACTGTACTCCAAACGGAGTTCTCGCATTTGATGCACTGGATTAGGAAGCTCGAGCGAAACAAGGAGAGGTATGGGAAAGAAGAGCTGGCGCAGGTCTTCGGAGCGGATGCCGACAAAGCGATTTCAACCTTGCAGGCAATTGGTGTTCATCCAGTTCGACCATAAGAAATCGTGCTATCGGGTTGCGAAGCTTTATGGTGCTGGCTTGGGGGTGTATGCAACTCGCGCGAAGAAACAGAGCGGCGATGAAGATGGCGCCTTAAGTTTTTAGCGAGGTCTGACCGATGGTTTTTTGTGTCCCCCTTTGTGTCACCCGGCGGGGTAAAAATGGGCATATTCCTGATCACGTGTGATGATCGTAAGAATCATTCAACACGTTTGAAGGCAGTCATTTGCTGACTGCTGAGGACATCAGCGAAGTCGAGCAAAAACGCCACTTTGCCATTAGGAAACCGCCGTTCTATCCGTTGAACTACGGGAACAATGATTTGGAAAGAATAAACGGATTGAATGGAGATGGGCAAGACACCGTTGCGGTGCGAGGCCAATCTTGAAGGGCAGCTTTGCGCTCGACTCTCGGTAGCCTAATTGAGAGCATCCTTGCAACGGGCGTTCCATGTGAAGCCATATGGCTGCCGAGGTTAAAAAGGAAATTCAGCTGGAAATCGCGCATGTGTTGTTCACAGACATCGTCGGGTACTCCAAGCTGCCTATCAATCAGCAACGAGCGTTAGTCGAGCGGTTAAACGAGATTGTCCGGGGTACGGATGAGTACCAAGCTGCGGAAGCGGCAGGGCGCTTGATCACAATCCCGACAGGCGACGGCATCACGCTGGTTTTTTATGATAATCCGGAAACGCCAGCCGAATGCGCGCTGGAAATCAGCCGCGCTCTCAAGAAGCATCCCGAACTTCAGCTCCGAATGGGCATACACAGTGGACCTGTTAGCGGCGTCATCGACGCAACCGGAAAAGCGAACGTGGCTGGCGCTGGCATCAATATCGCACAGCGGGTCATGGACTGCGGCGATGCCGGACACATCTTGCTGTCGAAGCATGTCGCTGAAGATCTCGAGGAATACCCTCACTGGCAGCCGCACCTGCATGAACTTGGCGAGTGTGAAGTAAAGCATGGCGTTCGCGTCTCCGTGGTGAATCTGTACACCGCGGAGCTTGGGAACCCGGGAGTGCCGGAAAAGCTGAAGGCGGCGCGTGTCGCTGCTGCTGCACGAAAAAAACGGACCGCTCTTCGACGGTTGTCGTTAGGAACACTGGCCCTATTCGCTACGGTCGCTGCGATCAGTTTTCTTCTCTTGCGTTACAAAAAACCGCCGAGCGCACCCGGATCAGCGGTTCCGGAGAAGAGCATCGCGGTGCTGCCGTTTGAAAACCGGAGCGAAGACAAAGCCAACGCCTATTTTGCCGAAGGCATCCAGGATGAGATTCTGACACGCTTATCGAAGATCGCAGATTTGAAGGTGATCTCGCGTACCTCGACGCAGCATTACAAGAGCGCGCCGGACAACCTGCCTGAGATCGCAAAGCAACTTGGCGTTGCCCATATTCTGGAAGGAAGCGTGCAGAGGAGCGGCGACGCCGTGCGTGTGAACGTGCAGTTAATCAAAGCAGCTACCGATTCGCATCTTTGGGCTGATACCCTTGATCGCAAACTGACCGACATCTTTTCCGTTGAGAGCGAGGTGGCCAAAGCCATCGCCGAGCAGTTGCGAGCGCACCTAACCGATCGGGAAGAGCAAGTCATCGCCGCTAAACCGACGGACAATCCTGAGGCATACGATGCCTACCTTCGCGGCGTGGCTTATACGCTGAAAGCTGGTGCCAACGACCCTGTTAACGCCCTTGGTGCGCAGAAATATCTCAAGGAAGCGGTGCGCCTTGACCCAAAGTTCGCCCTTGCCTGGGCGCTTCTCTCGTACGTGGATGCGCTCGGCTATCTAACACAGAATCTTCAACCAACGGTCGCTCTCCGTGAAGAGGCACGACAGGCAGCCCAAACCGCGCTCACTCTTCAGCCTAATCTTGGCGAGGCCATCTTGGCCAAGGGGTATTATCACTACTCCTGCCTAAAGGATTACGACATGGCGATGCGCTACTTTGAGCAAGCCCGACCGCTTCTGCCCAATAGCAGCCGGATTCCTGAATACATGGCTTATCTCGAGCGGAGGCGAGGCCAGTGGGAACGGAGCGAGTCGTACTTCAACGAAGCCGAGCGGCTCGACCCACGCAACGCCTTCCTACTCATCCAGCACGCGCTTTCCTACCAAAGCCTGCGTCGTTTCCCCGAAGCGCTGCGAAAGCTTGATGAGGTTCTCAATATCACACCTGACGACATCGACACGCTCGTCTATAAGGCAGCTACCTTCCAAGCCGAAGGCGATCTGCCACGTGCTGCGGCTCTCCTCGCTCCCCTGCATCCGAACGCCGACCAGACACTGGCGTTGGAAACACAGGTTGACCAGGCGATCCTGGAACGCCGCCCTGCACCAATCATCGCTCGGCTAAAGGAGATACTGGCCAAGCCTGACCCGGCGTTGGGTTACCTCAATGGCGAACTGCGCTTTTGGTTAGGCTGGGCGCAGGAAGTTGCCGGTGACCATGCTGCCGCCCAGGAAAGTTGGAAACAAGCGCGCAGCGAACTGGAACCTTTCCTCAGGCAACAACCGGAGAATTGGGTTCTTATTGGCGATCTCGCGCTGGTCAATATGGGTCTTGGAGATAAAACCGCCGCATTCGCTTTCGTCGAGAAGGCGATAGCCGTGAATCCGATCGAGAAAGACCCGATGGATGGCCCTGGTTCAATCGAGATCCTTGCCCGCGTATCCGCGAAAATGGGCGAGCCCGAGCGTGCAGTGGACGCTTTGCAGAAACTGCTCTCGACACCGTACGAAAGCCCACTTAATGCCGCAAACGTGCCGCTCACTCTTGCGCTACTCCGGCTCGACCCAATGTTCGATCCGCTGCGGAATGATCCGCGCTTCCAGAAACTCGCCGCTTCGGAATCGCCGAAATCAGCGGACAAATAACGCCATGTGGAGGTCAGCAATTCTCGGCGCCGAGTTGAACCCGGAGGTCCGTGACATCCGGGTTCATAGGCTAAGTGCTAACCAAAATCGTGCTGGATTTTGTGTCACCCTTTGTGTCACCCGGATGCCTAAAAATGGGCAGATTGCTGATTACTTGTGAGGAACGTGACAATTATTTAAAGTCTATAATCAGAGCTGTTTGCTAACTGCTGACGAACTCAGCGGATTCCAGCAAAAACGCGGTTTTGCCATTAGGAAACCTCCGTTCTATCCGTTGAACTACGGGAACACTTTAGAGATCGGATGTTAGATGCCGATCTTAACGCAAGAGCCGAGTCGAGTAAATTGCGCACGATGCTTCATCGCATCAGCGCAATAAGGCGGCTACGGCTGGTGACTTCGAGCTTGCGAAAGATGGCGTGGAGGTGCTTTTTCACCATCGGCAAACTCAGGCAGGCGTCATCGGCGATTTCCTGATTCGTCCGCCCCTCGCAGACAAGTCGCGCAACTTCCTGTTCGCGCCTGGTGAGTCGGACAAGATGCGGCAAACGGGAGCTCGCCGGACCGCCACGCGGAGCAGTCTGACGGCGCAAGTCTTCGCACTCGATAAGAAAATGCGGCTGCGCCACGCCGACTGAGCTGAGTTGTCTCAAATGGAGTGTTGCTCGCAAATGCGGCGATCGCGGATGACGCACTCGTTCTTCTTTAAAGCCTGTTTCCGGTGCAACGGGGCGTTGTGCCGCCGCCCATTGTTGTTTGAGCAAACGGCATCGATCCAAAATCTCGGAAGGAATCGGGGAGGCCGCTTTCGTCAGTTGCGCCTCCTCGGGTCCTTTTTCCCATACCGCGCAGAAGTCGCGCGCGGCCCGGTTTTGATAAATCGGCTTCAAGTTCCACCGCAAGAGAATCGTCGGCAGTGGCAGCCGACTCAGGAATTCTTCAAGATCCATTCGCAACGAGTGCTCGCGCTCGAGCGACCTGAGCCGACAAAGCGCGGTCAAGAACTGCGGGTAAAGCTGCTGGAGCAACTTCATCTCCGCAGGAGACAGATTGCCCTGCTTCGCCGTGCGCATGATTGTAATCATACAAATGAGTCTCTGGTCTTTCCAAAAAAAGAGGCAGACCCCGTGCGCGCATTTTTGAGGCGCCATGTAACGGCGATAGAAGGCCGATTTTATCAGGCTGTTTCGATTTGAAAAGAGGTCGGTAATCCGCACAAATCGATGACGGGGTCGCGCAGCGATGTAACTCTTGAGCGGATCAGCGGCGAAAAACCCATCACGCATGGGTGATGTCCATCTCGCGATCATTGGCAAAATTGGATTGGGCTGAAGCATGAGACCGATCAAGCGATTTGGGATCGCGACGGAGAGCAATTGCTGAATGGCTTTCCAGAACGAACCGAGGTTCATGGCTGCGTGGAGGCTGAGCAAAGTCTTTTCCAGCGACGGATCGATCACCGCCTCGCGTTTCATGTCAACCCTGGAGGTTCGCCTCATTAGCCTGTCCCTGCGCCTCATGCTCGCGCAGCCCGCATTCTTTACCCAGGCGAAGGCTGCGCTCATTCCGGAACGCTCAATAATCGGGAAATCAAAAAGGCAACCTAAGTTACCTGGCGATCATCAACCGATGCGCGAAATTGTAGGTCAACGCTAAAAAAGAAAGGAGAAAAGGCAAACGATGAAACTCCAAATCAATGTGCCGGTCAGCGGCCTGGACTTGGCAAACTTGCTCCAGGGTGAAGAAGGGTTTTTCCTCTGCCAAAACAGGGGCCAAAACTTCATTGCTGTGGCAAAGGCTGGTCACTCGATTGCCTTTGGGCCGACCCCAATCGGCCGAGGGATCATAGAACAGCCGTCAGCTACGCTTGGCCCGGAACCTTGGGTCGTCACGAAGATAAGCAACTCGACTGAGTTTGCTGAATTCCATGGGACGATGTCCGGTAGAGAGATGCGCTAAAGCAAGACAGCAAAACGCGAAGAAAACAATCGGAAGCTTCGGTGGGAAAACCACCGGGGCTTTTGATTTTCTGACTAACGCGATGTTGGCAGGCGTGCAGTGCCAGAGGTGAATTTAAAAGGCAACTTAAGTTACCTTGCGACCACCGAGCGGCACGCGAACGTGAAAGCTTAAACAGAGAGCGAAACTAGCAAACAGAAAGGGGAACACAGCAAATGAAACTGCAAATCAATGTGCCGGTAAGCGGCCTGGACTTGGCAAGCTTGCTTCAGGGTGAAGAAGGGTTTTTCCTGTGCCAAAACAGGGGGCAAAACTTCATTACTGTGGCAAAGGCTGGTCACTCGATCGCCTTTGGGCCGACGCCAATCGGCCGAGGCATCATAGAACAGCCGTCAGCTACGCTGGGACCAGAGCCCTGGGTTGTCACGAAAATAAGCAACTCTACTGAGTTTGCCGAATTCGGGAAAACTGGGCCAATCAACCGATAAGATGCGCTAAAGCAAAAAGCGCAGGAGAGAGAAAAATCAAAAGCCTCGATGGGTTTCCCATCGAGGCTTTTATTTTCTCCTCAGCGCACAAGCGCCCCACAAACGTTAAGTCACGCCTGTTTCCAGCCGTTGCCGTCCCCATCCGACGCGAGCGCAGGTTCCATTTCCGGCGCAAGATCTGTCTCTTCGCGTTCACCTTCCCAGCCTGCGTCCATGAGAGATTTTTCGTGATGCTCTTTCGCGATGAGCATGTAGAGCGATGGCACAATGAACAGCGTGAAAATCGTTCCGATAGTCATTCCGCCAACAAGGACAAGACCGATCGAATTTCGTGCCGCAGCACCGGCGCCGGTTACGAGCGTGAGCGGAAAGTGACCTGCGACAGTTGCAACGCTCGTCATCATGATCGGACGCAAACGAATGCGCGCGGCTTGCGCGATCGCCGCAAGTTTTGTCACACCCTGCCGTTGCAATTCGTTCGCGAACTGGACAATCAGAATTCCGTTCTTCGAAACGAGACCGACCAGCGTCACGAGACCGACCTGCGAGTAGATGTTGAAGGACGTCGTCCAACGATCGGTAAAGAACTGCCCGAACGGCATTTTCAAGAACATGAAGAGACCCGCACCGAACATGGCGAGCGGGACTGATCCCAACAGAATAATGAACGGATCGCGGAAGCTGTTGAACTGCGCCGCCAGGACGAGAAAGATCAGCACCAGCGAAAGCAAAAACACGCCCAAAAACTTGCTGCCTTCGGTCTGCAGCTGGCGCGACTCGCCCGTGTAATCGAGCACGTAACCTTTTGGCAGAATCTTGTTTGCCTCATCCTGCAGAAACTTCAGAGCAGCATCGAGCGAAACGGCCGGAACCCCGCTGATGGTGACCGCGTTTAGCTGTTGCATCCGATTGAGCGACCGCGCGACGGTTTTGTGGTTGATGGAAGCGACCGTGCTCAGCGGGATGAGCTGGTTGTTCGGTCCGCTGACGTAAATATTTTTTAACTGCTCAGGATTCAATCGATCGACGCGTTTGATTTGCGGAATCACCTTGTAACTGCGCCCTTCGATGTTGAACCGATTGACATAATTGCCGCCGATACTGGCCGAGATATCGGCGCCTACTTGCTGCATGTCGAGACCGAGCGCCGCGACTTTATCGTGATCGAAAATAATCGCCGATTGGGGCTGATCGATTTTCGTATCGATGTCGCCGAATTGAAATATGTG
Organism: Verrucomicrobiota bacterium; assembly: GCA_003219415.1. GTDB lineage: Bacteria > Verrucomicrobiota > Verrucomicrobiia > Chthoniobacterales > UBA10450 > Udaeobacter. Next base: position 16,363 of record QHOS01000042.1, on the reverse strand, counting down.
CGCTTGCATCGCTTTCGCGAAAATCTGTTTCGCGAATTCGAGGATGCGTTCCTGGTCGGCGGTCGAGGTGATCACGAAGCTGACCGGAAAATTATCCGCGCCCGGGAGCGCCGACGGCATGATCGGGAACATTTGGATACCGGGAATCGCGCCCAGTTTTGCCTGGATTTGCGGCAGGTAGGCCTTGGTCGGAGTTTTGCGAACGCCCCACGGCTTCAAAACCATCCCGCCGAAGCCGTTATCCGGAAAGGTAAGTTGAAAGGTGAACCGCGTGTCCGGGATGTTCTGAAAGACCTTCCCGGCAGCATCCGCGTAACGGATCGTGTCGTCGATGGTCGCGTTTGCCGGAGCGGTGATGATTCCGAAGATCACTCCCTGATCCTCTTTCGGCGCCAATTCCTTCGTTCCAAGTTTAGGAATCACCGCGAACATCAAGAGCGCGAGGAGTGAAACGCCCGCCCAAAAAATGTAGACGGCCGGCCGCGCATTCAGCGTGCGATCGAGATGACTTCCGTACCAATCCCGGAAGCGATCGAACGTTCGATTAACGACCCCACTGAATCCCTTATCGGTATGACCGGCGCGCAAAAGATGTGCCGACATCATCGGCGAAAGCGTCAACGCGACGACGCCGGAAATAAAAACCGCGCCGGCCAAAGTCAGCGCGAATTCGCGAAAAAGCGCACCGGTCAATCCACCCTGCAGTGCGATCGGCGTATAAACCGCCGCCAACGTGATTGTCATTGCAATGATTGGCCCGATCAATTCGCGCGCGCCGACGAGGGCGGCGTTCATGCGCGACATGCCATCACGCAGATGTCGCTCGACGTTTTCGACAACGACGATTGCGTCATCAACCACCAATCCGACGGAAAGCACAATCGCCAGCAGTGTCAGCAAGTTGAGACTGAACCCAAACACCTGCATGAGAAATAGCGCGCCGATCAGCGAAATTGGAATCGCGACAACCGGCACCACCACCGAGCGGACCGAGCCGAGGAACAAAAAGATTACGACCATCACGATGAGCAATGTGTCAATCAACGTCTTTACGACTTCGTGGATGGCGTCGTTGATGTAAGCCGTAGCGTCGTAGGCAATTTCGCCTTTCATTCCGGCCGGCAATTCCCTTTGGATTTGCTCCATCTCCGCGCGAACGCGTTTGATCACGTCCACCGCATTCGCATTCGGCAGAACGTAAATCCCCATGAAGACTGCTTTCTGTCCCGAGAACCGCACCTCAGTGTTGTAATCTTCCGCGCCGAGCTCGACGTCCGCGATGTCGCTCAATCTGACGAGATTTCCTTTCTCCTGGCGAATGACCAGTTTTTTGAAATCATCCACTGTGTGCAGGTCGGTGTTCGCGGTCAGGTTGACCTGAAGCAGCGAACCTTTCGTGTTGCCGACGGCCGAGAGAAAATTATTTCGCGCGAGCATGTTGCGCACCTGGGCTGGGCTGATGTTTAGCGCAGCCATCCGGTCCGGTTTCATCCAGATGCGCATCGCGAACGTGCGGCCGCCGAGAATGTCGGCTTTCTGCACGCCGCCGACTGCAGTGAGACGCGGCTGCACCAGTCGCACGAGATAATCGGTTACTTCGTTTGGCTGCAGAATGTCCGAAGTGAAACTTAAATAACACGAAGCTTGCTGCGAATCGGCAGACTGAATTTCCAGTACAGGGATTTCAGATTCGGGAGGTAAATCGCGGCGGATCGCATCAACTTTCGAGCTGATATCGGACAATGCTTTGTTCGCGTCGTAGTTCAGTTTCAGGCGCACAGTGATGACTGATTGCCCCTGTTTGCTCTGCGACTGGATATAATCGATTCCATCGGCCGCCGCGATCGCGCGCTCGAGAGGCGTTGTGATAAAACCCCGAACGAGTTCCGCATCTGCGCCGACATAAACTGTGGTGATCGTGATCGCCGCGATATCGCTGCGCGGATACTGGCGCACGTTGATCGTCCGCATCGCCTGCAAACCGGCAATCAGGATCACAAAGCTGACCACCAGCGCCAGCACCGGGCGCTTGATAAAAAGGTCAGTGAAGGATTTCATATCGCTCTTCGATCGCTACGAATCGATTGGGTTCGGATTTACCTGCGGGTTCGGCGCCAGATCGTTGTTGATCGTCACCGGCATTCCATTTCGCAGTTTGAAAACTCCCGTGCTCACAATAGTTTCGCCGGCCTTCAATCCTTGCGTAATCGCGACAAGATCGCCGCGCGCTTCACCGACACGCACAAATTGCTGTCGAATTGCTTGCGATTCTTTGCCGGTCTTTTCGTCTTTCTTTTTCTCAATCACAAAAACCGAATCGCCGAACGGCGCGTAGGAAATTGCGGATCCCGGAACGACAAGCGCCTTGTGTTTTTCGGGCAACGTGACTTCCGCCTTCGCGAACATTCCCGGTCGCAGCACGTGATCGGGATTCTCCAGCGTCGCCTGCAGCGTGATGTTGCGCGTGCTCGAATCGACCATTGAATTAATTGCGGTCAACTTTCCGTTGAACACCCGTCCGGGAAGAGCGTCCGTGGTCACGTGCACCTCCAAGCCCGGCGTTAATTGGCCAAGATATTGTTGGGGCAAGGCGAAATCGGCGAAGAGTGAGTCGAGTGATGTGAGCGGTACCACTTGTTGGCCCGAGTTGATCATTTGCCCGACGTTGACCTGGCGAATCCCGAGCTGGCCATCAAATGGCGCGATAATCGTCTTCTTCCGAATATTAGAGCGCATTTGATCGGCAACAGCATTGAGCCTGTTGAATTTCGATTCCGCAGCGTCGAGTTCAGCCTTTGAAAGCACCTTTTGCGACGCGAGGCCGCGAGTTCGTTCCAAGTCCTGCCGGGCCAGCTCGGCTTCAGCTTCTGCCGAGCGCAAAAGCGCCTGTTCGGCCGACGCGTCGAGTTGGACCAACAAATCGCCCTTCTTCGCAGTACCGCCGTTTTCGAACGCGATTTGGCCGACGACGCCGCCGAGCTCGGCGGAAACGACTGCGCCCTGTACCGCCGAGATCGAACCGACAGCCGACAATGTCGGCGCCCAATCTTCTTCTTTCACCGTTACGCTGGACACTGTCGTCGGCGGCATCACCATCGGCGTTGACATCATCTTGCGGATTTGCAGAAATTTGATGCCAAAAGCGAAAACCAAGATGGCGGCCAGCAGACCTAGCGCAATGCCAACCGCCCGCCCGCGACGTCGCGGTCTTGCATTCGATTGAACTGGAACAGTGGAAATACCTTTCGCCACGTCATGCATAAGCGAGTTCTCCCTCCGGTTTGAATAGCAAACGCCAAAGTCTGCGTGTTACTTCCAGTTGCCGCGTGCGCCGCTCTGCCGCGGTCATTTCGTGCGGTCGCAAGACATCCAGCATCAACATCCCGCGTGCGACGGCAAAAATTAGTTCCGCCAGGTCACCCGGCGTTAGATTGTTCCCTGTATTTTGCCCTTCCGGAGCGCGCGCAATTAGATCTCTCACTCCAGCCATCGCGGTTTCCAAAACATCGCGCGTTAAATCGGCCACGTGCGGATTTCGCGAAGCTTCAGCGTAAAGATCCACGACAAACGCCGAGATCAGTCGCGGCTCATTTTCGCAGCAATGTGCGGTGAACAAGATTTCCAATGATTCGAGAAGGCTCGGCGCCTGGCGCGCGCGTTCAAGCATCTGCTGAATTTCCTCCTTATGCCGGTCGGCCATTGCGGAAATGACAGCTTCCTTGTTTTCGAAGTAGCGATAGATCAGCCCGACGCTGATCCCTGCCTCGCCGCTGATATCGTGCATGCTGGTTTGGTGAAACCCGCGCTTGGCGAAGCAGACCAACGCGGCTTCAAGGATCTGGGAACGCCGATCGGCGTTGGAAGAATCTATCTGGGGTTGGGACATAGGCCGGGAAGATGAATGAACGTTCATTCATTGTCAAATCCTACTTCGCAATCCCTTACATTTTCTCCTGCTTTCGGGCGAGTTTCGGTCCCCGAGATTTTGGTGAAGCCCAATCACCCCGCGATTGCGCGTGTCGTAGTGGCAAGCGATCGCGGCGACGCCCGTGCAAAGCATGTCGCCGCGGTTAATTTCAAGATTTCGTATCCAACACTGTCTCCACAGCATGATGCGACACAACCGGCGCGGGTTGCGCTCGTGAATCGAAGCCGGCGAATGGATCCGGCGTCGGTTGTCCGGCAAATTGAAAGATGGCGACGACCACGCTCAAAATACACGTGATATAAACCGCCGTTTCCATGATGGCTCGACCCTTCTCCTGTGACTGAACCAGCAGTGCGTAGGTGGTGTGATTATTCATATCGTTGAATCCTTTCTTTTAAAGACGCCAGCCGTTTCCGCTTTTGTCTAAACTTTGTTGATCGTTCATGATTGCTTTGAATGTTGGATGCAGCGGCGCCATGAATTGGATTCAAAGAATTGTCATGTTGAGCCGAAGATCTCTGATTGCTAATAGGCGCTCTGCTGGAACAGATAATCAGAGATTCTTCTCCCGCGACTGCGGGATCAGAATGACAGTAAGGCGCTCATGAAGCCATTCAGCATCAGCCCTCGACTAAGCCGCAATTTTCCTCCGGAAGCGCGTTACCTCGTTGGCGTTTCCGGTGGGCGCGATTCCGTCGTGCTACTGCACTGGCTGGTCAATCTCGGTTACGACAAACTGATCGTCTGTCATTTAGACCATCAATTGCGAGGCCGAATGAGCGATGCCGATGCGCGCTTTGTCGAAAAGCTCGCCGCGAGCTACGATCGCAAAACTGTAGGGCAGGCGCTCCGCCTGCCAGGTGGGAGAGCGGGCAAGCGTAGCGGTCGCCCTACAAAGGTCGATGCGCGCATTGATTTCGAGCTTGGCACCGCGAATGTCCGCGCCCTCGCGGCGAAAAAGAAGATCTCGATCGAAACCGCAGCGCGCGAAGCCCGCTACAAATTTTTCGCTGAAACTGCCCGACACCGAAAATGCAAAACGATCTTTCTTGGGCATCACGCCGACGACCTCATCGAAACGTTTTTGATCAATCTCGTTCGCGGCGCGGGGACTGCAGGCTTGAGCGGAATGCGGGAGATTTCATCGCGCCGGATCGACGATATCGATCTTGCCATTGTGCGGCCGTTTCTCGGTGTCTGGCGCAAAGAGATCGACATTTATGTGCGCGAACATCGGATCAAATTTCGCGAGGACGCATCGAACAAGAATCTTGATCCGCTCCGCAACCGCATTCGGCATCGCATCATCCCGTACTTGGAGAAAATTGTCGGCCGAAACATTCGTCCCGCCATTTGGCGGGCTGCTGCGATCGCCGGCGAAGAAGAACATTGGATCGAAAAGCAGCTTCCGGATTCGACCGATGCCCAGTTCTCGGTCGCGCGGCTTCGGGCGCTGCCAGTCGCGCTTCAACGGCGTGCAATTCTGAAATGGCTACGAGCGCAAAAAATTTCCGAGATTGGCTTCGACGTGATCGAGAGCGTGCGCTCTCTTGCCGATCGCGACGCCGCCACCGCCAAAGTGAATCTCCCGCAAGACCGCCATGCCTGTCGCCGCGCAGGAAACATTTTTATAGAGTAGTGGAGAGTGACGTAATCTGACTATTGGTAGGGCGCGACCGCTGGGCGCGCCGAAGCGAATGGACGGCCCGGCGGTCCGTCCCTACCATTACTGGATCACTCCAATGTCTGACATCCGCGTTCGTTTTGCCCCATCGCCTACCGGTTATCTGCACATCGGTGGGGCGCGCACGGGGCTTTTCAACTGGCTGTTTGCGCGGCATCACGGCGGGAAATTCGTTTTGCGAATCGAAGACACTGATATCAAGCGAAACACCGAGGAAGCCATGGCCGCGATCTACAGCGGACTACAGTGGTTGGGCCTGAACTGGGACGAGGGGCCCCATGCGGGCGGCGATTACGGACCTTATTTGCAAAGTGAGCGGACGGAACTTTACGAGCGCTATCTGAAGAAGCTTCAGGATGCCGGTCACATTTTCGAGGATCAGGGCGCCTTGCGATTCCGTTCGCCACGCGAGCACGTCATCGTCGATGACATCGTGTGCGGTAAAATCGATTTTGATCTCACGAATCCGGCGACGCACCCCGACATGACAATTAGACGTCCGGATGGCTCGTGGATTTTTCATTTCGTGAATGTGATTGACGACCTGGAGATGAAAATCTCCCACGTGATCCGCGGCGAAGATCACCTCTCGAACACCCCCAAGCACATCGAGATTTTTCGCGCGCTCGGCGCGACGCCGCCGCATTACGCGCACATTCCTCTTATCCTAAACCGCGACGGATCGAAGATGAGCAAACGCGACGAAGGGGCGCGCGTGGATTACTACATTAGGCGCGGTTTTCTTCCGGCCGCGGTGCGAAACTATCTTTGTCTGCTCGGCTGGTCGCCAAAAGATAATCGCGAGAAAATCGATATCGACAAGGTTATCCTGATTTTTGATCTGAAAAACATCGGGCGCAGCTCCGCCACGTTCGATCCCGACAAACTCCATTGGTTGAATGGCGAATACACACGCGAATTGAACGACTCCGAGTTTTATGATCTGGCCGTCGCGAAGCTGAGGTCGAGCGGGGTGAAGCTTGAGAATTTTCCAGAGAAATACGTGCGCGCTGCACTGGAAACGTGCAAAGGCAAAATCAATACCTTTGATGAATTACCGGCCTATTGCGGATTCTATTTCACAGAGGATTTCGATTACAATCAAGAGGGCGTTGCCAAGCATTTCACCGCTGAGAACAAACCAAGACTGACAGCGGTTCGCGAAGCGCTAAGCGCGCTCGAGAAATTCGATGCTGCTACAATTGAAGCGACATTGAAAAGCACAGCCGCAAAGCTAGGCGTAAAAGTCGGCGGTATTGTTCATCCCACTCGACTCGCTGTGACTGGCAGCAACGTGGGACCGAGTCTTTATCATTTGCTCGAAGTTCTCGGAAAAGAAAACGTCATTGCACGCATCGACCGCGCGCTAGCGATGTTCTAACGAGACGTCATCCCGAGCGAAGCGAGGGACCTCTCACACGCTTGCGAGATCACACTCGATTCCTTGCGTGATCCATCACCCAGCGTGAGGTCCTTCGTCGTCTGCACGACTCAGGATGACACACAAGGGTGGGTCGCCCGCGATGTTCTCGCGTGAACGCTATCGCCTGCGACGGAAGGCGAGAAAGAAAAATGCTAACGCAAAGGCCAGGGAGGCAAACGCGTAGGCCTTTGCCTGCGTTCCAGAGATGTATCCAGCGCCATACCAGCTTGCATGACCGCGCCACAGTGTAACTAAACCCAAAACTACCAGCAGAAAACCTGAGATAAAAAGACCGGTGTTTTTCTTGTTCAAATCTTGGGCGGCTACGTTTGCCTGGCTTTCGCCCACGTATCCCTTAGCGTGATCGTGCGATTCCACACCTGTTTTTCACGAGTCGAATCCAGATCAAGAGCAAAATAGCCAAGTCGCTCAAATTGATAGCGTTCTTCGGGATGCGCGGTCGCAAGGGCTGGCTCACATTTCGCAGTCACGACTTCCAACGAATTTGGGTTAATAAATGATTTGAAATCGCCGCTGGCGTCGGGTTCCGGAACGCTGAACAGGCGGTCATACAATCGAACCTCTGCATCGATTGCCTGTGCTGCGCTTACCCAATGTATCGTTCCTTTCACCTTGCGACCCGCAGTCGGTCCGCCTGATTTACTGTCGAGATCGACAGTGCATCGGAGCGCAACCACCTTACCGGCTCCATCTTTCACGACTTCATCGCACTTGATGATGTAAGCGTATTTAAGCCGCACTTCCCCACCGGGTCGGAGTCGAAAATATTTTGGCGGAGGCGTTTCCATGAAATCGTCGCTCTCGATGTAAAGCTCGCGACTGAGCGGAATCTTGCGCGTTCCGGCCTTGGGATCCTCGGGATTGTTGATTGCATCGAGTTCTTCAATTTTTCCCTCTGGATAATTCGTCAGCACAATCTTGATCGGTCGCAGCACGGCGAGCCGGCGGGCGGCGTTACGATTAAATTCGTCACGCATCGTATGTTCGAGCACAGCCATATCCGTCATGCTCGGATATTTCGTGATGCCAACATTATAGGCGAACGCGCGCAAGGCGCTCGCCGTCACGCCGCGCCGACGCAATCCGGAAATAGTAAGCATCCGCGGATCGTCCCAGCCATTGACAAGTTTTTCGTTCACGAGCTGGATCAGTTTCCGTTTGCTCATGACCGAGTAAGTGAGATTGAGCCGCGCAAACTCATATTGATGCGGGCGCGGCTCCGGCAATTCGAGCGCACTAAGAATCCAGTCGTAAAGCGGGCGGTGCACTTCGAATTCCAGTGTGCACACCGAATGCGTGATCCCTTCGACATAATCGCTGAGCGTGTGCGCCCAGTCGTACATCGGATAAATGCACCATTTGTCCCCGGTACGATGATGTGAGGCGTGCCGGATGCGATAGAGCACCGGGTCGCGCAGCCAGACGTTCGCGGCGTTTACGTCAATCTTCGCACGCAACGTGCGCGCTCCGTCGGGAAATTCTCCCGCTTTCATTCGTGCAAACAGATCGAGGTTTTCCTCGATCGAGCGATCGCGGAAGTTACTCGCCTTCCCCAGGCGGCGATATGCGTCCGTTTCCTCGGAAGTCATATCGCAGACATAAGCTTTGCCTTTGCGGATAAGGTCGACCGCGTGTTCGTAGAAACGGTCGAAATAATCCGATGCGTAAAACGGGGCGCCACCGACATGCTTGTCCGCCCAACCATCGATCAGCCAGCGCACGTCAGTCATGATTGACTCGACATATTCCGCTTCCTCCTTGATCGGGTTGGTATCGTCCATCCGGATGTTGCAAATGCCGCCAAACTCGCGCGTGATTCCGAAGTTGAGGCAAATCGACTTTGCGTGGCCGATATGAAGGTAGCCGTTCGGCTCGGGCGGAAAACGGGTGCAGATTTGTTTGTATTTGCCCGCACGAAGGTCGTCCGCGACGATATCGCGAATAAAATCCGAAGGGTGATCGGTCGTAGTCGTCATCTTAATCGGGCGTCAATGTAGCACAGGCATCTTGCCTGTGACGCCAGCGGGCGTCTCGGCTGCAGCGCTGATCCGACAGGCAGGATGCCCGTCGGCCCCACAGCCAAGATGGCTGTGCTACGTTGTTTTTGCGTCGTCGCAAAAAAACACGCGCGGTTGTACTGTCTCGACGCGAATGACAAAGCAAACCACCCAACGTTACACGGTCGCTGATCTTGAGAAATGGCATGATGTCGCGCGCGACATTGATCCCCCTATTCGCCTGGGCATTTTTGGTGATCCTGTTGCCCATTCGCTCTCTCCGGAGATGCAAAATGCCGCCCTGCGAGCCTGCGAGATTAACGCGCAATACGCACGTTTTCATATACGACCGAATGAATTGAGATCGGCTCTGCGCTTTTTGCGAAACTTGGATTTCGAGGGAGTGAACCTGACCGTGCCGCACAAAATCGCGGGGTTCGCGCAGATCGATGAGGCAGATGAATTTGCCAGCCGCGTGGGATCGGTGAACACGATTCGCCTTCGCGACAAGAAACTCGTTGGCTCGAATACTGACGGCGAGGGGTTCCTGCGCGCCATTCGCGCGGAATTCTCCGTCGATCTGCGCGATCTGCGAGTAATGTTAATTGGCGCCGGCGGCGGAACGGGACGCGCTATTGCGTGGCAATGCGCGCTTGAGAACTGCGAACGTCTCGTTCTCGTCAATCGCACACTGGAAAAAGCGGATGCGATCAGGGAGGGGTTGCGGCCATTTTTTATGGAACCTCGTGTGCTTGGCCCCGCAGCGCGCCTTGAAGCTATAGCGTGGGGGGAATCGGCAATACGCATGCAACTAGCAGACACGGATCTTATCGTTAACGCGACTCCCCTGGGGATGAATTCGAGCGATCCAACCCCGATCCCAGCCCGATTACTCGCACCGCATCACATGGTTTTCGATTGCGTATATGGACCATCCAAAACTGCTCTGCTTCACGCGGCCGAACAAGCCGGCGCGCGCAGCGCCAATGGAATATCGATGTTGCTGCATCAAGGTGCGCTCTCGTTTTCCTTCTGGTTCGATCGCGAGCCGCCGATCGACGCAATGAAGGCGGCGCTACTGTAAGGCGTCTACGTCAGCTCCGAATGCTTTCGGAGTTCACAGAATGGAGCCGCGCGCAGGGCGCGAGCAACATGGACGGGCAGCCCACGTAGGCGAGAGAGCGGGAGCGAACGAGTCAAACGCCCTACGATAGGGCTCATTTGTAATCCGCCCCAAAAACCGCCATATTAGCCGATGGTAAGCGCCGGCATTAACTTTGGCAGTTCACGGCGAACTCGTGTTGATCTTGCAGAAGAGTTGCAGGAGCTCAAGCGCGAACGGAACGCTGTTATTCTCGCGCATAACTATCAGGTGCCCGAGTTACAGGATGCTGCTGACTTCGTCGGCGATTCGTTAGGCTTAAGTTATCAAGCGGCGAAAACAGACGCCGACGTTATCTTGTTTTGCGGCGTCCATTTCATGGCCGAAACAGCCAAGATCATTAATCCAACCAAGCGCGTGATTTTGCCCGATCTCGACGCTGGTTGTTCACTTTCGGAATCATGTCCGCCGGAAAAACTAGCGCAGTTTCTGAGGAAGAACGCGGACAAGAATTATTACGTCATCGCCTACATTAACTGCAGCGCCGGCGTGAAAGCACAGTCAGACGTGATCTGCACCAGCGGCAATGCGGATAAAATCGTGTGCGCCGCCCCGGCTGATCGAAACATTCTTTTTGTTCCGGACCAGAATCTTGGCGCGTGGGTAATGGAACGGACGGGGCGCAAAATGGACTTGTGGCAAGGGAACTGTTACGTGCACGTCGAGTTCACGGCGCGCAGCATTAACCGCATTCGCGAACAATATCCGAATGCGCCAGTCGTGGCACATCCGGAATGCACATACGCCGTGCGCATGTTGGCCGATGAAGTTTGTTCCACCGAAAAGATGGTGACTTTTTGCAGAGAATCACTTGCGCGCGAGATCATTGTCGTAACGGAAGCCGGTCTGTTGCACCGTCTCAGTAAAGAAATCCCTAACAAGACCTTCATTCCCGGTCCGACAGATAACTGCTTCTGTGGCGAATGCCGGTTCATGAAGATGAACACCCTCGAGAAAGCGTACGACGCGCTCTTGAACATGGAACCAGAGATCACTTTGTCAGAGCCATTGCGTAAACGCGCAGAGCTCCCCATTCGGCGCATGCTTGAGTTAAGCAGGTAGCGGTCCGCCATCTGTCATTCCGAGCCCTTCAACTTCGCTCAGGGCAGGCTCCGTCGAGGAATCTCTTTCGGTCAATGACGAAGGAATGGCGAAACGCGAAGCTTGCCAGGATACGAAGGCGGATGCCACGGAACACACCCAAACGGGGGTTAATAAAAGAGATAGGGATCTCTGCCCCGAAAGCTTTCGGGTTCGTGTCTTTTCGTGCGTTTGGTGGGAAATAATCTGCTCTTGAGAAATTTTGTCCTCGACAACTTAATCAGACTCTTTGGAGACTCCACGCTATGAAAAAAACGGCTGAATCAATTCTTCTAATCCTTTCGCTCGTCTGCATTGGACTTTTGCCAAACGTGCAGGCGGTTAGTCCGCCGCCGGACGGAGGCTACCTCGGAGGCAACACGGCAGAAGGGCAAGATGCCCTTCTCAGTCTTACTAGCGGCCTATATAATACGGCAGCTGGTCTTTATTCGCTCAGGGCCCTAACCGGCGGCAGTTTCAACACGGCCATCGGTGCTGGAGCGCTCCTCCTCAACACCGCAAACGAAAATACGGCAATCGGCGCGGGAGCGCTTTTAAACAACACCACCGGCGCCCCCAACACGGCCATCGGTGAGAGTGCGCTCTTTTTCAACACCACCGGCAACGCCAACACGGCCACCGGCGCTAATGCGCTCGTTAACAACGTCAATGGGGATTCCAACACGGCCAACGGTAATGGTGCCCTCGCTAGCAACACTACCGGCAACTTCAACGCGGCCTTCGGTGCCAGCGCGCTTTTGAACAACACCATCGGCGGCCGAAACACGGCCATCGGTCGTAGTGCGCTCAGTCTCAACACCACCGGCAGCTTCAACACGGCCAACGGTTATCAAGCGCTCTTTAACAACACCACCGGCAACTTCAACATCGCGTTGGGCCAGGGTGCAGGGTCACGTCTTACCACAGGCGATAGCAACATCGATATTGGTGCCTTTGGTTTCCCCGGCGAGTCGGCTACGATCCGCATCGGCGAGGGTCAGACCAAAACCTTTATCGACGGCATTAGGGGGGCCACCGTGGTCGGTGGCGTACCGGTAGTGATAGATGGTTCCGGCCAACTGGGCACGATTGTCTCATCGAAGCGGTTTAAGAAAGAGATACAACCGATGGAAAAGGCCAGCGAAGCCATCCTGGCACTCAAGCCCGTAACGTTCCTCTACAAGAGTGACGCCACAAACACGCCGCAATTCGGTTTGATCGCCGAAGAGGTAGCTGAAGTAAATCCTGACCTCGTGGTGCGCGATGAGAACGGCGACATCTACACGGTGCGCTACGATGCAGTGAACGCGATGTTACTCAACGAGTTCCTCAAAGCGCATCGCAAAGCGCAGGAACAAGAAGCGACGATCACAGAGCTAAAGAAGGATTTCCGAGCAACCGTGGCGCAGCTTACTGCGCGTCTCGACGAGCAGGCGACCCAGATCCAGAAAGCCAGGGTCCAAATGGAAGCGAGTAAGGCTGCGCCGCAAACGGTGGCTAACAGTCAGTAGATGATGTAGCTGGAATCGCTGACTCCGGCTCCGCGGTCACGACCGCAGCTACAACCAGCCACGTCAGAGCAAAGGAGGAAGTTAGTGAGTGACGGCCCACGGGGCCGTGGCTACAACGCTTCACTACATTGCGGGTTTCTATTGTGTACGAAGGGCGATCTGCGTGAAGTGTCGAGGCTTTGTCTGATTATTTTCTATCCGTGACATCCGCGTAATCTGCGGTTTTCTTCTGCTCCAAAGCAATGACTGCTAAAAAAGAATCCATCGAAGAACGAATCGAACGGCTACAAGCCGGTGGGGTCATCGATCTGCATTTCGATTTGCCGATGGATTTGTATGAAAAGCGCGACCGTAAGAACGTGCTTAAAACCGAATTCTTACCGGAACTCGAAGCCGGGAATATCGGCGTGGTCGGCGTCGCGATTTACATCGAGGACCGCTATCTGCCAGACGCGGGCCTGCGTGTGGCACTCGATCAAATCGCGCGGCTATATGCTGAGACGCAGCGGTGCCGGCAGTTCACGATCTGTAAGAGCTATCACGAAATCGAGAAAGCACTCAAAGAAGACAAAATCGCGCTGCTCATTACGATGGAGGGAGCAGAGCCACTCGGAACAGACTTAAACCTTCTGCGCATTTTCCACGAGCTCGGAGTCCGCTCAATGGGACTCACCCATGCGCGAAGCAACGCGGCGGGACATGGCGGAATCTTTGCGGCAACCGGTTCGTCACCGAACGGTCTAACTAGCTTTGGGCGCGACGTGGTACGCGAATGCGAGAGGCTCGGCATCATTATTGATCTCGCGCACATCAATCCAGCGGGGTTTGACGAAATTTTCTCGATTACAAAAAAGCCACCCATCGTGTCGCACACGAATGTTCGGCGCTATTACGATATTGAGCGCAACATCAGTGATGCACAGATCAAAATGATCGGCGAACGGCGCGGTGTAATCGGTGTGAATTCCCTGCTGGTGAGCCCGAGAGAAGAAGAAGGCACGATGGATCGTTACATCGATCACATTGAATACATCGCCAATTTGATTGGCATCGACGGAGTCGGGATCGGTTTCGATTTCTTTGAATTCATCTATCGCCAGTGGCCTGAGTCGAGGCAAAAAGAGCTTGCCGCAAAATTCACCAGTCCGCATTTCATTCCCGATCTCAGGAACCATTCTCACGCGCGCAATCTCACCCGCAGGTTGATCGAGCACGGATTCAGCGACGAGCAGATCGAAAAGATCCTGCGCGACAACTGGCTACGGATTTTCAAAGAGTGGTAAAGCGTTGAAGCGGAAAAGCGGGGCCGCCGCTTTAACGCGACGACTGACGTAAAAGCCCCTGCCTTGCAAACGGGCGCGCAGCTTGCGGATAACGAATTCCGCTTGACGCCTGAGCAATTTTTTAGCCATCCTCAAACCTTGTGAAGACGGTTCCTAACGTGATCCCCGCACGGCGGCCTCGTGTAATGGTTGCCGATGATTAAGACTAACATAATATGAATAGCACAAGATTCGAAAAATTTTTGCCACACCGGGCAAAATTTTTCGAAGGAAAAGGTGACAGTCGGAACTGAATTCTCACGTTATGTTTAAGAAAGCCTTCTTCATCCCTATCTTAACCACCTTCATCGTAGGAGAAGAAGCCATTAGTATGCAACAGGAAGCAAGAGGGCCGGTCTATAGAAATGAGAAGTTTGGCTATACAGTTTCATACCCAGACCATTGGTTTACATCCAGACTGCAGTATGCAAATGAATTCGAAATTCGCAATTATGTTTCCGAGGACCCTCAAGTCCCGGCAAGAAATAGGGCACTCGTGCGGATAGTGGACAAAGTAAACGAGAGCGCAGAGGTAACTGACAGATTTTTAGACAGTCTTGTTGCAAGACAAAATACACCGAAGCAAGAGCATCAGACACTAGCTATTGATGGACATCGTGCTGTGAGGGTTCGTGGAAAACTCGCTTACGCGACTGGTTCATCCATTGATAAAACTGCATTCTATTTAGCTATCAGTACCTACATCGCTGATGAAAAGCACACGATCTCTCTTGAAGCGTCTGTTCCCGTGGATGTAGATGAGTCCGTTATACAAGAAATCATCAAAATCGAGGAAAGTGTGAAGTTTGATAAAGGGGGATGAAGATCATGAAAAGACTAACGCAGGTAGGCTTAGCTGTATTGATTGCAGGTTTGGTATTGTTACTAAAGGGAAGTTCACCTTTAGTGACAACAGCGACAGCCCAAACTCAGAACAAGGCACAGCAGCAGGCAAAAGAGTCAACCCGAAGCGCACCGCCGGACACCACGCCCTACACTCGGCCGGCGCTTCCCGAGGATTCGGCCCCACGAGGAGTTAGGGCAATTCCTCTGCTACCCGGGGTTTCATCAATTATCGTTGATGTAGTCGTGAATAACACAGATCCCAACCTGACGAACACCGATACCTTTAACGATGGCGAGACGTCTATAGCGGTGAACCCCGCGAACATAAACGAAATTGTCATCACGGCCTTTTCAGAAAGCTGGGGGGCAAATGCGCCCCTGTGGCGGTCCACCGACGGCGGGAATATTTGGACCAAGCAATTTACAATCCCTGCACCGCCCGGTGTAGCGGCAGCCGGTTGTCCCTGTGATCAGGCCGTCGATTATGGACGGAACAATCAAATGTCTGGCACCTTTCTTATCAGCGACATCTTTAGCGGCACAACCACGGATCCAGCGAGTGCCGCAGCATGGAACTGGCTGGTTATTGCTGGTGTCACGCAAAGGACGAATCACCTTGTCCCATCGAGCTTCGGGGACGCCGATCAGCCCTGGCTCTTGGTAAACCGGGACCCAACGACTCCAACCCAAGACGACGTATACGCCGCTTACGACGACTTCAGCGGCGGGCCCGATATGCGGGTTGCGGTTTCCTTCGGTGTCGACCCACCTAACTTCACGGTTGACAACCAATCCGGAACCTCGACGGGTGGTATTAACCCGGGTCACCGACTGGCCGTCGATCGACAAACTGGCTTTGTCTACAGTCTCTTTCAGAGGTGCGTAGGCAACTGCGGAGGAGACCCGAAGAACATCAACTACATGCTTAACCGATCCACGGATGGCGGAGCCACGTGGATTCTGAACGGGATGCCGGGTGGGACCATCGTGGCGAACGCGGATAGTACACAGCCGCAACCTAAGTTCGGTACCGTTAACGCTCTTCTTGGCGGAGCGGACCACGCTGCCGTGGATCCAAATAACGGGGATGTCTATTACGTTTACGGCAGTCGTGATGCGGGCACCGGCAACGACCGCCTCGCCATCCGCCGAATCTTCGACAACGGAGGGGGCGGCGTGACTGTGGGACCAGAAAACTTCGTGACGGGTCAAGTGGAAGCCGCCATTCCGTCGGTCGCAGTAGCCAGCAACGGGATAGTCGGTGTTTTCTACTACACTTTCGATGGCTTCTCGTCAGGCTTCCCGATCTTCTCGGCCCATCTGGCACAGAGCAGCGATCAGGGTGTTACTTTCAGCGATCAGATGCTGGAGATGTTCCTGTCTTCTGCT
>QHOS01000098.1 GCA_003219415.1 Verrucomicrobiota bacterium | reverse complement strand
ATCTTTGCGCTTCTTTTCAGCAGGCGATTATTGATGTCCTGGTGAGCAAGACGATTGCAGCAGCGCAGAAATATCGCGTCAATCTTGTGACGGTTAGCGGCGGTGTTAGTTGCAATCAGGAACTGCGAAGGCAATTGGGCGAGGCATGCGTGCACGGCGGATTTGACTTCAAAAATGCCGAGCCGTGGTTGTGCACGGATAACGCGGCTATGATCGCGTTTGCTGCGTCGTTGCGATTGCGCGCTGGATTTCAATCCCGTGTAACCGAGGAGATCGACCCAAATCTGGCGCTAGCCAGGTAGGGCACGACCGCCGGGCGCGCCGTCCCTACCGTCAGTACTCGCGTTCGAGAAGATAATTTGCCAGCGCATGAAGGGCTTCAGCGTCACCTTCCTGAAACACGGACAGGGCATCGTGCGCCTGGCGCGTGAGCCGTCTGGCTTCAGCGCGGGATTTCTCCAAGCCAATTACCGCAGGATAAGTCGCTTTTTTTGCCGCGACATCTTTGCCGGCGCTCTTACCCAGTATCTCCGAGGTTTGCGTTACATCGAGGATATCGTCGATGACTTGAAAAGCCAGACCAAGCTGCTCCCCGAACTGTGTGATTGCGGAAAGTTTCCTGGCGTCTGCGTTGGCGCTCATCGCTCCGAGCCGGACTGAGCTTTTCAACATGGCTGCAGTCTTGTTCTCGTGGATGAATCGCAACTGATCGCGCTTCACTCTCTTGCCTTCTGCTTCGAGATCGGCCACTTGCCCGGCGATCAGTTTCTGGCTCCCAGCTGCAACCGCGATTTCGCGCAACAAAATTGAAATATCGTAACGCGGCGCCGCCTTCGCGTTCGAAACAATTTCAAACGCGATCGTTAACAGCGCGTCTCCCGCCAGTACAGCAATGCCGTCGCCGAAAACTTTGTGGCAGGTGGGGCGGCCACGCCGGAAATCGTCGTTATCCATGCTGGGAAGATCGTCATGTACCAGCGAATAGGTGTGGATACATTCGACCGCACAGGCAAGGGGAAGGGCGGTATCGACGTTGCCGCGACAGGCTTCAGCCGCGGCAAGACAAAGGATTGGCCGCAATCGCTTGCCTCCGGCAAAAAGACTGTACCGCATCGCCTTGTGGAGCGTGACAGGTTTCGTGCTTGTTTTGGGCAAATACCGATCCAGCGCGCGGTCGATCACTTTTTGCCGGGTCCGAAGATACTTTTTGAGATTCACGGGACGGAAGCGAATGCTAAATGCTCGATTCTCGTTACTGGATAATGCAATCACGTGCGGAGTGTCCAGTATCAAGCATTCCGAAATGCTAAAACGCTGGGAAATGGCATCGTTGTTAACGTCGCACTGCGCGTCATCCTTCCTGGCAACGCTTAGCTTTGGTCAGATATTCTCTGCCGTTTCTGTCGTGGCGATCGGTTTCACGCGCATAGCGAGAAATGCGCCAACGAGCAGAATCGCTGCACTCCAGAGTTGCAGGCTGGTAAGGCGTTCGTGGAAAATCCAGGCGGAGAGTCCCATGGCGCCGGCGGGGCACAGAAGCTGGAGGGCTTGGGCGAGCGCGACTCCGATTCGGTGGATCGCCACATAATACAAAACGTGGGCGAGCGTAATACAGGTCACGGCTGAAATGACCAGAATCACGTTCACGTCCGCGCCCGCGTGAAGCGGCGTATCGATTTTGCCAAACCCGAGGGTGAGGGGAAAAAGCAGCGCGGAAGTGATGAAGCTGACCAAACCAAAACTGCGGATTGACCCTAGCTGAGCCGATGGGCGCTTAATCAGAACGCCGTAGAGCGCCCAACAAAATGAGGCGGCAAAAGCAATGAATAATCCAGGCAACGCGATATGTCGCTGCTGTGATTGCACGTCGGGCTGAAACCAGATCACTCCAAAGGCACCTATTAAGCCAAGCAGAGTGCCGGCTTGGAATTTCCATTGCCGAATGACGAAGCGCTCCTCTGGAAAGAACGCGAGCGCGAGCAGCGCGGTAAAGATGACCGAAGAACGAATGAAAATCGTGTAGACACCGGGGCCCATGTAGAAGAGAGCCATCACTTGCGTCACTTGATGGACGACGTTCGGCAGACAGGGTAGAAGACAAAGCCCAACGGCGCGCAGGTCGATTTCCGGCCCGCCTCGGTGGATCCGATAAAACACGAGCGGTGCAATGGCGAGACAGGCGACAAAATAACGATAAAAATTCTGTGCCCACGGATCGTAATAGCGATTCAAATAATACATGAATAGTGATGGCGTGGACCAAATAAGGACGGTGGCAAAGACAGCAGCGTAGCCTTCAGACAGACTAGTGCGACGCTGTCGATCGCCGAGTCGTGCAATCGAATTTGTTTGGTTCATTTAAGCCTTCCGCGCGTTAATTTGCTCGCCTACAAGTATAAATCGCTCAACAGTTAGGCTGAAAGGAGAATGAATATCTTGAACAAGCGAACAATTATCATCGCAACCGCGTCACTTCTCTGTTTTGCAGGCAGTCACGTGTGCCTGGCCAAACCAGCAGCCGGAGCCGCGAGCCACATGCAGCGAGGGATCGAGCTCGCTCAACAAAAAAATTTCGACGCTGCCGTTGCCGAATTTACAAAGGCGATTGAAGCGAATCCGAAAGATCCGCGCGGCTACACTAACCGGGGCACGGCGTATCGTGCCAGCAATCCTCCTCGGCTTCCCGACGCGTACGCTGATTTTTCAAAGGCAATCGAAGTCGCTCCAAAGGATGAAGTCGCCTATCGCGAGCGAGGCATGACTGCCGTAATGCAAAATCAGTTCGATGCAGCGCTGCCAGATTTCGATAAGGCAATCGAACTCAAACCAGATGACGCGTACACCTATAAATTTCGCGGTTTTGCTGAGATCGGTCTCAACCAATGGGACAAAGCGGTCGCGGACTTCACCACTGCAATTCAGAAACAACCAGATGACCCACAAAATTATGATCGTCGCGCCTGGGCAAACCGGAACCTGAAAAACTACGACGTGGCCGTAGCGGACTACACGCTGTTGATCGAGAAGGACCCAAACGATGCCGAGCACTTAGTGAAACGAGGCGCGACGTACACTTCCTTGCAGCAGTATGAGAAGGCCATCGCCGATTACCAGGCGGCGCTAAAACTAAAGCCAGAAGACTATGACACTGTTCAACGTTTACAATATGTGCAGGGAATGCTGGCGGCAAAAAATGCACCGCCTCCACCTTCGGCCACTCCCACTCCAACGCCCGGGCCGGGTTTGATGACGCCGCTGAATGTTGGGATCGCCATTGCGGTGCTCATCATAATCGCAGTCATCATGCGATTCGTCACACGAGGAAAGGCTGAAGAGACCAGCGGCAGAATCCGGTGAGATCCGGTAGGGTTTGCAGGCGGTCTAATATCCGCTGTCTTCAGCGGAACCGTTGTTGCTGGTATTGACTGGATGCACTGAGGACAGCGCACTCTACAGCCTCCTGCGAAATGCGCCGTTTCCAACAAGAAATTTCTTTGACACGACAATGAGCGCGGTTAGCTTGCGGACGCTTTTTGCTGGAACGAGGCGGTCCCATGGTCGTTCAAATTGCAAATTTGACGCGGCTTTGGGACTTTTGAATCTCTGGTAGGAGGCGAAACCGGGTTGCCGCGGAGGCGCTGGGTTGGCGAAGAACAGCCCATGTAGCTCAGTTGGTAGAGCACGTCCTTGGTAAGGACGAGGTCACCGGTTCAATCCCGGTCATGGGCTCCAGAGCAGCCTGAGAACCGGTAGCAGACAATACAGAAAATAAGGTAGTTTAAGTTAACCAGGAGAATTGAAATGGCTAAGGAAGCATTTAAACGCGACAAGCCGCACGTGAACGTCGGCACCATCGGTCACGTAGACCACGGCAAAACAACCCTGACGGCAGCGATTACGATGGTGCTGTCGAAGAAAGGCATGGCCGAAGTACGCGCATACGAGTCAATCGACAACGCTCCGGAAGAAAAAGAGCGTGGCATTACAATTAACACGGCACACGTGGAGTACTCGAGCGACAAACGTCACTACGCTCACGTGGATTGCCCCGGCCACGCCGATTACGTCAAAAACATGATCACCGGCGCGGCGCAAATGGATGGCGCCATCCTGGTCGTCTCGGCCGCGGACGGCCCCATGCCACAAACGCGCGAACACATCCTGCTGGCGCGTCAAGTTGGCGTACCCTCGATTGTCGTGTTCCTGAACAAGGTCGATATGGTCGATGATCCGGAGCTTCTCGATCTCGTGGAGATGGAAGTGCGCGATCTCCTGACGCAGTATGAATTTCCGGGAGATAAAATCCCGATTGTTAAAGGCAGCGCCCTCAAAGCACTTAATGGCGACGCCGACGCGGAAAAGCAGGTGCTCGCCCTCGTCGAAGCTATTGACGATTACATCCCCGTGCCGGAGCGGCCGATCGATCAGCCGTTCCTGATGCCGATCGAGGACGTGTT
Organism: Verrucomicrobiota bacterium; assembly: GCA_003219415.1. GTDB lineage: Bacteria > Verrucomicrobiota > Verrucomicrobiia > Chthoniobacterales > UBA10450 > Udaeobacter. Next base: position 3,475 of record QHOS01000098.1, on the reverse strand, counting down.
CAATATTGAAGGCCGCGGCACTGTCGCAACGGGGCGTGTGGAGCGCGGTATTCTCAAGAAAATGGGAGAAGTCGAGCTAGTGGGAATTCGTCCTACCGCAAAAACTGTTGCGACTGACATCGAAATGTTCCGCAAACTTCTCGATGAAGCGCGTGCGGGTGATAACGTCGGCGTTCTGTTGCGCGGCTTAAAGAAGGAAGAGGTCGAGCGTGGTCAGGTGATTTCGAAGCCTGGTTCGATTACGCCTCATAAGAAATTCAAAGCGGAAGTCTATGTGCTGAGTAAAGAGGAAGGCGGACGTCACACCCCATTCTTCACCAATTACCGGCCGCAGTTTTATTTCCGTACGACGGACGTGACTGGCACCGTTAAATTGCCTGAAGGCGTGGAAATGGTCATGCCCGGCGACAACATCTCAATCGAAGTCGAGTTGATCACGCCAATCGCGATGGAGAAAACGATTCGCTTCGCAATTCGTGAAGGCGGCAAGACGGTCGGCGCCGGTCGCGTGAGCGATATTCTGGATTAAAATTCTTCCTCTACCTCTCACTCTGCTTTCTTGAACGGATGACGAAGGAAGAGGAGATTAAGAGGAAGCGGAAGAGGAAGATTAAGAACGCCAGTAGCTCAATTGGTAGAGTAGCGGTCTCCAAAACCGTCGGTTGGGGGTTCGAGTCCCTCCTGGCGTGGTTAAACAGACCGCGAATGCCTAACGTTTCAATATCGAACTCTGAATTCGAAACGGCAGTAGCTGCGTAAGTTGGACGTTGGGCATTGGATGTTGGATGTTGTTTTGATTTAGATGATCACCAAAGTTAAAAACTTCTTCAGCGAAGTGAAGGTCGAGCTGCAGAAATGCTCCTGGCCTTGGGACCCGAAAGAGAAAGGATTCCGCCGTTACAAAGAACTGAGTGATTCGACTGTTGTGGTCGCTATCGCAATGTTATTGCTCGGTGGATATGTCGCGCTTTTCGATCTCGTTTTGGTGAACGTCGTCCACTTTTTCACACGGTTGCACTGATTATGGCACAAACGCTCGCAGGGAAAGATCAATGGTTCGTCGTGCATGTGCTTTCCGGTCAGGAAAACAAGGTGCGCGAGAACATCTTGAAGCGCGTCAAAACGGAAGAAATGGGCGACTTGATTTACGAAGTGCTCGTTCCAACCGAACGCGTATCGGAAATCAAGAAAGGCAAGAAGAGCGAGACCACACGGAAATTTTTTCCCGGCTATCTGATTGTTAACATGCATTTGCTCGACGAGAACAATCAACTGGTCGGGCGCACCTGGTATTTCATTCGCGACACACCCGGCGTGATTGGATTTGCCGGCACCAAGGACAAACCGATTCCAATGCGGCAATCAGAGGTAGACAGCATGCTCGCTCAAATGAAAGAGCGCGAAGAAAAGGTGAAACCGAAAGTCAGCTTTGAGGTTGGCGAATCGGTGAAAGTCGCCGACGGCCCATTCCAAAACCAGACCGGCATCGTCGAGGAAATCGATCCTGAGCGCGGCAAACTCCGTGTCTCCGTCACCATTTTCGGTCGCGCAACTCCGGTGGAATTGGAATACTGGCAAGTGGAACGCGGCTAAGATCCACAGCTATCAGCAATCAACTCTCAACTAACAACTTTTCGAAATGGCAAAAGAAAAAGTAGCAGAGATCAAACTCCAGATTCCCGCAGGCCAGGCTAACCCTGCACCGCCGGTTGGAACTGCGCTCGGCCCGCGCGGCGTCAACATCATGGCATTCTGCAAGGAATTTAACGCCGCCACCCAAAAGCAAGCCGGCGACATTCTTCCGGTCGTTATCACTGTTTACAAAGACAAATCGTTCACGTTCATCACCAAAAGTCCGCCCGCCGCGATCTTGTTGAAGAAGGCGGCCAACATCGCCGCCGGTTCCAAAGAGCCTAACAAAACCAAGGTCGGCAAAGTCACGCGCAAGCAGGTTATGGACATCGTGAAAACAAAGGGCAAAGACTTAAACGCGCGCAACGACGAAGCCGCCTTCCGTATCATCGCCGGCACCGCCCGCCAAATGGGCCTCGAAATCGTCGATTAGATCAGCCGCTACTTCGGAAGACTGCTTGCGTCGCCGAGAAGTTCCCACTCCTGCAGCGCAATTGGTACATTGCCGTTTTTCCATAGGAAATCGTGGAAAGAGCGGAGATTAAATTTTTCGCCCTGTTGCATCCGCTCGTCGGCGAGGAATTTTATGATCTGCAATTTGCCGATCTGATAGGTAATGGCCTGTCCGGGGCCGGTTGCGAAGGCGATTGCTTCCTGACGCGCCGTCTGTTCATCCATTGGGACTTTCTCCTGTAAATATTTAGCGGCTTGGTCGAGCGTGAATTCGCCGAGCGCGAGTTTTACATCCACTTCCACGCGCAACGCGCGGAGTCGCATAAAATTGCAAATGATCTCGCGCGTCTGCGGGCTGTCGTCGAAGAGGCCAGCGCGTAACATCATTTCTTCAGCATAAAAGCCGATGCCTTCGTTTGCCCCCGAGTCGTAGTAATGCCGCCGGATCGGGTCATCATGTTTCCATGAAAGACACAGCTGAAAATAATGGCCGGGAATTCCTTCATGAACGGTTATTGGCCGCGGGTCTTCCGCCGTTGCCTGCCAGAAGTAACCTAGCTTCCCTGAAGGCTTGGTCACATAACGGATGCAATTCTCGCTCAACCGCGATTGCGAAGTGAAGTCGTCCGTCTCGCCGAAACCTTGCAACGCGCTCAGATATTCTGGCATCGGTCGGAACGTGTAATGCCCAACCCAATTGGGGACAGTGAGGATACCGCTTTCCTCGAGAAATCTTCTGATTTGAAGTTCTTTCGTTGCCGCATCCTTGATCCAATCGTCAACGTTGTCAGCGATTTTAAGGGGCGGCACATTCTTGTTGCGATTTTTCTCGAATGCCTCGAAAGCGACGGCACGATTCCATTCCTGTTTGCCCATCGCCAGAAGTTCTTCAGGCGAATAAGGGATCAGCGCGACATTCTTGAGAAAGAAAACGTAGGCGTCGCTTCCAAGGGCGGTCTCGTTCGGCAGCGACGGCAACATTTCGCGAAGTTTTTCGCGAAAAAGGTCAAGCGCATCCGCCGCGCGATCAATTACGCTGTTCAACTCCTGTTCCTTGAGAGTCGTCGATTTCAGTAATCCCGTCGCCATTTGGCGCAGACGCGGCCTCATATTTTCCAGCGCTTGAATTGCTACTGTGGCAAACGGCGCTGGCGGCTTATCCAGGTTGACGACGCCTTGCTGCAGGATCGAAGGAATATTTCCAATGCGGGTGAGAATTTCGCGACTACGCGCTGCATCATATGGTCCTGGCACAGTGAGCGCTTCGGCCACGGGCGTGAGCGTCTGCGCGACATAAAAATTCGGGTCGCGTTTCCAGCGCGGATTAATGTCGAGTTCCCAGCGAACCCGCGCCAGGGCTGAACCGATCAGGCGATAGTCAACCTGTTGC
>QHOS01000097.1 GCA_003219415.1 Verrucomicrobiota bacterium | reverse complement strand
AACGGAATACCGCGATACGCAAGCGCGCTGCCGATTTGCACAATCACCCCGCGATTGCGGGGCAACATCCGTTTCAACGCAGCGAGCGTCCCATAAACGCAACCAAGATAGGTCACTTCAGTCACGCGCCGAAATTCCTCGGGCGTCATCTCCTTGACTGGCGAAAAGACCGAAGCCATCGCGTTGTTGATCCAGATATCGATCTCGCCCAAATCGGCTTCGATCTGAGCGGCCGCCGCTTCCACACGATCGGCGTTCGCAATGTCCACCGGAAAGACGAGCGCTTTGCCACCGAGTTCTTCGACTTCCTTCTTCGCGCCTTTCAATCCATCAAGGCCGCGCGCCATCAAACCAATCCGCGCTCCATGCTTTGCAAATCTGCGAGCGGTCGCGCGCCCGACTCCTGCCGAAGCACCGGTTATCGCGACAACTTCAGGCGTCCCATCGCAAACACGTTCTCCAATCACATAGTAAAATCGCAGCCTTTGGGATATTTGCGCGTTGCGCGGCGGCGAATTCAGATTCGTTAATTTGGTTGGAAAAACCGGCTCAATCTTTTACTGCATCATCCGTGGCCGATGAGTGCGACGCAGTAGTAGTTGGTTCTGGGCCGAACGGTCTCGCCGCCGCAATCACTTTGGCGCGAGCAGGACAGTCCGTGTTAGTTCTGGAGGCGAACGCGACAATTGGCGGGGGAGCGCGCTCGGCGGAACTAACGCTGCCAGACTTTTTGCATGATGTTTGCTCGGCAGTGCATCCGCTCGCGGCAGCTTCTCCATTTTTCACGACTCTTCCGCTCGAGCGATCTGGTCTCACATGGATTCAACCTGAAGTTCCACTGGCACATCCGCTTGATGACGGCTCGGCGGTGTGCCTGCACCAAGATATCGATCGTACGGCCGAACAACTTGCCGGTGACTCGCGCGCTTATCGGCGGTTAATGAAGCCGTTCATTCCCCATTGGGAAAATTTGGCGAACGAATTCCTGCAGCCGATGCTCCATTTGCCGCGACATCCAGTGATATTGGCACACTTCGGGATTTTGGGACTTTGCCCGACAACGTTGCTGACGAAGTTCTTGTTTAAAAACGAACCAGCCCGCGCGCTTTTCGCTGGAATCGCTGCGCATTCATTTCTTCCCTTGGAAGCGCCGGTCTCCTCCGCCTTTGGTTTGGTGCTCGGGCTTGCCGGGCACGTTGTCGGCTGGCCAATCCCCCGGGGCGGTTCGCAGCAAATTACAAACGCGCTCGCTGGTTATCTTCGTCAGTTCGGCGGCAAAATCGAGACTGAACACAGGGTCGATAATCTAAACGAATTGCCAAAATCCCGCGCCGTTATTCTGGATATTTCTGTCTGGCAATTCTTGCGCATCGGTGGCCACCAAATGCCGCCACGCTACCGCCGGCGATTGGAATCGTTTCGGCACGCACCTGGAATTTTCAAAATCGATTACGCTCTGAGTGAACCAGTTCCGTGGAAAGCGGAAGCTTGCCGCCGCGCCGGCACGGTCCATCTCGGCGGCACGATGAATGAAATTGCAGCGGCGGAAACCGACGTGTCGCAAGGGAAAATTCCGGAGCGGCCATTTGTACTCGTGGCGCAACAGAGTTTGTTTGATGAAACTCGAGCTCCAGCCGGACAACATACGCTCTGGGTCTACTGCCACGTTCCATTCAACTGCAGTGTTGACGTGTCGGATCGGATTGAAGCCCAAATCGAGCGATTCGCTCCGGGTTTTCGCGATTGTATTCTCGCTCGTCACAAGATGAATGCGGCTGAGCTTGAGAAATCGAACTCTAATTTAACCGGCGGCGACATCAACGGCGGCGCAGCGAACCTGGCACAGTTGATTGCCCGACCGATTTTCAGTCCCACGCCTTACCGCACTCCGCTTGAGGGCGTTTACCTATGCTCGGCTTCGACACCACCCGGAGGTGGCGTTCACGGGATGTGCGGGTATCACGCAGCGCGCGCAGCATTGCGCGAGGTCTTCAGTGTCAAATACACTCGCTAACGGCAATGCATCGCGGCGGTTTTGCACGAACATTTCTTTACGCGCAAACCACTGTTCGTTTTCGAACCGTACTTTGATAGCTATTCATCAAAACAAGGAACAAAACCATGAAGACAAAGAGGCTAATTGCCGCAATAACGGTCAGTGCCGGCCTGATCCTCGGACCGGCCGCGTTGGCGCAAGAAGAGACTCCCGTTGACATGAAGGACCTGCCATCCCCGGCGCAAACCACTATCAAGGAAAAAGCTGGAAACGATCAGATTCTTCGGGTCGCAAAGGAGACTCGCAAAGGCAAGGAATGCTATGACGCGGTCGTGAATAAGAACGGGAAAGAAGTGGCTATCCGAGTGGATTCCAACGGCAAGTTCATGGGCACTCATCCGGAGAAGGCTGAGCAGAAGGCAAAGACCAAGGGATACTAATCGGTGCAAGTCGGGTCGAGTATTGCCTGCCCCTGGGGCGGGTGGACTTTTCCCGTTAGCGGATTAATGGATCCAGTCGCCTGTTCGAGAGATCGTACAGGCGGCGGAGGGACGGTCTACGTTCGAATTCGTAAGCAATCGTGTTGCGATATACGACCGGCCAGCCTTTGAGAGCCGTCAAATAAGTTGATGGGAGACCCACGAAACGTCGCGCACGCCAAGAAAGTCAGCCAGGAGAAGCATCATAAGCAAAAGCATGCTCCTCCAAAGCCTGGCCCTGCTCCGACACGGCGCAAGACCGTCCAAACCGAAACGAAGTCTGCCACCAACAGCACTGCGCCGCAGGCGGAAGTTCCGAAGCCAACCCAACCAGTAGAACCGACGCAGCGGGAGAAATCGCTTGTAGTCCTCTCCAAACTTAAGGAGCTGGAGTTTCATTCACGAGCGAATATCGAAAAGCTAGCTGAACTCAGTTTGACCATTGAGGAGGAGCTCAAGCAAAAGGCGTTCGCTGAGGCGATCGGCGCCGTTTATGCCGCGCAGGACGCCTTTCAATCCAAGATCTTGAAGCTGATTGAAGACTACGAATCGGAGTGTGCGCGTTTGTCAGGCTCTGCCTGACGTGCACTGTTGATTTCACCAGACTTCGATTCTTTCGCGCAATCTTTTTGCGCGCCAACGGGCACTCAGTTTCGAACAATCCTTAAACCTGAGAGTCAAAACTTAACGGACATGAAAACGAAGAACCTATTCACCGTAGCAGTGATCAGCGCGGGCCTCGCATTCGGCGTGACCGCACAAGCGAAGGAAGAAAAACACGAAGAACAAACTATCAACGCTGCTGACGTCCCTGCCGCTGTGCAGCAGGCTGCGCAGGCGGAAGCCAAAGGCGGAACGATTGTTCGCTGGGAGAAAGAGGGGGCCAACTTTGAAGCCGTGATCGACAAGAACGGCAAGCAAATTGGCGTCGAAATGAATGCTAACGGCAAAGTGCTGAGCAAACACAACGAAGCTAAAGAGCACAAAGAGAAAGGCGAGAAGTACTAATCTAGGGTGGATCGCGTTGTCTTAAACGCGATTTGGGGTGGAAGCGCGGCGAAGATGGTTGTCTTTGACATCGTCTTCGCCGCCTCCGCGCCTCCAGGCGACCGTAGCTGGGATTGCTGAGCCCGGCCGTTGTGAAGGAATATATCCTTGCTGCCGTGTGCAGTTTTCAAGCGAACCGGCGAATACTCGAGTAGATTATTCCACCAAGCATTGCTCCAATAGCGACGAAAGCAACGTCGCGCTTTAGCAAAGCGACCAGAAGAAAGGAAATCACCGCGATACCAACAGTGGGCCAGTCGACAAGCGCCTCGGGAATTAAATCCAGCGATACGACTGCGATGACGCCCACAACTGCGGCACTGACGCCAGCAAGGAATGCTTGAACCGCACGATTTTCTCGAACCTTTTCAATGTAATGCACGCCGGCGATTACAAAAATAAACGACGGCAAAAACACGAAGAATGTCGCTAATACTGCTCCCGGGATACCGCTGGCGACATAGCCGACGAATGCGGTGAACAACATGAACGGCCCGGGCGTTGCGACGCTCAGGGCGACGCCATCCAGTAATTGGCCATCTGAAAGCCAGTGATATTGTGCAACTGCGCCGCGCTGCACAAAAACTAGGGACGCGTATGCACCTCCAAAACTAAGCAAGCCTGTTTTGAGAAACAGCCAGGTAACTTGGAATAACCGCGAGTCGGCAAACGGAAGCAGCAAAGCAATTCCGCCAATCATTACTGGCAACGTTGGCGCAGTTTTCTTCACCAGTGGCCAGCCTCGATCAACAATTAAATTCAGGACTCCGGCGATGAGAAGAATCAACAGGAAGTTGATTCCGGCGAACCGCATCCCTGCGAACGCGCCCACCAGCAAGACTGCCAGAAAAAAATTCCGAATTGCAGCACGTCCGAGTTTGATGATGCCCGCAGCAATGATGCCCAGCACAGCAGGCTTAAGAACATAAAGAGCATCCATGACCTGTGGCAGTTTGCCGTACTTAACGTACAGCCAGCTGAGCACGATCATCACCACTGCGCCCGGCAAAATAAAAGTGAGACCGGCCAAAATGCCGCCCCAAACTTTGCGTTTCAGATAACCCACGTAGATCGCAAGTTGGAGTGCCTCAGGGCCAGGAAGCATGTGGCAGAAGGCCATGATCTTGACGAAGCGATCCTTGGTTAACCACCGGCGCTTTTCTACCATGTGATTGAACATCATGGTGATCTGCGCCACCGGGCCGCCGATGTTCACGAAACCGAGAAAGAGAAAATAGAGAAACACTTCGCGCCACGACGGCATCTGATGGTCCGCGCCGACGTCATTTTGTTCTCGAGATGTCGTTGTCATCGCCGCTGCAGAAAAGAATAGAGCGCATCAAAGCAGTCGAAGCCGCGACGTAAGATCTCATCGTCGGCCACTCCCTCTTTCGCCCAGCCCTTGAACACTCGATCAATCCCGATGCATTCCGGGCGCTGAAACTTCGCGTCTTCCAAATCGGCATCGTGAATCATTTCCGCAATCTTTTTGATCGCTTTGTCCTCGATACCAAAACGACGCGTTAACGTTTCGAACGTGCAGTAATCCCCGTGATGGGAGAACTCAACGTCCACCATGTCGAATGGAATAATTTCGCGATTTGAAGGAACTGCCGCAGCGAAAACAAACTTCGCTCGCGGGTCGATGAATCGTCGAATCAGCCACGCCGATCCAACCCGGTCGATTTCAGGGCGCGGCCGTGTTAACCAGGTCCTGCCTACGTAATTTTTCGCATCGAGTCGTGGGAGCGTTTTCTTCGGCGAACCCTCCGCGCGACGCAGAAGCATCTGCACATCCTGTCCCCGCGCGCTCTGAAAAAAATCAATCTCGCGAATGTCGCGAAACTGCCGCGTAAGGCGTTCTAATTCTGCAGATTTTGTCTCAGGATCAATCTTTTTCCCGCGGGCGAGAAAGCCCTGCAGCGTCTTTTTGATTGCACCATATTCTTCATCGCGGGCACGATTAAAAAGCGCAATCAACTTCTCATTCGATAATCCCTCGATTTCTTGGGCGCGCACGAGGGTGGCATCGCCGCCAAAATCTCGAATCTGCTGCGTCAACCATTGGAAATGTTCGTACTGCGGCGGATTATCGGGCAGCAGATACGTGGACGTTTTAATTTGGACAGCCCCGATTCTCTTTAACCTGCGCCAGACGGCCACTCGCTCGGTCTTTTGCCGAGCCGGAAGGCTGTAGAGAAGGAGAAGCCAGGAGGTTGCGCCCATGCGATCAATGCCTAGAATGAAATACGTATAGCACGTCGTCCTTGGTCTTACATCCAGCTTCCCGAATCTGTGCGAATTACTATCACGATTATGAAACAAATTCTTACTATCGCGATAATCTTTGCCGCGTTCATTTACGCATCGGTGGCAGCCGATCTCAATACAGCGCGCATCGACGAATTAACCGGGCTTAAGGGAAAAATGAACGAAAAGGAAGGTGTTTATAAAGTTACTCTTCCGCGGGGTGACGTGAAGGTTGTTGTCGACGGATGGAGCATGCCGCCGTTTATGGGTCTTGGCACCTGGGCTGCATTCACTGCCACAAAAGACGGCGCCATGGTGATGGGCGACACCGTTCTGTTTGAAGATGAAGTCAACGCCGCCATGTCCGCTGCGCTCGACAACGGCCTCAACGTCACCGCGCTGCATAATCATTTCTTCTTCGATCGGCCCAAAGTCTTCTTTATGCACATCGAAGGCGAAGGCCCGCTCGAGAAATTAGCCAGCGCGGTTAAGAAAGTTTACGACACGACGAAGGCAATCCGCGGTCCGGATCCAAAACCGGCAGAATCGTTCTCGGTCGTTGGACAAACATCGTTACCAGACAAAAGTTCGATCACTGCTGCCCCTCTCAACGAGATCTTTGGTGTACAGGGTGAAGCCAAGGACGGAATGGTAAAATTCACAATTGGTCGCCCGGCAAAAATGCACGGCGTGACCATCGACAAGGAGATGGGCGTCAACACGTGGGCCGCGTTTGCCGGCAGCGATGACAACGCCGTTGTGGATGGAGATTTTGCAGTCACTGAAGACGAATTGCAGCCTGTCCTCAAATCGCTTCTCAAGAACAAGATTAACATCGTTGCCATACATCAGCACATGACCCACGAGGAGCCGCGTATCATGTTTTTCCACTATTGGGGACGCGGTTCGGCGAAGGATTTGGCGAATGCCGTCAAAGGCGGTTTTTTAATTGGGGGATTGCTAAAGGTCACCTCTCCACTGCCGTGACCCTCGGATTTATACCGGAAATTATGGGTCAATCGCTATGCGTCATGATTATGACAACAATGGCAACGGCGTTGGCTGCCGCTGAGACGGTAAACTTCGACGACATGAAAGCAGGTGCGCCGCCTCCAAGTTGGACGGCGACACAAACCGGCAGCGGCGCAGCGAAATGGTCCGTTGAGAAAGACAATTCCGCTCCAAGCAAGCCAAATGTGTTGAAGCAATCAGGTCAGGCGACTTTTCCGGTTTGCTTCAAGACGGACACGAATATCAAAAATGGATTCGTCCAAGTGGAATTCAAGCCGATTGCCGGTAAGGAAGATCAGGCGGGCGGCGTTATCTGGCGGTTGCAGGACGCTAACAACTACTACATCGCGCGCGCCAATGGCCTCGAGAACAACGTGGCCATCTACCACACCATCAAAGGCAAACGCACCGAGAAGAAGCGAACCAACATGAAGGTCGTGTCCGGCCAATGGCACACGTTGCGTGTCGACTTCAACGGCAATCATTTCATAGTCACGTTTGATGGGAAAAAAACGATCGAATGGGCCGACGAGACGTTTAAAGATGCCGGCAAAGTTGGCGTCTGGACCAAAGCCGACAGCGTTACAGCATTCGACAATTTCACTTACGGGGGCAGATGAACTTCTTTCTCCTCCGGTGCCTCCTTCTCATCGCTTATTGCGGTCGCATTGCTGCTGCCCACGCCGAAGAGGAGGCGTTTAGACTCAAGCAAACGATACGACTGCCAGGAGTCGAAGGCCGGATCGATCATTTCGCACTCGATCCTTCGGGTGAAAGATTATTCGTCTGCGCACTTGGGAACAATACCGTCGAAGTAATGGATTTGCGTAAAGGCGAGCGAATTCGCTCGATTACGGGCCTCGGTGCACCGCAGGGAGTCGTTTACATCCCTGAACTGGATCGCCTCTTTGTTGCGAATGACAAAGGTGGGATTTTCAAAATCTACGATGGAAAATCGTTCCAGCAGATTAGTGAACTGAATTTCGAGGATGATGCTGACAATGTTCGTTACGATGGCGCGACAAGAAAGATTTATGTCGGCTTCGGCAGCGGTGGGATCGCGGTTGTTAACGCACCCGACGGGAAGCAGATCGGTTCAATTAAACTTTCAGCTCATCCTGAAGCGTTCGAGCTGGAGAAGAACGGGAAACGAATTTTTGTAAATGTTCCCAATTCCCGCCACGTGGCAGTAATCGATCGTGAGAAAGGCAAAGTCGTCGCCACATGGAAGACAGACCTAGCATTTGGAAATTTTCCAATGGCGCTTGATGACGCGAATCATCGATTATTTATCGGATGCCGTCTGCCCCCAAAGCTTGTCGTGCTCAACACCGAAACGGGTGAGGTTGTTGCAAAAATCGACATCTCCGGTGATCCCGACGACGTTTTCTACGATAACAAACGCCGCCGCATATACGCGATCTGTGGCGCGGGTAAGATCGACATCATCGAGCAGACTGATCCGAATACCTATGCAGCCTCAAGCAGGGTCGACACAGCAGATGGCGCTCGAACTGGGCTTTTCGTTTCGGAACGCGACACCCTATTCGTAGCTGTTCCACATCGCGGATCGCAACCGGCCGAGGTCCGCGCTTACCACATCGAACAATGAGCAACAATTCCAGCTCGATTGAGCACGAAACTGATTCTATTCGGGCAGCAAAGCAAGCCGATGATCGCAAACGCAACGCCAACAATTCCCTACCGCGACGGTGCTTTGCGGAACAATAAGATGCCGGCGACGGACACGATCGCCGCGCAGCGAGTCCATGAAATGGATTACCCGTGAAAAAATCAAGGTCGACCGGGTCGCATGTCCGTGGCTGACCCAGCATTTTGTTGACCCGGCAGCTGAGTTTATTTTCCTTCCGCACGGTACTGACTGGACGCAAATCGAAGACGAAATCGTCTTCGATGTTCCGAACTGCGAGCTCGGGCATCACGGCGAAGATGTTTCGTTCAATTCGATCCTGAAAAAATACAAGCTGACCGATCCAGCGCTTGTTTTGCAGGCTAGCTGATTTTTTCGGGCTCAAACGCAACCTGGTCATTCTGCTCATCGCCATTTTTGTCATTGGCGCAGGCGAGGAACTTTGGATGCGTTTTGTGCCGAAGTACCTGCAAGCGGTCGGCGCGACCGTTTTTGTTATCGGCCTTTACGATGCCCTGCGAACGTTACTCAGCGCGATCTACGCGTATCCCGGCGGAGTACTTGTGGATGTTTGGGGACATCGTCGAGCCTTCATCATTTTCAACCTGGTCTCAATTGTCGGTTACGCGCTGGTCCTGCTTGTTCCGCATTGGGCCGCGGTAATCGCTGGAATGTTTCTCTTCCTTTCGTGGACTTGTTTTTCTTTGCCAGCGACGTTCTCGCTGGTCGGCGCTGCGCTCGAAGCTAACCGCCATTCGATGGGTGTGGGTGTTCAATCGGTGATCAAACGGTTGCCGATCATGATCGCGCCAATCATCGGCGGGATGCTTATTAATCGGTTCGGGGTCATCAACGGCGTGCGCATCGCACTGACAGTGTCAATCTTCCTCTCTGTCGTCACAATCTTTGTACAAGCCCAATTGCGTGAAGAGGCAAGAGTACAACTGGAGAAGACCGATCGTTGGAATTTTTGGCGAAGCTTGCGCCAGTTCAATTCGCCGATGAGGCGTTTGCTCTTAAGCGACATTTTGATCCGCTTTTGCGAACGAATTCCGTACGCCTGGGTCGTGATCTTCGCGATGGATTACATCGGTGTCACCGCTCGACAGGTGGGCGTCTTAATCGCCATAGAAATGCTCGCCGCCACCTTATGCATCATTCCCGCTTCATATTTCGCAGACCGACGTGGGCGCGAGCCCTTCGTGATCGTGACTTTTATCGTGTTCACTCTTTTCCCCATCACTTTGCTGATGTCGCGTAGTTTTTCAGCGCTGGTCATCGCGTTTGTGATTCGCGGCTTTAAAGAGTTTGGAGATACATCGCGAAAGGCGCTCATCATCGGCTACTCTGAATCAGAAAGGCGCGGCCAAATAATTGGCGCGTACTATCTTGTCCGCGATTTGATCGTCAGCACTGGAGCAATCCTTGGCGCGTATCTATGGACACTCGGACCAGCATTGAATTTTCTTGGAGCAGCAGCTTTCGGAGCAGCTGGAACAGTTTTCTATATGAAAACAATTCGCCAAAGCCGACAGCGCAGCCGATACCAATTATGAGCTGAAGCCGATTAACCTGCCCGGCGCCACCGGGCCGGTAGCGCTGGATTATTTCGCTTATGATCGCGCAGCCGGAAATGTTTGGGTGCCTGCCAGCAACATCGGCAGTGTGGACGTGATCGATGAGAAAACCGACGCCGTATCGCAAATCGGAGGATTTCCGACTGGTGAAATTGAGCGGCGTGGACGCAAAATTACGGTTGGGCCGACGGCCGCGAGCATTGGAGACGAAGTTGTTTACATTGGTAACCGCGGGAATGGGACACTTTGCGTGGTTGATGCGAAGACGCTTACGCGCGGCGAATGTGTGCCGGTCTCAGCGGATCGCACCGTGACACCGGACGGAGTTGTTTACGTTGCAGCTACGCGCGAAGTCTGGGTTACACTTCGCGTGAAGGCGGGCGATAACGCACCGGCCAAGTCGCTCGAAGTCTTCGATGCTTCCGATCCGCATCATCTCAAACCGAAGACGAAAATTCCTTTGGACGGTTTGGCTGAGGGCTATGCTGTGGATAATCAGCGCGGACTCTTTTACACCAACATCGAGGACACCGGTTCTACGGTGGCCATTGATGTTCGAACGCACAAAATTGTTTTTCCGCGCCGAAGTTTGCTTGGGCAAAAAAGGAATGAGCGCACTGAATTCCCAGCCAGCGCTGAAAGTGTAACCATCTCTCGTTCCAGCAGTGCTGCCGCCGGTCACAAAGTCGCGCGCGTAGGAAACAACCGGATTGGGCAAAATTCCCGCTTGAATCAATTGTGCAGCCGCCAGCCCGCGACGATCGCGAATTGCTCTGAGTGCCGGATTTGAATACAGTGCAATTGTTGCCGCGTCATCCGGCCCAATCCCGTGGCGAAGATCGACAGCTAGCTGTCCCTGCGAGTGATTTGGGAGACGCGAGGCCGGAACTCGGAAAATCTTCTCTTCCGAAGGCATAGCTTGGACCGGAGACTCCGCTCGCAGATCGACGATAAATATTGAAATACCAAACGCACTGAGTAGCCAAGTCTGCAGGTTGATGTTGGAAAGCACGGTATGGCAGATTGTGGACCGAAAAAATGCATCTATCTACGTAGCAGAAACAAGCCAATGATCGCGAACGCAATTCCCGCGATCCTCTGCCATGATGGCGGCTCGCGGAAAAACAGAATTCCGGCAATGGCCATGATCGCCGCACCGCCAGCTAAAATCGCCGGCACGGACGAGAGCGGACCTCCTTTTTGGAAAAGCAGGAAGAATGCAATTGTGCCTGCGCCTACACAGATTCCGGTAAGGACGGAATAGAAAATTCCGTGTGCACTGGACTGCTGATTCCAACGTCCCGCTAACCAGAGAAACACGAGGTAAAGTAAGATCGACAAGGCCGCAGTCGTTTCGACCACAAAGCCTCCCAGGCCTTCACCGATGTGATCGGCTGCCATTCGAGTGAAGATTTGATGCGCGCCATAAAGCACGGCAGCAACGACCGCATACCAAAACCAGGCTGTCATAGACCAAAACTAAATTGGAGGCGCATAACGTCCAAGACGTAAAGGTGCAGGACGCAGGCGATTTTCATTGGCGAGTTGAAATTGGAGATTCCTCGACTTCAATCAGGATGACATATTAACGGCAATGTCGATTCTACTTTTGCGGATTGCAGCTGCGCTTTGTTTTCTTGCCGTCGCATTGGGCGCTTTCGGGGCGCACAGCCTCAAGCAAATACTCGAAGCGCACGGCATGCTCGACGTCTGGAACAAGGCTGTGCTTTACCATTTCATTCACGCGCTTGCCCTCCTGGTGCTTGCGCTTTTTGGTATCGCGAATCGCAGCGCGTGGTGGTTACTCTTTGCCGGCATCTTCATTTTTAGTGGCAGTCTGTATGTGATGGCGCTGACAAATCTTCACTGGCTCGGAGCAATTACGCCCATCGGCGGTCTTTGTTTTCTTGCGGGCTGGGCGTGGCTGGTGATCGCGCCGCGTTAACAATTAATACTTCTGCACAGCCGAACTCTGTATCGTCTTCAGCCGCCTTTGCGTAAAGCTGCGGCGTGCCAAGGGAGAAGCCGATCCATCCTTGGCGTTTGATACAAGAATTCTGTTCCAGTCGCCCTCTTCTGATATACTAACGACTCGATGTTTAGCGCAGTGTCGGAGGCAGAGCGAGATGCGATCACAGCGGCCGTGTTCGTTGGAACGTTCTTTGTCGCGCTCGGTATCGGCCGATTCTTGAAGCGGCGCGCGGGAGTGCGCCT
>QHOS01000096.1 GCA_003219415.1 Verrucomicrobiota bacterium | reverse complement strand
ATCCGTTCGCAGCTCGCGGACCATTCGTGGTAAGCGATGGCACCTTCTACTACACCGGCGGCGGCTACGATGGCACCAATGTCCATGGGGATCTGTTCAAGTACGATCCAGTGGCCAACACTTATACACCGCTGGCTAGTGCGCCTGACCAGTTCTTCCTGTCACAGGCGGTATACTATGCGGCTAACAACAAGATCTATAGCATCGCCGGATTTGGTTTGGGCGGCCAGACCACGACGACTCGCATCTACGATATCGCTGGCAATAGCTGGACCACAGGGACGGCGATACCCGAGCCCAACGGCTTGTCTGATGCTGGCACGGGATTGGACAGTGGGAAGATATACATTGGCTGCGGCTTCAATGGCAGCGGAGCGTCGAACACACTCCATATCTATGACATCGCCACCGACAGCTGGACCACGGGTGCAAATGCGCCGACGGCTGTGTACCTGCCTGGTGCTGGAGCCATCAGCGGCAAGTTCTACGTTGTCAGCGGTAACAATGGCAGCACTGAAGTGCCTGATGTGCAGATCTACGACATCGCGACTGACACCTGGAGCGCGGGCGCGCCAATACCAACGCCCGTCACCGGCCCCGGCAGCGCGGTGTTTAACGGGAAATTGTACATCTTCGGAGGCGCAGCGCCGTTCCCAACCACGACAACTATCACGCAAATCTATGACCCAGCTACCGATAGCTGGAGCACTGGACCAAACATGGTGGTGGCACGGCTATGGTTCTACGGAGGCGCACTCGATCCTAGCAGTATTCTGGCTCCTGGAGGTGACAACTCACCTGGCATCCCGATCAATGATGATGAGATCCTGGCCGGTGGCGGGTGCGGCGGGACACCTACCCCAACGCCGACGATAACGCCCACGCCCACCTGCCCACCCGGGGGGGCCCCCGGCGTAGCCGGGCCGTGGACGTTGGGCAATCCGTATCCATCGACGGTCGTGCGGTATGGCTTTGCCCAGACCGCGACCCACTTCTATGTCTTTGGTGGAGTGGACAACGGCAACCGTGTGAACAACGTCAATCGCATGGACATCGCGACGGGAATCTGGCAATCCCGCGCACCGATGCCCTTTACCAGTGAAGCGCCTACCTGTGCTCTGGACGCATCGAGCGGCATCGTTTACTGCGCGGAGGGAGACACCGGCACCGGCTTCGCTGCCTACGACACAGCCGCCGATACGTGGACGCCACTGGCTAACACGCCTAATTCGACGGATGACTATGGCTGCGCATCGGGTGCTTTCAATGGCAAGGTGTTCCTGGTAGGCGGCACAACTGGCTTCATCAACGCCGTGTGGGTATACGACATTGCTGCTAACACGTGGTCGGCGGGCACCTCAGCGCCAGATGGCTTCCTGCTGGCAGGATACCAGCAAGTTGGTCAGTTCCTGTACCTCGCGGGAGGCTGGACGGGTGGCGCGCCTACTGGTCTAACGACGACACGCCGCCTGGACATGAGTTCAGCACCTGGGACGTGGGAAGATGGCCCGACATTGCCCATGGGCAGGTCGGACTTCGGCCTTGCCTACGACGCGGGGACCAACACGTTGTATGCGATGGGTGGAGATACGCAGGGGGGTAGTTTCTTCGACTCCACCAACGAGGTGGACGAGGTATCCTTGGCAGGATGGCCTGGTGGGACATGGACGACCTCGCCACCGGATCTGCCATTGCCTGTTCGCCAGGCTAACCAGGCAGGGTTCTATGGGGCAGGAGACATCTGGAGTGTAGGCGGAATAGATGGAACTACCTTCCAGTTCCTCTCTGAGGTGGATCACCGCAACAACGGCGGCGGTTGCCCAACCCCAACGCCAACAGCGACAGCCACGGCGACGGCAACCGCAACAGCGACAGCCACGGCAACTGCGACAGCTACGGCAACTGCGACAGCTACGGCAACACCAACACCAACGGTTACAGTGACGCCGACGGCAACGCCGATCAGGCCGACGCCGACGCCAAGGCCGCGCCCGACGCCGTGGCCGCGCCCGACGCCGTAAGCGAATGGGTTAAAGAGTTAAAATAGAAGTGATCAGGAACTCGCGAGGCAACTCGCGAGTTCCTTGCTTTTAGGGGAGAGCACACGCATGCGTTTTGGACTGCGGCGGTGCTCCGCCGCTTTTGAGCAGACGATTAGTCAACAATCGGCGAGAAGTCGTCACTAACGTTCACGCGTCGGTGTCAAAGCCAATTTGCCCACGAAACACACGAAAAGAGGCCAGAATTTCAGAGGCGAAGATCGACAGGTTCATGTTTCCTTGGCAACAGACGCTCGTATTCCATTCTCAAACATTCTTTATTCTAGCGCATCCCAGAAAGCATTTCTTACAGAAGGCAACGAAGAAAACAAAGACTGCAATTTGCTCGAGAAATCTTCGTTATCTTCGTTTCCTTCTGTTAATGCTCATTCGGATTTTTGCACCAACGTGCGACCGCGATATTGCAACGTTTGCGGTGGCTTTGAGAGAAACGGAATCCGTCGGAATTCCAACTCGATTTCCAGACACTCGTGATAAATCGGTTCGTGGAAACCGCAGCCTTTGTCCTTATAGACTTCAAAGCAGGCACCGATAATGGCGTAGCTCTCATCCTTGTAAATCAGTTCTATTGTTTCTTCGTTTCGTGTCATTTCGTGTGTTTCGTGGGCTAGAAGTTCAGCGGCTAAATTTCAGAAGCTTAGGAATCCATTTGTCCACGAAAGAAGCGAAAACACACCAAAATTTCGGAGGCGACGATCAGTTGCGTTATTTCTTCTTGTGTCATTTCGTGTGTTTCGTGGATAAGAGTGATCGGATGAGCACCGGAAAACAACGATTTTCGACTTCACAATGCTTGTTAAAAGCGGCGGAGACCGCCGCACTCCAAAGCACTTCGTGGGAAATCCGTGTCAGCCGGGCGATTCGTGCTTCAAAATGAAACTTCCGGAAAATGTTGACATGCCGCCGGGCTTTTGATTAAAAGCGTAGCTCCGGGAATTCATTCCAGGCAGCCAACTAAAATCGTGAAATTGTATGATTAAAAATGCTCATCGCATATCTGCGTCGTCGCTATTGCGGCGTATTTTTTGTTCATTGTTCGTTGTCGCAGCTGCTGTATCGCTCGTCGCTGCTGTCGCTTCTTCCAACGCCGTCGGCCAGCGCATTGGCGGCGACGCAGTCAACATCGCGAACAAGGTCGCGCCATGGGTGGTCGAACACACCGCCTACGGACAGCAGGCTGAATTTTTTGTCGTCCTCGCTGAGCGGGCCGATCTGAGGCCGGCAGCCAATTTACCAACCAAGACCGAAAAAGGCCGCTTCGTTTATCAAACTCTGCTGGAAAAGGCCCGGACTACGCAGGGACCAATCCTGCAATGGCTGCGCGAACGCAAGATAGAGCATCAATCGTTCTATATCGTTAACGCCATCCTGGTGAAAGGCACTCGGCAGATTGCCGAGGCGTTGGCGGCGCGGCCAGACGTGGCGCGCATAGAAGGCAATCCGCTAATTCACAATAACCTTCCCCAACCAGAGCCTGTGACTGAGGCGCCTTCGAAGCCTCAAGCTCCAAAGGCGATCGAGCCGGGAATTACTTACACGCACGCGCCGGACGTCTGGGGGCTGGGATTCACGGGGGAGGGCATTGTCGTAGCCAGCGCGGACACCGGTGTGCGCTGGACGCATAACGCACTCAAACCGCACTACCGCGGCTGGGACGGAGTAAACGCCGATCACGATTACAACTGGCATGACTCCATCCACGATAGCGTTGGGAACCCCTGCGGGAACGATTCGCCTTTCCCTTGCGATGACCTTGCCCATGGCAGCCACACCACGGGCACGATGATCGGAGATGATGGCGCGGGTAACCAGATTGGGATGGCGCCCGGTGCAAAGTGGATCGGTTGCCGTAACATGGACGCCAACGCTGGTACACCAGCCAGATACATCGAGTGTATGGAATGGTTATCCGCCCGGAATTTACGCCGCAACCTACACAGCAGGAGCCTTGAACACTGGCACTGATACCATTGCTTCCTTTAGCAGCCGCGGCCCCGTTACAGCCGACGGAAGCAACCGGATTAAGCCTGACATCACTGCGCCAGGTACGGGAACGCGCTCCTCCACCAACGCCAGCGACAGTTCATATGCAAATTTCAGCGGCACGTCCATGGCTACTCCGCACATCTCCGGCGCCATGGCTTTGCTCTGGTCGGCACATCCGCAGCTGAAGCACCAGCTCGACGCGAGTCGCACAGCTTTAAATAACACAGCTGTCTTTATTTCTTCGACCTCGTGCGGCGACGCGGGGCCACCAAACAACGTATATGGCTGGGGCCGGGTTGATATCCTCGCTGCTGTAAACGCAATACCATTTCAATCTGGACTCCTTTATGGTTCTACCGGCGGCGCTAATGTCAACGGCGGCGGGCGCCTCTGGCTGATTGACGTCACGAACCAGACTGCAACGGAAATCGGGAACACCGGGTTCGATCGCCTCGGCGGCATCGCATTTGATAGCAACGGTACCCTTTACGGTGTCTCTGGAGGAAGCATTGGCGGAGGCACTTTGATGACCATTGACCCCACGAACGCGGTCGCGACTCCCATCGGACCGATCTCTGATCCCAACGTGGGTGTTGACGGTCTCCGATTCAACTCGGAGGGCGTCCTTTATGGCGGCGCGTATAATAATAACAAAGTTGTAGGCCAGCTCTTGACAATCGATCCCTCGAACGCAAACATCCTCAGCTCACTGACGCTGGTGGGCTCCGGGAACTCATTCTGCCCCGGAATCGCTTTCGATCCTTTGGGTGTCTTATATGGTTCGCGCGGGAATTCCTCGGGTCACTTGGAAGATATTGATCTAATTGATCAAGTCACCGGTGTGCTGACGCCTCTGGGACCGCAGGACACTATCGTGATCTCTGATATCGCCTTCGCTCCTGACAGTACCCTCTATGGCAGTTCTCCTACCGGAGAGCTCTACTCGATCGATCCAGTCACTGGCGCCAAGACGCTTTTGTTCAACACAGGTATTCTGCAATTGTCCGGCTTGGCAGCGGCACCAGCATCACCAACACCCACACCGACACCAAGCCCAACACCCACAGCTACTCCGACAGCCACACCTACGCCTAGCGCGACTCCGACGGCAACACCGACGCCTACGGTTACAGTCACACCGACCGTTACGCCGACGGCTACGCCGGCCCACAGTGCGACACCGCGCCCGCGGCCAACACCGCATCCGCGGCCGACGCCCTAACGGGAATAGGTTAAAAGGTTACAAGAGTTAGAAAGTTAAAGTAGTAATGCGAGAACTCGCGAGGCAACTCGCGAGTTCCTTGCTTTTAAGGATGTTTTCGTGCGGAGCGCGGCCTCGCGAAGACTTTCGGAGTTAGGACTGCGATGCGTCTTCGCATCGCTTTTAGGGAATTAAGGACGCACTTGTACCGCTGGCGAAGCGTGTAGCCACGGCGCTGTGCCGCCGTGCTGGACGGGAACGAACGGAACGCGGCTCGACACAGCGAGACGGCTACAGCAACGGTTCGGCACCATGGTTCGAAAGCAACGGGCGATCTGGATTTGTGACCGGTGTCTTTATTCAAGATCAATCGCATCAACATGTCTGACAACTTCTAGGTGTCGAACAGGGGATGATCTGTCAGTAAGGACCAAAAAACGCGACGCGAGGACGCGTACGCGATCCCAAAGTCCGGCGGTCTGCCGGACGAAATGATAGTGGGACTCGATTTCCATTGACACGTTACTGCGCTTTGGCGTAAAAGCGTCGTCTCTCGATTCATTCGCAGTCAAACAAACAACAACGTACGGCAAATTCTATGATTAAAAACTCAGATTCACATCGCGCATCCGTGCCGTCGCCGTGGCGGCGTATTTTTTGTTCATTGTTCCTCGTTGCAGCTGCTGTAGCGCTTGTTGCAGCTGTCGCTTCTTCGCGCGCTGTCGGCCAACGCGTTGAGCTGCCTACGCAACGCGCGTTTCATCCTGCGCCTGTGCAAAAGATCGCGCCGTGGGTAATGGAACACACTGCCAACGGACAGCAGGCTGAATTTTTTGTCTTGCTGGCAGATCAGGCTGATCTGAGTCCGGCCGCTAATTTGCCAACTAAAACCGAAAAGGGCCGCTTCGTTCATCAAACCCTGCTGGAAAAGGCCCAAAGCACCCAGGGGCCAATCCTTCAATGGCTGCGTGATCGCCACATCGAGAATCAATCTTTCTATATCGTTAACGCAATTTTGGTGAAAGGAGACCGCCAGCTTGCCGAAACGTTGGCGGCCCGTCCGGACGTGGCGCGCGTCACAGGCAACCCGCACATTCACAATGACCTTCCTGAACGAGGCCCGATCGAGGAATCGCCTTTGCAACCCGGCGCGCCAGCGACGGTCGAGCCGGGGATCACTTACACGCATGCGCCCGACGTGTGGGCACTCGGATTTCGCGGTGAGACTGTTGTTATTGCGGGCGCCGATACCGGGATTCGCTGGACACATAACGCGCTCAAGCCGCATTACCGCGGTTGGGACGGGGTCAACGCGAACCACAATCAAAACTGGCACGATTCTATTCACGACAGCATCGGCAACCCTTGCGGGAACGATTCACCTGAGCCTTGCGATGATTTCTTCCATGGAAGTCATACCATTGGCACGGCGATTGGTGACGATGGCGGCACCAACCAGATTGGAATGGCGCCCGGCGCAAAATGGATAGGCTGCCGTAACATGGATCAGGGGGACGGCACACCAGCCAGGTACATCGAGTGCATGGAATTTTTCCTGGCGCCGTACCCGCTCAACTGCACGCCCAACGAAGGCGACCCGGCCCTGGCGCCTGATATAACGACTAACTCCTGGGGTTGCCCCGCCTCGGAGGGTTGCATTGTCGGCGACGAGTTGCAGGCTGCTGTTGAAGCTCAAGAAGCTGCTGGTATCCAAATGGTAGTCGCTGCGGGCAACTCAGGGTCCGCTTGTTCCACGGTGTCCGATCCGCCGTCATTTTATGCAGCTTCCTACACAGTCGGAGCATTGAATACCGGAACGGATACCATTGCTGGCTTTAGCAGCCGCGGCCCAGTGACGAGAGATGGTAGCAATCGTACAAAGCCGGATATCACTGCTCCAGGAACCAACACGCGTTCGTGCGACAATACCTGCGACAGTTGTTATACGACTGCCAGCGGCACATCCATGGCCACTCCGCATATCGCTGGCGCCATGGCTTTGCTATGGTCGGCTATTCCAAGCTTGCAAAATCAGATCCAGGCGAGTCGCGATGCCTTGGATAACTCCGCTGTCTTTATTTCCTCCACCCAGTGCGGAGTGGCGGGCCCCCCAAACAACGTTTATGGATGGGGACGAATCAATATCGCAACGGCTGTAGGAGCGCCGCCACCGACCCCAACCGTTGCGCCGAGTCCTGTGCCAAGCGCGACTCCGTGCGGGGCTGGAACGCCAACACCAACGCCCACAGCAACAGCAACGGCCACACCTACGGCAACCGCAACGGCAACTGCCACAGTTACGCCAAGTGTAACTCCGACACCGACGGCCACGGCTACCTCTACTCCATCAGTGACACCTACGGCGACACCAAGAGCCACACCGAGACCTCGTCCGACTCCGCATCCCCGGCCGTGAGCGTCTGATTCCCAGCTTGCCCGCAGTAGCCTTGCCCGAAAGGCGAGTGATTGGTAAGAGGCGATCAGCCTGCCACGCCGTAGCTTTAGCGAAGGCGGGTGAAACGGGAACAGTCGTAGCCCCGAAAGCTCTCGGTGACCCCGGCTGCGCTCGAATCTTTTTCTAACAAGAGGGCAACTCCGAAAGCCTTCGCGAGCGGGCGAAGGTAACGAAGATTTTTCCTTAAATCTATCGATCTTTGCCTCTGAGATTTTGGTGTTTTTCGTGTGTTCTGTGGACAAATGGATTTTGTAACCTGAACTTCTAACCCACCAAACACACGAAATGACACGAAAAGAAGATCCGACACTCGACGGCAGGGAATTTCAATTTCGCTTTGGTCGGGAGCAAATCACGAATTGAAACGAATCTACTCGAATAACTAGTGTCAATTAGTGTTCATTCGTGGTTAATTCTTTGAAAAGTCCAGGCCGCGAGCAAGAGCATGAGCACGAATAGGAATCATTCTCGCCGATTCGTCGATTCGCCGATTCGTTGGCTCATGTTTTTGTTAATTGTCCAGACCTGCTTCGCGGCCATGGCTCAAGCCCAATCTCCAAATATGACCGGCAGTTGGAAGGTGGAGATTAATTTCGCGGACGGGAACAAGCGCGCGTTGCGCTTTGACGCTCAAGACAACGGTAAGGGCACTTTCCTGCTGCTGGATCCAATGTTGAGCCGATGGGGGCCCGGGAAACCCTCGGAGGCGAAGTGGACGCCTGGAGACCAAAACTCTGTGACGTTTTCGGGCGCGGTGGAATTTCCGATCGGCAATGTCGGTCGCGATCCGGGAACGTTGACGTTCAAGGGAAAATTCGAAACGGCGGACTCGATCAGCGGCGAGGTGGAATTCGCTCCGCTTGTCGGAGAGCGACCGTCAAAGCACGGCACGTTCAAAGCGAGCCGCACTCAATAAGAGCTAACAGAAGGAAGCGAAGATAGCGAAGGTCTTCGAAGACAAACTGCAAGTCTTTGTTTCCAACGCCGCCTTCTGCAAAAACTCACTGCGATGCATCCATTGTATGAGAAAGCGGACGGTCTCAGCGGCGAGGTTATTGGAGCAGCGATTGAGGTCCATCGGCGTAAGGGACCAGGGCTGATCGAATCGATTTACGAGCGATGTTTGCTACGCTAGTTGGAGTTGCGTTCGGTTACCGCTACGACGCAAAAGATAGTTCGCGCGGAGTACAAAGGCCTTGTATTTGATGAACCGCTCCGCTTCGACTTCCTCGTGGACAACTGTTTGCTCGTTGAGTTGAAAGCTGTTGAAATTTTGCATCCCTCAAGCAAAGCACAGCTTTTTAGCTACATGAAGTTACTTGATATCCCCATCGGACTACTCATGAACTTTCATGAGCCGGTTCTCAAGAACGGCATTTGCCGAATGATTTTGCCCGGAGCAAGAGGCGCCGACGATAATCAGGTTTCGCTGTAGGATTCGTATCCAGAAATCTTCGCGTCCTTCGTTGCCTTCTGTAAACGTTTTCTGCAAGCTTCTGTTCGAAGGGAAAATTCGAAACGCCGGACTCGATCAGCGGCGAGGTGGAATTCGCTCCGCTTGTCGGGGAGCGACCGTCAAAGCACGGCACGTTCAAAGCGACGCGCAACCACGGATAACGCGGATGACACGGATAGGTGCGAGCTGAAACGGCGAAGGTCTGCCTCTGGAACAAATAGTAACAGCTTTGTTACCAAAGGGACGTGTCCTTTCATGCCGGACATCGGGAAATAATCTGGCGCGCTCCGTGGGCGGAGCTGCTGGGAGTAGCGACGCAGAAGGTAAAGCCGCGAAGGGTAGCGGCGAGCGAGGCCGAGCCGAGGGAGTTTCAAATCCGTGGTTCAAAATCTCTTCGAGCACGATCGCGAGCTCGCCACGGCGAGTCCGTCCTTTGGCGGACATGAGCAAGAGGAACTGGGTGGACGCGGTAACGCTTGCTTGGCTCGCTGCAGCTTCACTCAAGGCAGCAACCCTTCAACGTGGCGAAACCTATTCGTGCCCATCGTTTGAATTTGTGGGCCAAAATTTTCGTGGGTTCCGTGGGCAGATCCTATCCGCTTTATCCGCGTAATCCGTGGTTCAAAAGAATTTCAGAAAATCTCAAAAAAAGTGTTGACATGCTCCAGCACCCTGAACTAAAGACAGCGCTTCACTGCCAAAGGCAAAAAAGTCTGAAAGCAAAAATAGAAAAAAGTGTTGACGCGTTTCTGGCATTTCGGCTAGAAGCAACGCTTCACATTCAAATCCCATCCACTTCAACTCCATGAAAAAGAAATCCACTTCGCAATCAGCATTCTTTAATCTGCGCGTCTTAGTCGGTCTGTTTATAGCCCTGGCCGGGGTCTCGCTGGCGCTGCTCGCCACGGCGAAACCAGCCGTCGGCGGCGCATCCGCCAAGCGCGTTGTCGCCCCATCGCCGGGCAAATACGGCGTTACAACCAGGTCTTCCGTTGACCCGCTCGTTCCTGTCGCATTCGATTGTTCCAGGATTAGGCAGCTTGGCATTGACAGGCAGGAAAACCTGCGGGCCGGCGCGATCATGATTCATTGCGGCCAGTTCAAGGGAGTTAAATCTCCTTCTCACAGCAAAGCCTTCTCCAAGGTTGTGCAAGATCTGACGGCACCTTTGGTGTTTGGCAGCACGGACGTTGACCTGATCACGGGCACTGAGAGCTTTCCCAATGTCACCCAATCCGAGACGTTCACTACGGCCAATCCCGATGATCCTACCCAGGTCGTCGTTGCCTACAATGACTCACGGGGCCGCAACTTTAATCCGATCAACATCTCGGGCGCCTCGGTCTCCACCGATGGCGGTAATACTTTCACCCGACTTACCAAGGCCAACGGTCAAAGCCCCTTCGACAATACCTTTGGCGATCCCGTTGTTCTTTACCACAAGCCGTCCGGTACTTGGGTTACGGTTTGGCTCGATGGCGCGTGCGGTGGTCAGGGTCTTGGCGGTTACAAGTCCATCACGCCCGACGACCCGAATAGCTGGACTCATTTCTGCGCTTTCAACGAGGGCTCGGCCGATCGCGAATCTGGCTGGGCTGATAACAACCCCGCTTCTCCGTTTTTCGGGCGATTGTACATTTCCTGGAACGACTTTAATCAACCCAACGCGAACATCTTTGTCATTTCTTCTACTGATGGCGGCTCCACTTGGAGCAGCCCAGTGATGGTGAGCACTCAGGCTACCTTTGTGCGCGACGTGCAGATCACGGGCGACCTTGCGGGCGGCGGGGCCATATACGTTGCGGGCATGGACGAAGGCGGCGGTGGTTTCCCTCACAACGACACGAATCTCATCTTCAAATCCACCGATGGCGGTAGCACGTGGAGTAACACCTATACTGGCACACCCTTCCCCGGACCGGGCGTTACGGCTGTTGGCTACTTTGCCCAAATGTTTTCCGCTAACGGCGGCTACTGGCGGCACGAGGGCTGGGGTGAGCCTGCTGCGATCAACAATTTTGTTCATCTGGTCTATGACCAGCACGGCACTGGCAGCGACCCTGCCGACGTCTATTACATTCGCTCCACCGACGGCGGTGTGACCTTTGGCGCGCCGCTGAAGTTGAACACCGACGCCACGACCCGTCCTAACTGGCAGCCTAACTTGTCGGTCAGCCCGAGTGGCACTCTCCTGGCGACGTGGTATGACGCGCGGGACAGCGCCGACACCGACTGCCAATATGGGAACCCGGCCTCTCCGTGTTACAAGATGTATTCGCGCAAATCCAACGACAACGGCGCGAGTTGGTTGCCTGACGATACGTTGTCGGACGTGATCAGCCCTCTGCCCGCGCAACCCGACCCGGGGATCCAGCCGACTTACGCAGGTGACTACGACTACGGCTCTGCGATCACCACCAAGCATGTTACTTCATGGACGGACGGGCGGGTGACTATTAGCGGCACTTCCCAGCAGGATGCCTTTACCGACAGGGATCTGGTTGGCTTTTCCGTGGCCACCGCTGACCCTGCTTGCGGTAGCCTGGTGATCGGCACTGCGCCGACTGACTTCACAATTATCCTGAGCGATCCCGCCGACCCGAGTACTGTCCAGGCAAGCGATTTCACAGTGAACGGAACTCCGGCGGACACGGCTACGTTATCAAACGGCAATCAGACTATTGACTTCATCTTCAATAGCTCGCCGGTGGTACAAGGTGAAAATACGATGCATATCGATGCCGGCGCAATTCACCAGGCCTCGAATAACGATCCGATCCTGGAATTCAACTGCACGTTCCGTTTCGCTGTAACGCAGCTAGCGGTTACTGATACCAATCCACCGGTAGGCGGCACATTCACCCCACCGGCACCAGGTAGCTATCCGTATGACGTGAACTGGAACATAGCTGTTGATCCAACCTCGGTGCAGACAACCGATCTTCAGGTGAGCGGCAACTCTGGTGCCACCGTGACCGCGGTTACTGTGAGCCCCGATGGCTTGACTACCACGTTCACGTTGCAAATCGCGTTTGGCGGGAGCTTGACTGCGCACATTGCCGCCGGGGCGATCACCGACACGTTTGGCAATCCTAACGCGGACTTCTCAGGCAATTACACGGTGGAGGGTTGTCCTCCGAGCCAGTACGTCATTACTGAGGGCGCCGACGCAATCGTACCGGGCGACACCGATATCGGCAGTCATTGCGACGACTGCGATACGCCAGTCACCATACCGTTCCCATTCCAGCTGTACGATCAAACCTA
>QHOS01000041.1 GCA_003219415.1 Verrucomicrobiota bacterium | reverse complement strand
TGCATCGCGATGTAAAGCCATCAAACATCATCTTCGTTAAGGGCCACGCAAAGCTGGCAGATATCGGACTGGTGGCACAGACGGGGGAGAAAATGCGCCTGGGTACGGAGGGTTACATTCCGCCCGAGGGCCCCGGAAAGCCTCAGGCTGATCTCTATAGCCTGGGCATGGTGCTCTACGAAGCGACCACGGGCGCGGATCGCCTCGACTATCCGGCTTTGCCAGCAGACTTCGACACAATGTCTGAGCGCGAAGCGTTTCTTAAGCTGAATTCAATCATCCTCAAAGCATGCGACAACGATGTTCGCAAACACTATCAGACGGCTATTGAGATTAGCGACGACCTAACGAAACTAGGTTTTACCGCAGCGGTTCAGAAGGATAGGAGCAATTTCCGTCGACCGGTTATCGTCGCTTCGGTAGTGTTATTTGGCGTTTTGGTTGTTGCTTTGCCACTTTACTGGCTCAGAAGTCCGAGAACAAGCCCGGCTCCCGAAAAGAGCATCGCTGTGTTACCGTTCGAAAATCTGAGCCGGGACTCAGATAATTCATATTTCGCTGACGGTATTCAGGACGAAATCTTAACGCGCCTCGCTAAGATCGCTGATTTGAAGGTTATTTCGCGCACTTCCACGCAGCGATACCAGAGCAAACCGGCGAATCTTCCAGAGATCGCCAGGCAACTTGGTGTAACGAACATTCTTGAGGGTAGCGTGCAGAAGGTGGCCGACCAAGTGCGGGTTAATGTGCAGTTGATTAATGCGCAAAGCGATTCCCACATCTGGGCAGAGACGTACGACCGAAAGTTGAGTGACATCTTTGCCGTCGAAAGCGAGATAGCCAAAGGGATTGCGGAATCATTGCAAGCGAAGCTCACTGGCCACGAGAAGCAAGCCTTGGCAGCTAAGCCGACAAATAATCCGGAGGCTTACGATGCATATTTGCGCGGCCTGGCGTTCCAGGCACGCATTGGCCAATCAATTCATCTTGCACTGAAGACCATCGGTTATTTCGAGCGCGCTGTGCAGCTTGACCCCAATTTTGCGATTGCCTGGGCGCGGCTTTCTCGCGCACGCGCGTATCTCTACTTTCAACGCGTTGACACCGCTCGCCCCGACCTAGCCAAAGATGCGCTGGTACATGCGCAGAGACTCCAGCCAAACTCGCCCGAAACTCTGCTCGCTCTGGGTTACTATCAATATTGGGTACTGCGCGATTACGAACTGGCCAAAGCCACCTTTGGCACTGTCAACAAGCTCCTACCGGGCAACAGTGATGTCGCATGGGCCCTTAGCGCGGTCAACCGACGCCTTGGACAGTGGAATGAAAGCCTCGCAGCGGTCGAGGCAGGTCTCGACCTGGATCCGCGCAACGGAGAGTTGATAACTACTTCAGCATGGACTTATGGAATGCTACGACAATTCCCAATGGCGCTAAAACGCTATGATCAAGCGACGGATATTATTGCGAATGATCCCGATCTGATGTCGTTAAAGGCCGGCAGTTACCAGGCTCAGGGAAATCTGGAGCAAGCCGCAAACCTCTTATCAGAAATATCCGTTCAGACTCCATTTGAGAATGCCTTCTTCATCAAGGTGACTCAGTTAAGACTTGAACGGAATTACGCTGAGGCCATTCGATTGCTACAAACCCGACTTGCGCAATTCAAGTTCACTTCTGAGATCTACAAGGGCGCTACTCAGGTTTACCTCGCTATTGCTCAGCGCCTTGCCGGTGATGCTGCCGGCGCAAAGGTTACTGCTGAACAGGCGCGCAACATGCTGGAGCCGCTCGGCAAAAAACAACCGGATAACTCCAACTTTGCGGAGTGGCTGGCTCTGGCTTATGCCGAGCTAGGAGAGAAGGACCTAGCTCTGAAGGAGGCGGAACGCGCTACTATGCTTCTACCAAGTGCCAAGGATGTAGTGGACGGTCCAGGCACTGAAGAGAACCTGGCGTTAGTTCAGACGATCTTTGGCGAGAATAGCAGCGCGATCGCAGCGCTCAAGCGATTGGTGCAAACGCCATTTCAAAGTCAGCTTTACGGCCCAATGCCGCTTACGCCGGCATATCTAAGACTCGATCCCCTTTGGGATTCGTTGCGCGCCGATCCAGGCTTTCGAGAACTCTCCGAGAAGACGCAACCGTGAAGCCGCGCTCTAAATCAGCAATTCATAGGAAAGAATACTCAGGCAATAAATTGCCGCGGTTTCCACTCGCAGAATGATCGGGCCGAGCGTAATTGGCTGGCAACCGTGACGACGCGCGAGCGCAAGTTCTGCAGGCGTGAAATCGCCTTCTGGCCCAACAAGCATCAAGACACTGCGGGGACGATGTTGATGCTCGTTCGAATAGCCCGCAAGAACCTTCTTTAAGTGCCGTGCACCCGGCTGGAGCGATCCGATCAGTTGTAGATCGAATGATTCCTCTGCTGCTACAGAAAGTAATTCTGAAAGTTTCATCGGCGCATGTATATGTGGCAGCCAGTTCTGCCCGCATTGTTTGGCTGCCTCGACTGCAATCTGCTGCCATTTCGACTGTTTTTGCCCTGCGCTTTCGGAATCGACCTGCACAATGGTGCGATCAGAAATGATCGGCGCAATTTCGGCAGCGCCAATCTCGACCGCCTTTTGCACAATTAAGTCCATATTTTTTCCCTTTGGGATTGCCTGTCCCAGAACGATCCGGCATTGGAACGGTGGTGTTTCCGCTTCGTGCAATTTTCGCAATCGAATTTCATCGCCGCCAAGATCGACGATTTCCGCGGTGATTTCCCGTCCCCGTCCGTTGAAGAGAACAAGTTTCTCCCCCATCCTCATGCGCAGGACGTCGCGCGCGTGGTGTGCTTCCGAGCCAGCTAATGTAAGCGCGCCAGGGTCCCAATTCTCGGGAGAGATGAAGAAGCGATGCATGTGACCTATAGGACCACAATCCATCTTATAATGTCATTCTGAGCGAAGCGAAGAATCTCTGGTCACTTTCTGGACCGATGCTCGTGGAATAAATCAGAGATGTTTCGCCTCGCTCAACATGACAGCGCCATTTACGAGATGAGCCCTAATAAGAACGACGGGACGCGCAACTCGATTTCCTATTGGTAGTCAGATGCGATGAGCGAGCTCATCGGCAGCACATTTGCCAACGATTTTTTACTTATCGGCAGCTCTATCCCGCGCTGTTGAAGTACGGAGAGTACGCTCTCGGTAGGAATGTTCCCAACCAATGCATCCTGCGCGAAAGGGCACCCACCAAGACCACCAATGGCTGAATCAATTCGCCGACAGCCTGCATCGCAAGCAGCGAGCACTTTGGCTGCAGCTTCCTCCGGCTTACTATGAAGATGCACGCCGATATCGTAATCGGCGTATTGGTTTGTGATCGATTGGACTACACGGCGAATCAAATGAGGGTCGGCAACTCCAACGGTGTCCGCTAGCGAAATCGATCGGACACCGAGCGTCGCCAGTTTCTCTACCACCCGCCGCAGCTCGGTCTCATCCCACGGATCGCTGTACGGATTTCCGAACGCCATCGAGATATAAACAACCATACCCAGTCCGGATGCGTCAGCTTTTGTCTTAATCGATTCCAACGTTTTGTAGGCCTCTTCGGGTGTCTGATTTTGGTTTTTGCGCAGGAATGTCTCAGAAATGGAACAAGGATAGCCTAGGGTCGAAACCGCTTCTGTCGCAATGGCACGGTCGGCTCCCTTTTCATTAACGACAATACCGATGATTTCGACATCGTTTGGTGGACTGATTTGCTTGAGCACTTTCTCGCTGTCAGCCATCTGCGGAACGGCTTTGGGAGACACAAAGCTAACGGCATCGATGTGCTTGAATCCCGCCGCGATTAACGCACGGAGATAGCTCGCCTTGAGTTTCGCTGGGATTTGTCGCTTGAGACCTTGCCAGGCGTCACGGGGGCACTCGATCAGCTTGACGGTATCGTGAAACACAGAAGCTGCGGGATTCTATCTGAAAAATTCCTTCGCGCGTTCGAAAAAGCTCTTGCGCAAGGGCGTGTTTTCATCGCCGCAAAGCGCCGCGAATTCCTCAAGCTTACGACGCTGCTGCGCGTTCAAGCGCGACGGCACCTCGACAATCAAACGCGCGAACAGATCGCCGCGGCCCCGCCCATTAACATTTGTAATTCCTTTGCCGCGCATTTTAAACATTTGCCCGCTTTGCGTCCCGGCGGGCACTTTCAGATGCGCCCCGCCTTCAAGAGTCGGCACATCAATTTCGCCACCCAGAGTCGCAACGGAAAAAGGGATCGGTACGTCACAATACAGATCATCGCCTTCGCGCTGAAAGATCTTGTGCTCTCGAACGTGTATGACCACATAAAGATCGCCCGGAGGACCACCGCGCGTGCCGACCTCGCCGTTGCCTAACGAGCGCAATCGTGAACCCTCCCTGATTCCAGCAGGTATCTTCAGCTTAACGCGGCTCAATTTCTCCACGCGTCCTTCGCCACGGCACTTCTGGCACGGTTTCTCAATGACTTCACCAGCACCTCGGCACCGAGGACATGTCTGCGACACGTGAAAAAATCCGCGCGAACTGATCACCTGCCCACGGCCGCCACAGGTAGAGCACGTAATCGTGCGCGAACCTGGTTCGGCGCCGCTGCCGTTGCATTTGTCGCAGGTATCGAGTTTCGCGATTTCAATCTCTTTTTCAGCGCCAAACGCCGCCTCCTCCAGCTTGATTTGCATGTCGTAGCGCAAATCCGATCCGTGCCGCCGATCTTCCGGCCGATCGCCGCCGAAGAATGTCTCGAAGATTCCGCCACCGAATCCGCCGCCGCCGAAAACTTCCCGAAAAATCTCGAACGGATCGTGGAAAACGCCGCGCCCAAAACCGGCGCCGCCCTGTGTGAACGCCGCGTGGCCGAAGCGA
Organism: Verrucomicrobiota bacterium; assembly: GCA_003219415.1. Taxonomy (GTDB): domain Bacteria; phylum Verrucomicrobiota; class Verrucomicrobiia; order Chthoniobacterales; family UBA10450; genus Udaeobacter. The sequence goes on along the minus strand of QHOS01000041.1, from coordinate 23,564 downwards.
TCGTAGGCGGCGCGCTTGTCAGGGTCGATCAAGACGTCGTACGCTTCGCCTAATTCCTTGAACTTTTCTTCGGCGTGCGGGTCGTCCGGATTTTTATCCGGATGAAACTTGACCGCGAGTTTGCGATAAGAGCGTTTGACCTCCTCATCCGTGGCGCCTCGTTCGACGCCCAGTACCTCATAGTAATCGCGCTTTTCAGTAGCCATGTGATCGATGAGTCCCCTCGTGATTTATGGGACTAGTAAGCGAAGCAAGCAACAAGCCACCTACTTTGCAGGGCCGCTGGAAACAACCACTTTCGCAGGTCGCAGCAACCGGTCCTTAAATCGATACCCGCGACGGGTTTGGCGCATCACAATCTCTTCAGGATATTCATTGCTGGGTTCATGCGCAATTGCTTCGTGCAGGTTCGGATCGAACGTTTTTCCCTCGGCCTCGATCGGTTGCAGTCCATTTTCGGCCAGCAAATCACTGAGTTGTTTTTGCACGAGAACCAATCCGGAATAAATGGGAGAGTCCGCGCTCTGCTCTTTTGCTGCTGCAAGGCCAAGTTCAAAATTGTCGATAATTCCGACCAAACGCTCCAGTAAAGACTTGTTGGCATATTTGATCGCCTCTTCCTTTTCGCGAGCACTACGTTTCTTGTAATTCTCGAAATCAGCCTGACTCCGCGCCGCGAGTTCTCGAAACCGGTCGAGATCGGTCTGCAAACCAGCCATTGGATCTTCTGCTTCGCTTTGCGCGGCATCGGCCCCGGGCGCAAAAGATGAAGGGATCGAACTTGCCGACGCCGATTGTTTCATTTGTTTGTTTTGCTCAGTAGCGGGAATTTTTTTCATGTTTTACGAATGGCAATCAAAGTGATGTCGTCGTTTTGTGGGACCGAACCGGTGAAGTCGCGAACGTCCTCGACGATTTTCCTTACAATTGCTTGCGCTCCATTGGTCGCACTCGCGCGAACCGATTGCATCATGCGGTCGAGGCCGAACTCGTCTCCCTCGGCATTAAGCGTTTCAGTCACGCCGTCGGTGTAGAGGACGAGGCAATCATCGCGCTCGAGCGGAACAGCGAAGTCAGTGGTTAGCCTATCAAACACGCTTCCACTGTCAATTCCCACGACCATGCCGGGCGGTTTCACCGGCGTGACAGTTTGAGACTGCCGCTTGTAAAGTAATGGCGCATCATGTCCGGCGCGCGCGAGCGTCACTCCCTCATGCTGGTGGTTGAGAATCAAGTAGGCCATGCTGATGAACATGTCTTCCTTGATATCGGGGTAGAGCTGTCGATTCACCTTTCGTAACACATCAGCCGGAGATGGGTTCCGTGCCGCCTCCGCGCGCAGGACGCTGCGGCAGATGGCCATGATAAGCGATGCCGGCACACCTTTACCTGACACGTCTGCGATGACTACCCCGAGCCGTTCTTGATCGACTTGAATGTAATCGAAATAATCGCCGCTTACCTGGCGGGCTGGCGCATTAATGCCGCTGATCTGAAACCCATTAATCGCCGGCGCCTCCGATGGAAGCAAGATACGCTGAATGTCTCGCGCGATTTCAAGATCGTGATCGAGGCGCTTCTTTTCGTTAGCCATGGAATAGATGATGGCGTTGTAAAGCGCAAAGGCGGACTGCTCAGCGATCGATTTAAAAACGACGAAATCCGCCTGGGAAAAACCTGGGCCCGTAGGGCCGTTCGCCAGTGCTAGGACGCCGAGATCTTGGTTTCCGTACCGCAGCGATGCAGCCGTAATCGACGAGCTGCCAAAAGCGCCGCCACGCAATTTTGCCAGCTCTGGCACCTCGGAGAATTCATTCAAGCAAACGGACTGGCCCGTCTGCCACACCCGTCCGATTAATCCTTCACCCGGGCTAATCGTGTGCAGCCGTAGAAAGCCCTCGAGCGCTATAGGAGCAGCCGCGGCTTGTTGCAAGATATTTGGGGGAACGTCCACTAGCGGCGGACAGCCTTTTGAGATAAACGCCGGAGTAAGTTTCCCGCCCGTTCGATCGGTGACGTAAAGCGCGCCGCCGTGCGCGTCGAGAACACGCGTGGCGCCCTCGACGATTAGCCGGTGCAGCTCCTGGGGCCGAATGGTCTCTCGAAAGGCTTCGCCGAGACCATGCAAAAAATCGAAAACAAGCGTTTCCTCGACCTGAATTTCTTCATGAGAGCGCTCCAGCCGTCGAATCCGCCGTATCTGAAACCAAGCGGTAATAATCCATCCGGCAACAGACGCAACAAGCAGTCCGAGAAGGAGAGTCGGCCACATCATGCAAGGGCCAGCTTACTTCAAAGGCGTCTCGTGATGAAGGTCTTGTCTTAAAAAATCGAGAACGTCTTTAAAGCGAAGGATATTTTCCGGCGCGGCCTCGCAAAGAGCTTCATGGGCTTCCAGCATCGTCTCCGTTTGTTTTTTCTTTCTATCCCCGGGCGACCGGACCGCGGGGGTTCGCTCGAGCGCTCCGCAGTCAGGGGGACTGGAACCGTTAGCACGAATATCGAATATCTGATCCAAGCCGAGCCCGGAGAGAAGCTCGTGGCTGCGGTTTCCACAATGAACGATGTGAAGATGTCCATGTCCCAGTTCCTTCAATCGAAGTGCCACGCTGGCCATCGTTCCCATGAATGTGGAATCCATCATGGCGCAATCCGCCAGATCCACCACAAATTCGCGATAGCCGCGGTCCAACATCTCACGCGCGAACTCCTTGAGATTGCCGCTGTTGAGGAAACTACCTTTCCCCTCCACTTTCACCCACACGGTTGGGCCGCTCACCCCTACTTGAATAGATGAGTCCACAGTTACTAGCCAAAAGATACCAGCTCGGAAGGCATGCTGTCAATGCTCGCCGGATTCGAGAAAGCCTCAGAAAATGATTCGAAATCCGAGGCGCGAAAGGCTGCTTCAGGTAACACCCGGGGGAGATGAGACACGCCCATTGATCTCATTCCCACATGAAGGAGCGATTTTCCGCTACGATCCGCCCGTTTTCGATTAACAGACACCGCCATGCTATTACGCGGCCATCATCAAAATAATCGTCTCCAATCACCCTGAATTCGGTCTTATGAGTCCCACGCACATTTCGATACGAAATCTCCTGCGCCTGAACGTGCTCGTGCAGTTTCTCCTGACGATATTCCAAACGCACTGTGACATCCGAAGAGCGCTTGGCCCGCCAGAAGAAATCAAAGTAATTGCCGAAACGTTGGCGCTGATCAAGGGCCGTCACCGCCCCAAACATCCGATATTGGCGCTCAAAAGTAATGGGAGCGTCCTGAAGCGTTGCCGTTTTCTGGCTCGGCGAATTCGATTTTCCGCCAAGTGTGCTCGATGTCTGGCGGGCGCCTTGACCTGCTTTGGGTGCTTTTTCACTCAAAAAGAAAAGCTTCGTTTTTCGAAACTCGAAATCGTTACTTGGCGCCACTGGGAGTCGCGTCACTTTTTCTACGATTCTTGGTTCTTCGCGGGCGCCCTTGCTGGAGGTAACGACCAGGGCCAAAGAGGCCAAGGCAAAGACTGCGGCGGCAAATCTCATTCGCCTAATAAAGCCGGGTTTTGAATCGGGTGTCAACGAGCAACCCACATTCCAGTTCTCCTGCTCCTATGGAACTTGCGCGGATCTGAAAGTAAATTTCGATTTTATGATTGAAGTTCGTTATGAGCGCGGGGTGCATCTGCCGCGCCAGGACTTATGGCTCGACCCACGGGACGCAAGGCGATTCGCTTTCGTTTCGCACGCGCATAGCGACCATATTGCGCCGCACAAAGAAATCGTTGTTTCCGAGCGCACAGCACGCTTGATGCAAAGCCGGCTGCCAGGTTCCCGCACGGAGTACATTCTGCCGTTCGGTGAAAAACGAACGGTGCGCGGGGTCGACCTGATGCTTTTGCCAGCCGGGCATATCTTCGGGTCGGCGCAATGTTTCCTTTTCGCCGGAAACGAGACATTGCTTTACACCGGCGATTTTAAGCTGCGTCCCGGTAGATCGGCCGAGCCGGCCGAGTGGCGCAAGGCGGATACACTCATCATGGAGACGACATTCGGTCTGTCACGTTATCGATTCCCGCCGACGGAACAGGTGATTAATCAAATAATTGCCTTTTGCCAGGAAACAATTGATGACGGCGGAGTACCCGTGCTCCTTGGGTATTCGTTAGGCAAGGCGCAGGAGATTCTCTGTTCGCTTGATGGAGCCGGGTTAACGCCGATGCTCCACGGTTCGGTTTATCGGATGACCCGCATCTACGAGCAGTTTGGCCAATCGTTTTGCAAATATCTTCGCTACAACCCGAACGACGTATTTGGAAAAGTTCTGATCTGCCCACCCAGCGCAAACCATTCGCACATGCTGGAAAAAATTGCGCGCAAACGCGTGGCGATGATCAGCGGCTGGGCGGTCGATCCAAACGCAATCTATCGCTATCAAGTTGACGCGGCGTTTGCACTGTCCGATCACGCTGATTACAACGATCTGCTTCGCTATGTCGAATTCGTACAGCCGCGACGCGTGCTTACACTCCACGGTTTCGCTGCTTCGTTTGCGCGCGATTTGCGTGAACGCGGCACCGAAGCATGGGCGTTAAGTGAAGAAAACCAAATGGAGTTTACGCTGCCACAAATCCCTGCCCGCCCTTCCGTTGCTACCTCCGACGCCGGACGCTGCACGGAAGAGGGCTGCGCCAGCACATCCGAATTCCTCGCGTTTGCGAATGTTGGCGAGGCGATTGCCGCAACTCCGGCCAAACTGGAAAAAATTCGACTGCTTGCTGATTATCTGCGCGGCCTCACGAGGGAGCACCTTCGGATTGCGACACCCTACTTCACCGGGAAAGCCTTTGCTCAAAGCGACCCGCGCACCTTGCATGCTGGCTGGGCCGTAATCTTTCGCGCGATGCAAGCGGCCACCAAAGTCAGCGACGAGGAATTTCATCGCATCGCCAGCAGCCACGGCGACGCGGGCAAGACCGCGTTCGAAGTTCTCGACGGAAGGACGACACCTCAGCCGTTCAGCATTAGCGAAACGGGCGAGCTATTTGAAAATCTCCACCGAGCGCGCGGTCCGATTGCCAAGGCCGAGCTGCTGCGAAATCGATTCTCAAGGTTGTCTGCGCGCGAAGGTCAGTACATCGTCAAAATTCTAACTGGCGATCTGCGCATCGGATTGCGCGAGGGTTTGGTCGAGGAGGCGATCGCGAAGGCATTCGGTGTCCCTGTTGAGCAGGTAAAAGAGGCCAACATGTTGTTAGGCGACATTGGTCAGACGGCGCTGCTTGCTTCGCGAAACGAACTAGACCGCGCGGAACTGTCGATTTTTCGGCCCATCAAATGCATGCTTGCGACGCCGGAACCGACAGCTGAAGCGGTGTGGGAACGGTTTACTGAAGTTGCAGGGACTGACCGGGAACTGGCGTCGTCCGCGTCGGCTACGGTTTATTTGGAGGACAAATTCGACGGCATTCGCGCACAGCTCCACCGCAGTACGCAACAGGTCGAGATTTTCTCTCGCGACTTGCGGCGTATCACAGGTCAATTCCCCGAGGTTGTCGATCAAGCCTGTAATTTCCAGGAGGAGCTGATCATCGACGGCGAAATTATTGCTTTCGAGAAGGGTCGTGCACTCACCTTCTTCGATCTGCAGAAGCGGCTGGGGCGAAGGAGTGACGGTGCCGATTTATTCGCGCGTGCAGCGGCAGATGTGCCGGTCGCGTTTGTGATCTTCGATCTTCTTTGGTTGAACGGCCGGTCGTTGTTAAAAACTCCGCTGCATCAGCGGCGAAGATATCTCAGTAGCGTGCAATTGCCCCCGCATTTTCAAATTGCCAGGGTGATGCCCGCGCATTCTGCTGCCGAGATCGAACAAACGTTCCAACAGGCGCGGCAGCGCTTAAATGAAGGGCTGATGATCAAAGACCCAGGGAGCTTCTATCTACCTGGTAACCGCGGCATGTTTTGGTTCAAGCTCAAGAAAGAACTGGCGACGCTTGATGTCGTGGTGGTGGGTGCTGAGTTTGGGCATGGCAAGCGCAATAATGTGTTGAGCGATTACACATTTGCCGTGCGCGATGAAACTACTGGCAAGCTCTCGCCGATTGGTAAGGCTTACAGCGGATTAACCGACGCGGAGATTGCAGAGTTGACCGAGCATTTCAAGCAGAACACCATCGAGGACCATGGCCGGTATCGCGAAGTGAAACCAGACGTGATCCTCGAAGTCGCTTTTAATTCAATTCAGCCCAGCCCACGCCATGCCAGTGGACTGGCACTACGTTTCCCTAGAATCAAGGCAATCCGGCGCGACAAGAATGTCGATTCAATTGACACCCTGCAATACGCTCGCGAGCTGGCAGCGCAACGCGCAAGTTCGTCGGCCAGTTTACCTTGAAGCGATTGGTCAACACCTAGTATTTACTGGGGCGTAGACGACGGAGAAGGTGAAGTCGCTTCCGCGCCTGTGCTGGCAGGCGTGCTGGTATCGGAAGACCCGCTTGTGTTGCCAGACGCGCTGCTATCGGCAGGTGCCCCGGCACCAGAATTGGGTTGTGCCCGCATGTTCGATCTCATTCTCTGTAGTGATTCCAACCTGTGCTGTCTTAGAGCGCGCAGCTCTTCGATTCTTTTTTCTCTACTAGCCTTGAGCTGCGAGTTGTCAGGCGGCGCTAAACCGGGAGGGATTGTTGCAGAAGGCGGAACATTGGAAGCAGCATCCTTTTTCAACGCCCGCAATTGACGGTCGGCCGGAAGCATCGCCGCACGCCTTTCTCTCTCGGCCAATGCCTTCTCTCGTTCGTCTAACGCTTTCTCGCGCGTATCCAGCTCGGCTTTCCGTTGAGCGAGTTGTTGTTCGGCCGCTGCATTCTGTTTTTGGCAGGAGCAAACCATTGCCAAAGGAATAAGCATCGAGAGGACAAAGAGTTTTTTCATATCGGAGGTCGTATTTTTGGTTTTCCGTTAATTCGCACGAACAAACCGGGACAGCGGCTGCTAGTCAAATGAAAGTTAACGCGGCTGGGGCGTTGCCGAGCTTGCCGGCACGACAACGATCGTTTCGATCTGCCCACGGCGAAGGCGTTGAATATTGGCAAAGATGGCGACCAGCGCGAGTGAGACGACGATGATGATCATCAGCCTGACGGCGCTCCTTGGAACCTGAGACGATCGAAGTTTCTTGGCAGGCTGCTGCGGCGAATTCACGTGTGAAATATCGATACCGATCTCACGCGCGCAAGCAGGCCTTATTGGTTTTCCTTGTTCGATGAAAGGGAATAACCCGCATCAGTTTAGGCGCAACGCCGCGATGGCATCCATGACTCGCTGGCTAAGGCGCTTGTAGAGATCCCTCGCTGGTGGGTTTAGATCGGCAGCCGTGAAGAGAATCGGTTCTCCGATTACGATGGTAATTGGCACAAAGTGCAAACCGCCGCCACTGCGTGGCAGGGCCTCATGGGCGCCAAAGATCCGCATCGGCACGACTGGCGCCAGCGTTTTTGCAATTACGAGACCCAATCCCGGTTCGGCCGGCTGCAAACTACCGTCGACGGTGCGCGAGCCTTCCGGAAAGACCAGGGCTGCGTTGCCTGCCTTTAGAACACGAATCAAGGCCTTCAAGGCGCTCCGGTCGATGCCCTCTTGATTGACTGGGATTACATTGAGCTTTGGCAAAAGCCGGCCGAGCAGCGGTACATCGAGCAAGGTTCGCCGCGCCAGAAAGTAAACTGCTCGATCGCACGTAATGCCCCCAAGCGGCGGATCGAGATAGCTCTGATGGTTCATTGCGAGGATGACGGGGCCGTCCTGAAGCATCCGCTCCCTATGAACTACACGAAGACGAAAAAACAATCGGCCAACGAGGCGACTAAGATGATACCCGAGCCAGTAATAGAAATTCATTTAATCGCTAAGTCCGCAGGCCCATTTTCTCGAGTACGCCAACGATCTCGTTGATGACCTGCTGAATTGTAAGACGTGACGTGTCGATGACATGCGCGTCTTTCGCGATGACGAGAGGTGAGACGGGGCGCGAAGAATCAGCGCGATCACGTATCGTGATTTCGTCGCGCCCCCCTTGTGCGGCACGACGCTGAAGACGCACTTCTGGCGAAGCATTAAGGTAAAATTTGTACGGTGTGTCGGGAAAAACGACCGAACCAATATCCCGGCCTTCCACGATCAGATCGTGGCTTTGCGCGTGCTCGTGCAGTTTCTTCGTGACAATTTGGCGAACCACGGGGAACTGACTGACGCCTGCAACGTTTTCGTTTACACAATCATCACGCAAGTGCTCCCCGGGATCCACGTCGTCAATCAGAATGCGCGACTCATTGTCTTGCAGGTAACATGTGATGGCGGCTGTCTGAAGGGCGCCAGCGATACGCTCGTTTTCTTCCGGGTGGATTTTCTTCTGAAGGATGTGCCAGGTGATCGCTCGATAAATGGCCCCAGAATTAACGTAGACAAATCCCAGTCGCCGAGCGAGCCCTCGTGCGACACTGCTTTTTCCAGAAGCCGCCGGGCCGTCGATGGCAATTACCCGATGAAACTTTTCCCGCATCCCGGAAATTAGCGCGCCTGAAAGATGCCGGGCAAGCGTCCAGTGATGTACATGCGGCCCCCAAATATTTCAGAGGCTCATGCTCCTTCCTCGGCCGGACCGGGAGTTAGTGAACCAATCACAGGCGTGCTGATCTGCATCCGTTTTGAATTTGTGAACTCTTCAAGCACGGTTTCAAATCCAGGATAAGATTCACGAATACATTCGGCTTCCTGAACAATAGTTTCGCCATCAGCGAACAAGCCGGCTATGGCAAACGCCATCGCAATACGATGGTCGCCAAAACTTGGCACACGGGCCCCATGCAGCGGCGCCGGACCAAGGATCTCCAGGCCATCGTTCATTTCCGCTACCTGTGCTCCCATGGCACGCAGATTGTGCGCGATTGCAGCGATCCGATCGCTTTCTTTTACGCGCAACTCTTCCGCGTGCCGAATAATCGTCTTGCCGTCCGCAAGAGCGCCAGCGACTGCAAGGATCGGCAGTTCATCAATAAGCCGCGGCACTTCTTTACCCTGAATGACAGTGCCTCTAAGGGGGAAACCGGTGACTTCGACAATTCCACGCGGTTCGACCTGATCGCTGTCTTCAATGGCCTCGCGCACTTGCGCACCCATTCGAAGCAAAACACCGAGTAACGCCGTTCGCGTGTGGTTCAAGCCAACATCGCGAACGAGCACGTGACCCCGTCGTTGGGCCGCAGCGGCAACCAGCCAAAAGGCCGCAGAAGAGATGTCGCCTGGAATGGCAAAGTCACGGGACTCTGGGACCTGGTCGCCAAATACAGTGACGCTGCCACTCCCGTCCACCGCTATTCGGACCAGGAAATAATCAAACATCATTTCCAGATGATCTCGAGTTGGGGCTGGCTCGATCACGGTGGTCTTGCCCTTGGCAAAGAGGCCGGCCAGCAGTAATGCGCCTTTCACCTGTGCGCTCGCGACAGGCGGTCGATAGCGAATACCACGCAAAGAACCGCCCTGAATGCGCAGCGGTGGCGTATCTTCCGGACCTTCCGCGACAATATTTGCACCCATTTGACGAAGCGGCGCAATGACTCGCTCCATCGGACGTTTTGACAGCCCGGCGTCCGCGACAAGGCGACTTTCAAATGTCTGCCCGGCCAGCAGCCCTGAGAGCAGACGCATGGTAGTGCCGAAATTGCCGCAATTGATTTCGCCCTTGGGCGGCGTAAGGACTCGCTTTTTCCCATAAACGATCAACGTCGCCGGCTCAGGCTGTTCGATCTTAATCCCGAGTGCGCGCAGCGCATTCACCGTGTGCATACAATCTTCGCTGGGAAGAAATCCATGCAGCGTGCACACTCCATTCGACAAGGCAGCGATAATTACCGCGCGATGCGAGATACTTTTATCGCCCGGCACGGTAATCTCGATGTCAATTCGAGGTGCCCGTTTTACTCGCAACTCCATAGATAAGAAGAAACCGTTAGTGAATACTCAATACGGGATACTCGATAAAAGACAGGCGCCGCGACAATCCGGCACCCGATATCAGCATCCAGCATCAGCCTTGAACACCCTCAAAAGCAACCCGTCACGGAACCAGGAAAATCTTATCCGTGTACGGATCCTTCACCTCCGTTCCCGGAGGGAAGCCTTCCACATCGATATATTTGCCAGGTGAATAGGGACTCTCTACCAGGTGAGGCTTGCCAGGCACGGGAATTCCGTACGGATAATCTCCCTTTGCGACCTTCGTTGGCGCGGCTGCTGTTGGAGGAGGTGAAGCTGCTGCGGTTTCCACGGGCGGTGTGCCTGTAGGTTGAGCCGGACCGTTTGGATTGAACGGCTGTTGCGGTGGCGGGTACTGGTCGGGGGCATAGCTCGCAGCCCGATGTCGGGGGGGCGGTGGCTGCGGCTCTTCACTGCATGAGGCGACGAGGAAGGCCGTGAACAGAGCAAGCGACAATGAGAATTTCATAAATGGAAATACTGTGACAATCGTATCCACAGTCTGAGTCGTTGCCAATCATTAAATCTCTTTTTGTTCACACTCAGCGACGCTTTTGCAAAAACTCGTGCGGATACAATGACGGTCCGCTTTCCATCCGAATCCAAGATAGAGACATCGATGACAAACAACACCCACGCAGAAATCTTGATAGTGGATGATGACGCCTTGAGCCGCAAAATCCTGGCGCAAGTGCTGACGTCCGCGGGATACAAATGCCAAGTGTCCGGGGACGGAGCTGAAGCGTTGGAGATGATTCACGCCAGGCCGCCTTCGCTTCTGCTGCTCGACTTCGACATGCCAGGAGCAAATGGCGCCGAGGTGCTAAAACAGCTTCGCTCGGATCAGCACCAGGCAATTGCACAGTTGCCGACAATTATGCTGACTGCGCACGGAAGCGAGGAAAGCGAAGTCAATTGTTTGCAAGCTGGCGCAGATGATTTTGTGACAAAACCAGTCAATGCGGCAGTGTTGCGTGCGCGAATCGAGACCCAGCTTCGTCTCCGTTCCATGAGACGGCAATTGGAGAGGCAAAATGACGAACTCGAACGGTGGCGTCGCGACCTTGAGCGCGATCTGGCGGCGGCGCGCTTGACGCAACAATCGTTAATTCCCCAAAAGCCCCTGGTGCTTCCCGGATGGGATGTTGCAGCTTGTTACCGTCCCGTAATCCAGGTAGGGGGCGACATCTACGGTTGGCTGCGAATGAAAGATGGTCGGATCTTGTTCTGGATTGCCGATGGCTCCGGTCACGGGGCCGCTGCTGCACTGCTTACAACGCTCGCAAAGCTTCTCTTTCACCATGGCAGTGCGGAGCACAACGCGCCAGCCAGCGTGATGGAAGCAGTCAACGATGACTTTCGAAGCATCTTTGGCGGCCGCTCTTTCATGACAGCGATGTGTGTCGCGATTAATCACAAAACCGGAAGCGCGCACGCGGTGGGTGCAGGTCATCCGCCGCTTCTCATCGTTCGCCAGAACGGTGCAACGGAATCGATTGCGTCGGTCGCGCCTCCGTTAGGCCTGATCGAACGCTCTGAATTTGTGGAGACCGCGCTCGACTTTGAGCCAGGGGACGCCTTCCTTCTCTATACCGATGGCTTGTTTGGCTCTTCAGAAAATGGACGCCATCGGGTGACACCCCAACAGTTAGAGAAGATGCTGAATCATTCTGCTCCAACTGCCGAAGTATTGCTCGAGGGAATTTTAGAACGAGTAACGCCAAATAACCCCAAAGACTCCTTGTCTGATGATATGACAGCTTTGGCGGTGCGCCGGATGGCCCCTCAATAAATTTTTCGTTTGCTTAAAATTAGTGTTGCTCTCTCTCCAGCGAAACGTTAATCAGCCTCCATGCCGAAAACCAAAAAGAAAACTTCCAAGCGCAAACCGAATCCCGCCTTCATGAGACCGGTCCAGCCTGACGATAAGCTTGCTGCCATTGTCGGGTCGCAGCCGCTACCGCGCTCGGAGCTTACCAAAAAGCTCTGGAACTACATCAAGAAGCACGGTTGCCAGGATAAAAAGAAACGAACCATGATCAACGCCGACGACTCACTCAGGCCTGTATTCAATGGTAAGAGCCAGGTGAGTATGTTCGAGATGACCAAGCTCGTCTCGAAGCATCTGCGGTAGATCCCAAACCCGTCGATAGCCCGGCGTTCGTTCGCCGGGCTATTTGCGGAGTTAAAAATAATTGCTGCGCTGGTCCCGAATCCTTTCGGGACTCTTGCGCGAGGCAGTATTTCCACCGAAGATGGTGACGTGAAAACCCATCGTTTTTTTCTTTTCGCGGTTGCGGCCTTTATTTTTATCTCCGGGCCGTTCGCCGGCGCGGAGTCTGACTGGCTCACTGATTACAAGAAAGCTCAGCAAGAAGCTAAGGCTGGTAACAAATTTCTGTTGCTCGATTTTACCGGCTCGGATTGGTGCGGCTGGTGCAAAAAGTTTGACAGAGAAGTTCTCCTGCAGTCAGAGTTTAAGAACTACGCACGGGAGAATCTGGTCGTCGTGGAACTGGATTTCCCGCGTGCCAAACCGCAGGCCCCCGAATTAAGAAAGCAGAACCGCGAACTTGCGCAGCAGTACGACATTGTGGGGTTTCCAACTATTGTAGTGCTCAGCGCCGACGGACAAAAGCTTTGGCGGTATGACGGTTACTTTCCCGACGGTCCCACCGCGTTTATCGCGCAACTACAGAAATTGCGGAAAGGCTGAATGGGCCTTGTTTTCTGCCGCAAATAAAATCGGCTGCGGGTTTGTCGCTCTCGTGCAAGGGAGGCGGCAGCGCCTTGGGTGACTGCCAGCCTCTGCCAGACACGCGTTCACCTTCGCCGAGTTCCCACTTATGTCTGCTTACCGTTTGCTGTTCTTTTGTTTCGCCATATTAAGCTTCAACCTTGGGCTTGGAGCGGAACCCACGCCAGCAAAGCGAGGTGCAGCGCGAGAGTCTCGAGCCACGCCGGAGGAACCGGGCACTACATTCAACTCGGTCCATGTCGATGGGCCGTATATCGCGATGACCTTTGACGACGGACCGAGCGCGACGCTGACCCCAAAATTACTCGATTTGCTGGCTGCGCACCACATCAAGGCGACGTTCTTCGTGATCGGCGAAAACGTCGCGGAACATCCTGAGATCGTTGCGCGGGCAGCGCAGGAAGGTCATGAAATTGCTAACCATAGTTGGTCGCATCCAAATTTTGGTAAGATGTCGGACGAAAACGTTCGCCGCCAACTACAACAAACCGATGATGCAATTAAGAACGCCACGGGCAAGCGACCCACGTTGCTGCGGCCGCCTTATGGATCGATCACGGCCCGCGAGAAACGCTGGATCCACGATGAATTCGGTTACGAGATCATTCTTTGGGACGTCGATCCGTATGACTGGAAACGGCCCGGTCCGGCTGTGGTCCGAGCTCGCATTCTTAAGGAGACGCGGCCCGGCTCGATCGTTTTATCTCACGACATTCACCCGGGGACGATCGAAGCGATGCCTTCCACTTTCGATGAGCTCGAGGCAAAAGGGTTCAAATTCGTCACGGTATCGGAATTGATTCGCATGGCGGCGGCTCGACCCTCCCATGCGACTCCGCAGCCGGGCGGAAACGTTCCACCAAGCGCTACTGGATCCCCTTCTCCGACTCCCTCGCCAGCGTCTTCGCCAGGCGGTTAGGCTTTCGTCTAATACGCCTACTTCTTCGCGGCGCCAAGGCCGCGGTCTGCCATCCGCTGCTCGTTCTGACGACGCGCGATGACAAAGTGGTTATTTTCGCCGTAGCTCCGCCACGGCCCCGATGGCACATCGCGAACTTCGACGAATTGCCAATCGGTCACGTCGGTTGGCGCCAGTCCCAGGTAATCGCGCACGGCCGGCGAAACATCCAGCCCAGCACCGTGATTCAGGTTTGGTTTGGGACGCTCATTTCCAAAGACGTACTGAAAATGGTCTGTGCGAAACGGGCCGCAGTCCTCCCATTGGGCATAACAGGTGCGATTGCCCTTGCGAATGGCGAGCCATCGGTGCCAGCACACCGACTGTCCCGGTCCCGTATAGGCTTGCTTAAACCAGGGAATCACCAGTGGCGCTTCCGGCTTGAACTGACCGTGCGTCACGTCGTTGTACGGCAAGGCACAATAGAAGGGATTTTGTCGCGGTATGAATGCAATCGGAATATAGCTGCGTCGCGCCGATGAATCTGGATTGTCGAAGCCGCCGTAGTTGTTCGTCCAGTTTGCGTCCCATGAACTTCTGTAGTTCGGGACGGGGTTATTGCCTCCCGCTTGTTCCCCGACCCAGAATACCGTGGTCACGATACTGGTCTTCCACGGATAGCGCTGCACCGCAGGACGCGAGCTGGTCGGGATAAAGACCTGCGGTTCTACTTTGAGCAGCGCCTGCTCCCGCAGTTTCATCGCGTACTTCGCAAAGTCGGCCGCCGTCGCGTAAGGAGAAGTGGATTGTTCGTCGGCTTTAGCCGCGCAAGCAATCCCCAGACTTAAACAAGCCGCAAGAAGTCTCCTCATTAACAAACGCCGTGACCTTCTACCCGATTCCCGCTTTTAGGCAAGCCGAAATTCCCGGGTCCGACACGTGAAGGATTATTGCATCATCCCGGCATGCAGCAGTGCGCGCAATTCAGAGAAACCGGCATTGACGACACCAGCTACAGTATCAGCCGCGGCTCAGAACAGTGTCGCGTTCGAATCGAGAATCGCCCGCCGTTGGATAATCCAGCGTGTAATGGAGGCCGCGGCTCTCCTTGCGGCACAGCGCCGAGTCGACTATCAAGGCGGCGACAGCTGCGAGATTGCGCAACTCCAACAGATCAACGGATACTTTGAAATTCCAATAGAACTCGCGAATTTCGCGCAGCAAGTTTCGCAGTCGCGCGCTCGCACGCTGGAGGCGCTTGTCCGTACGGACGATTCCGACGTAATCCCACATCAAGCGTCTGATCTCATCCCAGTTATGATAAATCACGACCAGCTCATCGACGTCCTGCACATTTCCCGATTTCCATTCCGGTAACGGAATCTTTTGTTTCGAAGCCGATCGCGTCCGAACGGCTGTGATTGCGGCCCGATGCGTCACTACCAGGCCTTCCAATAGCGAGTTGCTCGCGAGCCGATTTGCTCCGTGCAATCCAGTACACGCGACCTCCCCAATCGCATACAGCCCGGGCATACTCGTCACGCCATTCACGTCCGTTTTGATTCCCCCGCATTGATAATGCGCAGCGGGTACTACCGGAATCGCCTGCTTCGACATATCGATCCCGAACCGCAGACATGTCTGATAAATGTGCGGGAAACGCTCTTGAATGAATTCCGGCGATCTATGCGTGATATCCAAGAATACACACTTGGCCCCTGATCGCTTGATCTCCGCGTCAATTGCGCGCGCTACAATATCGCGCGGCGCTAGCGAACCGCGCAAGTCGTAGCGCTGCATGAAATCTTCGCCGCGGTTATTGCGCAAGATTCCGCCTTCACCGCGTACTGCCTCCGAAATGAGAAACGATTTTGCCTGTGGATGAAAAAGACAGGTGGGATGAAACTGGATGAACTCCATGTTTGCAATCTCTACGCCCGCACGCCATGCCATCGCCACGCCGTCGCCGGTCGCAACGTCCGGATTCGTCGTGTACACATAAACTTTGCCGCAACCGCCGGTCGCAAGCACGATCCGATCTGAACGGATAGTTTCTACCTCTCCGGTTTTTTCATCCAGGACATAGACACCAAGACAGCGATCTTCTGCCGCGAACCCGAGCTTGGCTGCCGTGATTAGATCCACGGCCATGTGATTTTCTAATAGCTGGACATGAGATTGTCGGCCCAGTTCACGCAACAAGGTGTTTTCGATTTGTTTCCCGGTTACGTCTCGCACATGCAGAACCCGGCGCTTGGAATGACCGCCCTCTTTGCCAAGATCAAGCTCGCGATGTCCCGAAATCTCACGTTCATCGAACTGCAGACCGAGCTCAGTCAGCTCGCGGATGCGCTCCGGACCTTCAGTCACAATCGTGCGTACGACTCCTTCGTCACACAGACCCGCTCCCGCTTCAAGCGTGTCACGCACGTGCAGTTCAAACGAATCTTCATCGCTCGTCACGCAGGCGATCCCGCCTTGCGCCCAAGCGGTGTTTGTGTCGGAGCCTTTGCGTTTCGTCATCACAGCCACCGAACCGTGCATTGCCACTTTCAACGCAAAACTCAGGCCGGCGATACCGCTGCCGATCACCACGAAATCGTATTCCTTCATGACCGTGAAGCAGCAATCTTGCCTGCTGGGACTAAATGCTCAAACACGCAGATAGAATTCTCTCGTCACGACATATTCCTTCATCCCAAGCGGATATTGTCGATCAAGCGAGTTTTCCCGAAGAACACAGCAACCGCGAGCAACGAATTCGGTCTGACCGTTGCAATGGATTGCAAGGTTTCCGCATCGACCAGCTCCACATAATCAATTCGTCCCAGCGGCGCTTCACCGATCACTTTTCTAACAAGATCGACAATTTCCCTCGCGGATTTGTTGCCGGCATTTGCCGCAGCCAGCAAAGCCTTGTGCAAAATGGCCGCCTGCTTGCGCTCTTCAGGATTCAAATATTGATTGCGCGAACTGAATGCCAGACCGTCTTCTTCGCGCACCGTAGGCACTGCAATAATGTTGGTCTTGAAATTGAGGTCGCGCACCATACGCCGAACGATCACCAGTTGCTGAAAATCCTTCTCACCGAACAAAGCGGCGTCCGCTGAAAGAACGTTGAACAACTTCGCGACAACTGTGCAAACACCGCGGAAATGTCCGGGTCGCGATTTGCCCTCCAATGTATTTGAAAGAGAAGTTTCCTCGACAAACACGGTGCGATCGTCAGCGTACATCTCCGCAACGCTCGGACGGAACAAAAGGTTGACCCCGGCGTTCCGACAAAATTCTTCGTCCGTTTTTTCCAAACGTGGATAGCGTTCGTAATCGCTTCCAGGTTCAAACTGCAACGGATTAACGAATATGCTCAGTGCCACTTCGCCATCGTGGCCAGCATGCTTGCGTGCGACTCGGACCATTTCCCCATGCGCCTTGTGCAGAGCGCCCATCGTGGGAACAATTACACGGCATTTGGCATGCGGCTGCGCTTGCGCCTCGGCGATCGTCGTGATGATCCGCATCCTAGAACCAGAGTCGATCATGGAAGCAAATATCCAGAGATTCCTTTCAGCCACCGCATAAAGCTACGGCCGGGCAACCTCCGAATGCTTTCGTGGTCGGAAGAGAAATGGGGTCACGTTGATTCGAGCCAAATGGCTTGCCTGGCAAAGTGGAATTTCTTGTGACCGAAATTTTTCCATCCAGCGCGCAGGGCAAGATCACGCATCTCAGAAAAGGAGAAGGCTCGAACGGCAGAGAGCCGCGCATCGTAACGAGTCATCGGCTCGCGGAAAATAAGCGTAGTCAACACGTAAACGCCTGCGACAAGGGAAAAACTACGTCGTAAATCCGACACCAGGACAAATCTTTTGGACACCTGGCAACATCTGCGCAGGAGGCGCACCGCGTCTTCATTGCTGAAATGGTGAAGCGCCAGTGTGCAAAGCGTGATGTCATATGATTCGACACAGTTCCATTCGAGAATGTTGGCTTCACGGTAGGAAATCTCCGGATAATCGGCGCTCAGTTTTCTGGCGATTTCCAATGTGGCAGGCTGCCGATCCAACGCATCGATCTCTACCTTGGCCCTGATCTTTCGCGCATAATCGACAATCAATCGGGGGATATCGCCCGATCCCGTTGCCAGGTCGACGACACGCAATTTGTCGCCCGGTCTGATCCAACTGCGAATAAAAGCCAATACAAGATGATAGCTTCCGAACCAGCGATTCAGTTGTCGAATACGTTCCAAATCGCGTTCCAGTTCGGCGGAGGGAGGTTGGTCCCGATCCATCATCTCCAGCACAGTCGGATCGAAACTTCGTTTCATCTTAATAGTGGCGCCTTTATGAGTCCCGTGCGCCTAATGCGACGTCATAGACCGACGCTACAGCGATAGGAATTTTTGCCACGATTCTGGGAGCGCGGCAGTTTCCACGTCACTCGCAACGCGGCCTTCGAATTCGGGACGGAAAACTGTGCTCGTCCCATAAACCATGATCACGTCTTCTGTGCCTTCAACGCGAATGGCGTGCGCCACGCCCGGTGGAATTACAATACCGACATTGTTATCGCTGCGATGATTGTCGCCGTCCACAAAGAAACGCATCACTCGCCGCGGTAATCCCGCGCGAATGTCGAACAGAATTATCTCGAGACGACCCTGAATAAAAAACATTACGTCCCATTGCTCGTTGTCATAGCTTCGCGCTGAATAATTATCAGGCTCATCGATATACAAGCGGCGCAACCAATCTACAGGATCACTATTTTCCGGAATGCTTGGTGGATGCACGTGAAAACCCTTGGCAGTTCCCGAAAACATCCGCGCAGCTGACCATTGCTTGGGCCAGAGACCAATCCGCGCGAGAATGCCTTCCTCGCGCCGTACAAATTCGCCGAAAAGTCCACGGTGCCGCTGCGGGTAAACTTTTCGCGCGAAAATTTCCACGCCCGGGATCCAAGCATTCTTAATCTCGCGCTGACTCCGATTCGCAGCGGCGAGTTCGCCTGCGTCCACGCCTCGTTGTGAAAGCTCCTGCGTGAAGGATGCCGAGCGGTAATCTCGGGTGTTTAGGTTCCTTCGCGCCCCAGGGTCGATACCTTGCCAAAGATTTTCTTCGTGCTTGCTCATTTCACTTTAGCCAATGATTTATTTGCCTAGCGAGAAATCGGCTCGTTCGCGAGAAAGATTTGGATTGTAATAGGGGTCACGCCGCAAAACACCAGCCCAACGCTCGCGCATAATCGCTTCACCCTTCATGTCGATCTGATGGGATGGCGCTCGATGCCAGCAAAGTTTTGCGAACGGAGTATAAACAATCAAATAGCCAGCGTGACGCAGTTTAAGGCAAAGATCGACATCGGCGAGTGCCCCTTCCAAGCTTTCATCGAACCCGCCCGCTTCCTGAAAAACGTCACGCCGCGTGAGCATACATGCGCTCGAAACGCCGCTGCAGTTTCGAGTCACCTGCAATTGGCGATTAGCGCCAGGATGTTCTGCCGGAAAACCGTGAAAAGCCGGTTGCGCAGTCTTATCCACACCCACAACCATCCCCGCCTGTTCAACCGTAGCGTTCGGATTCAGCAATCGCCCGCCTACGACTCCGACTTCTGGCCGCTGGACATGCTCGGCCATAATGGTCAGCCAGTCCCGTTCGATCGGTTCGATTCCTTCACCCAGGAAAAGAATCCATGGGTCGTTTGTTTGATTTACCGCGAAATTTTTTAACGCGGAATCATTGGCCTCGCCTGAGAAACGCACGGTACGATATGGAAAATGCGAAGGAAAAGCTGACGCGCCATGGAACTCATCGTAGTTAACGATCACAATTTCATAATTCGGATAACTTGTTCTGTTCGTCAGGCTTTCGATGCATCGCTCTAGCAACTCCAGGCCGTGGCAAGTTGAAACGATGACCGAAATTTTCTTCGCTTCCAACAACCGGCGTCTGACGCAGAAGGCGTGGGTGCGCCAGTCCACACCCACATGGGCCGACTCGCCGCGGCGTTTCAGGTGAGCTTCAATCGCAAGCCGCGACGCCTCGAGTTGTTCGGGCTTTTGACGAACGCTGATTGCACTGGAGCTCTCCGAGCGACGCCAATGATACAGGACCCTGGGGATGTGATGAATTCGCTGGGTCTGCTCGATCACGCGAAAGAAGAGATCGTAATCCTGGGCGCTATCGAATTGTGAACGGAAACCGCCAGCCTGCTGCACAATGTCGCGTCGCACTGCGGTTAAATGGCCAACGTAATTGTAAGAAAGGAAAAAATCGGGCGACCAATCTGGCTTAAATAAAGGAGCCTCGACGCCGTCTTCGCCGAGCTTGTCTTCATCGGAATAAATCAGATCGGCATCCGGATGGGTTTGTAAAAGTTTCACAATCTGGAAAACCGCATCGGGTTCGATGACGTCATCATGATCGAGAAAAGCGACCCACTCCCCGCGAGCGAGCGCTAACGCTTGATTCAGTGCCGCCGAAATGCCTTCATGTTTTCCGAGGCTTTTTAGGGTGATACGCCGATCGCGAGCGGCCAGCAGAGGCAGCGCTTGGAGCAACTCAGCGTCGCTCGATCCATCGTCGCTTAACACGAGCTCCCAGTTTTCATATACCTGCGCGAGCACTGATTCAATCGCTTCCTGAAGCCGCTGCACAGGTGTGTCGAAGACTGGCATGATTACGCTAATTAGCGGCTTCGAAGCAAACGCACGTGATTGATTTCGCATTTGCTCAAGGTCGCGCGCAGTTGCGCGATGCCGCTCGAACCATTCCTGATATTCGCTCGGGGCGACGGATCTTCGACTTTCTCGCGCGGGTCGGCGGAGCTTTTTCCAAACCGTTTTTGCCAGTTTTTCCGGAAGACGATATGGCGCGAGCAATACCTGGCCCACGCGGCGCTCCGGCGATTTCCGCATGGTTCGTTTCTGCTCTTTTAGCAATTTCAATTCGCGCCGGTATTCTTTGAGCTTGAGCAGTTTCTCCTCCAGCGCAGCGATATGACGGTGCGCCCCTTCCAGTTCAGAGCAACGGATTTGAAGTGATCCCTTCAAGTCGCTCAGCGCTTTGTTGAGTCTGGCAAAAGTCACCTCCACGGCCGGCGTTAGCGCGCCGGGCGCTACACTCGGTTGGCGTCGAAGACATAGGGCTCCCGGATCTAATTCCATTAGGTCGCATTCGTAATCCGGCAGTAGTCCAAAGCGCTCGAAACGCTGAACGATTTGCGGACGCCGCCTGGCAGGTTCAGCGCCGGGCCCGGGAAGGAGCACAATCCTGTCCGCGCAACGCGAGAGCGCTTCCGCCATGCGATTATCATCGTTTTCTCCAGAAGAATAAAACCAAACTGCGGTTTCAAAGTGCGCCGTGGCTTCACCCGGCCATAGGTTTGTCGCCAGGTCACCGGGAGACAACATGACGGAGGCTTCTCGTTTCGCTTCAGCAAATTGAGGCTCAACTTCCTGAGCGCTCGCGCCGATGATAAGGAATCGGCCATCTGCGAACTTTCGCGATATAACGCGAACGAAATCGGCATTGGTGGAGTGGAAAGGCAGTGGCGACACCGGGGACATTATATTGGTTGAAGGCGGCCACAGGCAAATCTACCCTGCCGCGCCGCTCCAAGATACCGCTCGTCCTGCAATGCTCGATTTCGTAGTCTATCTTCTCTACCGCGCGGGGTCGGCAATCGCCGCCGGACTACCATTACCGGTTCTCTTTGTCGCCGGGGAGTTCCTCGGTTTTTGTGCATGGCGTTTGTCCGGGAAATATCGGCGCCTGGCAAAGCGCAACGTTGCCATCGCGTTTACCAATGAAAAAAACCCGCAAGAAATGCGTCGCCTCGTCCGTCGCCATTTCCAACGACTCGGCGCTAACCTTCTCTGTAGCGTTAAACTCACCGCAATGCCGCCCGAAAAAATCCTGCAGCGGGTCAAGGTGGATAATATCGAGGCGATGGATCGAGAATTTCGCGCCGGTGTTCCCGTAGTGCTTGTTTTGAGTCATCTTGGAACATGGGAATTGTTCGCGCAATTGATGCCGAAGTTCGTCGGTTATGTGCGCAATGCGAGCGTCTATCAGAGGCTTGGTAATCGCTTCATTGACGCGCACGTGCGCCGGACACGTGGCCAAACCGGCTTGGAATTATTCGATCGCCAGCAAGGATTTCAACCGGTGATCGACCTGCTGCGTTCCGGCGGCGGCGTCGGTGTTTTGTCCGACCAACATGCTGGCGATCACGGACTGTGGACACCCTTCTTTGGAAAGCTGGCGTCCACTTCGCCCCTGCCCGCCTTGCTTGCCAAGAGGACCAGAGCGGCGCTAATCGCCGCAGGCGTTTACACGACGGGTCTGGCGCGTTGGCGCGTGGTTTTCACCGAGCGCTTTGATCCGCCCAAGGCAGACGCCTCCGTTGCCACGCTCACTGCAGAAATAAATCAGATCATCGAACAACAAATTCGCGTCGCACCGGAAGATTGGTTTTGGGTGCACAATCGCTGGAAGACGCCCCAGCCCAATTTCCTTCTCGCGCAGTATAAACGCGGCGTCCATCTGCCACCGGGCGTTTCACCTCAGGATCTAAAGCCATTTCAAATTCTCATTCGTTCAAGTAATTGGCTGGGTGATGCTGCGATGAGCGTGTCCGCAGTTCGCGCAATAAAGAGTGGACGGCCCGACGCGCGGGTTACGATCGCAGCCCCGGAGAAGATTGCGCCAATGTGGAAGCTGGTTCCCGAAGTGGACGCGATCATCGCTATGCCAGGAGCCCAACTCCTTTCATCTGTGCGGTTACTTCGGCGAGAACCGTCTTTCGATGTGGCGATCCTTTTTCCAAATTCGGTACGGGCTGCTTTGGAGTCGTGGTTGACCAGAATTCCGCACAGAGTTGGTTACCGCGGCCATTCGCGGCGCTGGCTGCTTAACCAAATCGTGCCGGTCCCAAGAAAGCCAGGCCCGCCCGAACATCATTCGCTCCGTTTTCTCCGTATCGCACGCGAATGCGGCGCAGACACATTCGACTCCGATAGTTCGCGACCAGGCTTTCTACGGTCGACATCTAATGTCCAAATGGCCATCAACCGCCAACCGATCAAAATCGGTCTTTGCCCGGGTGCCGAATACGGCCCCGCCAAACGTTGGTTACCCAAGCGCTTCGCCGAGGCCGCCGAAAAAATTAGCGCGCAATCGTCCGTCCAATGGATTCTGTTTGGAACGCCGCGCGACGCGACGGTTGGTGCCGAGATCGCGGCCGCCCTTGGTATGCACTGCGTGAATCGTGTCGGCCAGACCACGCTCGAGCAACTGATCGATGGGCTGCGCGAATGCCGTTTATTGCTTACCAACGATACTGGCACGATGCATCTCGCTGCATTGTTGGGTGTGCCAGTCGTCGCCATCTTCGGCTCGACAGAGCCCCGTCTCACTGGCCCACTCGGCGATGGTCACATCGTCTTGCGACATCATGTCGAATGCAGCCCCTGCTTTTTACGCGAATGCCCGATTGATTTTCGCTGCATGAAGGGGGTGGGCGTCCAGGAAGTTGCGAATGCTGTGTTGTCGATTCTGAGCAAACAATCAGGCGAATTTCAAATTTGAAATCTAACACCTCAAATCTCACACTTGCGGGCATGACCTACGAAATCGCCGAATTATCGTTTTGCGTGTTACGAAGCAAAAACGGGCGAATCTGAAGCCTCGAGTTTGAAATCCTGCCATGGCCGTTGCTCCGCGCATTCGAACACAAGTACAGGTGATGTTCTTCGATACCGATTGCGGAGGTGTCGTCTCGAACATCGCTTATCTGCGTTTCATCGAGATCGCCCGTACGCTTCTCGCTGAAGAACTCGGTCTCGCCCTCACGGAAATGGCCGATAACCACA
>QHOS01000241.1 GCA_003219415.1 Verrucomicrobiota bacterium | reverse complement strand
TCGTGAAGGCGTGTTTGAACGCATCACGGCTGGTTTTGAATCGCTAACGATCGAGGCCGAAGAGACATTCGAGGGCGAGAGCCGCGTCGTCGTGCTTGGCCATTATCGCGGCAAGTTTCGCGGTAAAACCGATGAGTTTCGCACGCAGGTCGCCCATATTTGGACAGTCCGCGATGGCAAAGCTACTAAGTTTCAGCAGTACCTCGATACATTAAAGGTCGCCAGGGACGCGGCGGCGTAATAATTGTAGCCTTCCTAACACAGAGGAGATCATCGCGGAGGGGCAAACAAGATTCGAGTAAATTGGTTGTGCGCTGGATGCACTTGGTCTCTTCAAGTCGTGCGTATTCTACTCCTCTTGATCGCAGGGTGACCATCGGGGCGGAGCCTTAGCTTAAAAGCAGGCGCGACCGCGACGGAAACCGAGCTGCGCAATTACGCTCGTGATCATCAGGCGCACTTCAAGTGTCCCCAACGAATCCAATTTGTGTCCGAGCTGCCGAAAACAGCCACCGGCAAGGTCCAGAAGTATGTCCTTCGCGGCAAGCCCGCGATTTCGAAGCAGTGACAACCCTAACGATGTAGCTATTTTAACGCCTGACAATCGAGGGAGCCCTTAGTCACTCTGTAGCATTGTCGCGCCGCGCCGGCTGCTAGCAAAAAATTGGCGGCGCTCCGCTTATCGCAGTTCTCGGCGAACGATTTCATCAACAGCACGATAACGGTCAATCAGGTGCGTGAATCGCCCCACCGAATCAAAGCCTTTGGCGCGGAGCTAGAAAAGCTGAGTCGTCGCTAGTCGAATAAGTGAAGCTTTACCCGCCTTCAGATTGTTTCGACGTGGCAGGCAAGTGACGAGTTGCGCCGGGCATCGAACGAGGAGACACTGCGCGCTTTCCGCAATGCTGGCCGTTTCACAACTTTCAAAATCTTTCGCCGGCCGGGCGCTCTTCGACGACGTCTCGCTCCAGGTCAATCGAGGCGATCGAATCGGATTGGTTGGCCCCAATGGGCTCGATAACGGGACGATCGCGATCGAGAAGAACGCAACCATCGGATTTCTTCCGCAGGAAACCGCCTTTCAAGTTCGAGAAACGCTGTCAGCTTTCGTCGGCGGTAACGATGAACCGGTTTCGATTGTCGCAATGCACTCGAACATCGCCTTCGATTTTGTCGAACTCAAGTTGGATGGCGTCTTGCACGACGGTTGAGGTGTAGGACTAAAGTCCAATATACGGCTGTCGGCGAGTGGTGGTAAAATCCCGGTCGATTACGTCATCCGACGCCTCAACGCACTTTCGAGCCGGCTGAAAAGCCGGTCGGGGGGCTTAACCTTCGCTGAGACACCGCTTAGCGCGATCTCCAGATTCACCTGGAGCCCCGAGTCAGCCGAAGTGAGGCCGCCGTTCAAAGCGTCTCGTGAGGATGATTCCTCGTTCCGCGCGGATTTAGAGCAGTTAACCGCAAATAACAACCCGGTTTATGAAATTCATCACGCTCACGACAGAGCACACTCATCGAGGGGTAAATTACATAAACTATTCAAAACAGAAAAAACTGCGTTATGACAAAATCAACCCCGACCCTTACGCAAAGCGGGCTGCTCGCCGTGTTGCTGCAACGCCAGCGGTACGCAGTCATCGAGTTGGCCCGGCGTCACGCACACCGCCAGGACCTGCGTGCCGCCTTTTGGAAGACCCTCACTTGGCCATTTCGTGCGCTCACGGCACGAACGCTCGTCAACTACACCGGGCGCCGGCAACAGATTCACGGCGACCTGCGGATCCAACATCCCGAATGGGTCGAGCCAAATGGCGAATCCTCCATGCGCCTCATGGAAGAGCTCGACACTTTGACGCGAAGAGGATCCAACGAGTCTATCGCTGCTCCTCATCGCGCCCTCGAACAGGGAACTGGAAGGTAAAGACTTATGGAATACGTTTTAAAGCTAGTTGAGCTATCCTTGTTCTGTCTGGGGATGACTTACTTAGGAGCCTGGGCTTTCGTAGCTGCGCGAGGTAAATGCACTTTGCTATCCCGCCAGAGAAACTCTGTCCATGCAATGGGGTTGAATTAGTATGGAGATTCTGGAATGCGGCATGTGTGGAAGTTGGCGCCAGGTCGATTTGTTTCCGAGTGGGAATAATCGGGAGGGTGGCACAATGCCGGACGACAATTTTGTGTGTTTGCCATGTCAGCGTGAAGTGCGGGAAATGCAGGAAATGGAGCGTGCCCTAGATGAGTACGAAAAGGGTCGCCGTAGAATGCAGAGTCAAATGAGGAGACTACTCGCGCGACAGGGGTTGCGCCGGGCGTCGAACAAGGGAACACTGCGCGCTTTCCGCAATGCTGACCGTTTCATTTTCGGCACAACT
>QHOS01000040.1 GCA_003219415.1 Verrucomicrobiota bacterium | reverse complement strand
TTTACGCTGGAGACCGGCGAGACCGGCAAGGCCTTTGGATCGGTTACCGCGCAGGATATTATGAACCGCATCAAAAACGAACTCGGTGCGGAGATTGACCGGCATAAGATTGTTCTTGAACGTCCGATCAAAGATACCGGCGAACACGAGATCACGATCAAGTTGCATCACGATGTGACTGCGCAACTTGTTTTTCAGGTGAAATCCGCAGAGGAACTGCGCGACCGCTGGGCCGAGACCGAGAGCGCTGCGACCGGCGAAGCTGAAAAGAGAAAGAAACCCGGGTTTTTCCGCAGGAAAAAAGAAGAGAAAAAAGAAACCGAATAAATGGCGCCTCAATCGTCCGCATGGACAGGAGAGAAGCCTCGTAAAGCGGGAAATGGCGCTGGCCGAGGTTCGGCGGCGCGAAGCGGCGAAAAAGTTGTTCCCATTTCGCCCACAGGTTCTGCGCAGGATATTCACCGTACCCCGCCGCATAGCATCGAGGCAGAACAGGGCGTCCTGGGGTCAATGCTGCTCTCGCCGCGGCAAGCCATTGCCGAATGCGTCGAGAAAATTGATGAGCAATATTTTTACGTCCCTGCTCATCAGACGATCTACACTGTGCTCGTCGATCTTTGGAATGCCGGGCAGGCGATCGATCTGATCACGTTTACACAGGTCTTACGCGACCGGAACCTCCTCGACAGTGTGGGGGGCGCTGCATTTGTCACAAGTTTATTTACGTTCGTTCCGACGGCGGCGAATCTTGAGTACTACCTGGAGATCGTTCGTGACAAATACATCCTGCGCCAAATCATTTCCGCTGCGACCGAGAGCGTCCGGCGCGCCTACGAGGAGCAGGACGAGGTAAATAATCTTCTCGACGAAGTAGAACAGCGCATTTTCGCCGTGGGCGACGACCGCTTCAAAGGCCAGATGCTTTCCATGAAAGATCAGGTGATGGAAGCAATCGAGGCGATCGAGAAGCTCTATGAGCGTAAAGGTGGTATCACTGGTATCTCCAGCGGCTTCATCGAATTCGATCGAATGACCAGCGGTTTGCACCCTTCGGAAATGATCGTGATCGCGGCCCGCCCAAGCATGGGAAAGACAGCGCTCGCCATGAACATCGCCGAGCACGTCGCGATCAATGAGAAACTCCCGGTCGGCGTTTTCAGCCTGGAGATGAGCAGCCAACAGCTGGTGCAACGGCTGCTTTGTTCGCGAGCGCGTGTGAATCTCCAGAAAGTCCGTGATGGCTTTCTTGGCGAACGCGATTTCCCGAGCTTGACCGCGGCCGCTTCAAAACTGGCGGAAGCAAAAATTTTCATCGACGACAGCGCGAGCCTGAGCATTCTCGAATTGCGCGCGAAAGCGCGCCGGCTCAAAGCGCAACAGGACGTGCGGCTCATCATTGTCGATTATTTGCAACTACTGAGATCGACCTCGCGCCGCGCTCAGGACAATCGGCAGTTGGAAATCTCCGAAATTTCCGCAGGACTAAAAGGTTTGGCCAAGGAATTGAAGATTCCGATCGTTGTTGTCGCCCAGTTGAATCGACAACCGGAGCAACGCACGGGCGGTAAACCGCGCCTGAGCGATCTGCGCGAATCCGGCTCCATCGAACAGGATGCTGACCTGGTCGGATTACTTGTCAGGCCGGAGATTTACGAGGAAGACGAAGAAGCGCGCGCGGAAAAAGCCGGCGAAGCGGAGTTGATCATCGCCAAGCAACGCAACGGGCCGGTCGGTGAGATTCCGCTCACGTTCCTGAAAGAATTTACCCGCTTTGAAACCCGGGCCCGTAATGTGAGCGAGCCGGAAGAGGGGTTTTAGAAATCGTTACACCGTTGAGTCGGTTCCCCAACCTGTCATGTTGAGCGGAGCGAAACATCTCTGACTATCGGTTACGGCAAACGAGCGCCAGAAGTAACCAGAGATTCTTCGCTTCGCTCAGAATGACAAAGAGCGCTCCAACGAATCAACGCTGCAACAGCGCTTTCGCCGCATCAATCACATGCTGCGCGTCGATCCCGCGCTCTTTCATTACTTCCGGGCCGGGCGCGCTCAAGCCGAATTGATGCAGACCGATGACTTTCCCGTCGAGCCCGACGTATTGATACCAAATCTCAGTGACCCCGGCTTCGATCGCGACGCGTTTGCGACATTCGTTAGGCAGGACTTCTTCACGGTATTTTTGAGGCTGGCGATTAAAACGTTCGAAGCACGGCAGCGAAATCACCCGTACGCCATCGCCCAGCTGTCCCGCCGCCGCGAGCGCGTGCTGCAATTCGCTCCCGCACGACATGATAATCAGGTCGAGTTTCCCTTTTTCCTTCTTCGCAATGTAACCGCCACGGAGGACTCCTTCGCGACGCAGATTTACGTCGACATCGTTTAACATCGGCACGGCCTGGCGCGTGAGCGCAAGAAAGGTAGGCCCGTCCGTCCGCTGCATGGCTCCTACAAATGCGCCTGCGGTCTCTTCCGGATCGGCGGGTCGAATCACGTCAATGTTCGGCATCAATCGCACAGAGCTCACCGTCTCCACTGGTTCATGAGTGGGGCCGTCTTCACCGACGCCGATCGAGTCGTGAGTGAAAATATAGGTATTGGGAAGCTTCGCCAGCGCGGCCAGCCGAATGGAAGCGCGGCAATAATCGGTAAAAACCATGAACGTCGCGCCCGATGCGCGAAAGAGCCCGTGATACGAGATGCCGTTGAGAATTGCGCACATTCCATGTTCGCGAATGCCGAATCGGATGTTGCGTCCGCCGGGATCATCGCGATTAAAATCACCTCCGCCATCGATGTAGTTCATTGTCGATCCGTACAGATCGGCGCTGCCGCTCATCAGTAATGGCATTGCCTGGGCAATCGGCTGCAATACTTCGCCACCGGCTTTTCGCGTTGCCAGCTTCGCATCCTTGGGAAAGTCAGGAATCTTCGATAAAAGATCCGATGGAACTTTTCGCTCCAACCCGTCATCGAGCATCTTCGCCTTGTCAGGATTTTTCGTGCGCCACGCGTTGTAGGTTTCTTCCCACTTCTCGTAGTCGACGAGCAGCTTCTTTTTGTGTTCGGCAAAGTAATCGTACACCTCCTGTGAGACGAAATAGTGTTCGGTAGGCAGCCCGAGCGCCTTGCGTGCCGCATCAACGTACTTCGCACCGGCCTCTCCATGCGCTTTGAATGTGCCTTCTACTTCCGGGACTCCTTTGCCGATCAGCGTGTGCGCGATGATGAATTGCGGTTTCCCGTTGTCGCGCCTCTTTGCCACATTGAACGCATCCAGAAACTGTTGCATGTCGTGACCGTCGATCTCCTGCACGTCGAAGCCGTATGCCTCCATACGTTTGCCAGTATCTTCGCTCTGCGTTTCCTTCGCTGGGGCGTCGAGCGTGACGGCATTTGAATCGTAGATGAAAATCAAATTATCGAGGCCCCAATGGCCGGCCAGCGCGCATGCCTCGGAAGCCACGCCTTCCTGCATGTCGCCGTCGCTGCACAAACAGATCACATGCTGATCGAAAATCTTGTGCTCATCCGTATTGAAACGTGCCGCCGCCATCTTTGTCGCCACGGAAATCCCAACCGAGTTGCCGACTCCCTGACCGAGTGGCCCCGTTGTGCATTCCACCCCCGGCGTCTCACCAAATTCAGGGTGCCCCGGCGTTTTGGAATGCAGTTGGCGGAAACGCTTGATCTCCGACATCGGCAAGTCGTAACCGCTCATGTGCAGCCAGGCGTACAGGAACATGCTGCCGTGCCCGCCGGAGAGGACGAAGATATCTCGATTGATCCAGCGCGGCTTGTCTGGATTGTAATTTAGCGCATACCCATAAAGCACGGCGCCCATCTCGGCGCAGCCGAGCGGAAGTCCAAGGTGACCAGATTTCGAAGCTTGCACAGCGTCCATGCACAAACCGCGTGCCTGGTTCGCTGCCTCAGAGAGAATTTTAATATTTAGACTCATGGAAAAGGAAGGAAGATTCGTAATTTCAGGTTTAATGATTGAAAACGCGAATCTCTATATGGCCGAACATTTGCGTTCGACAATGTATTTTCCGCTGCTGAGCTATTGGAGGCTGTAAATCTGAAGATCGTAGGACTACTTCACCCGTGAATACGCCATCACTACTTCAAATTGTCGAGCGGCTCGAACGTCTGGCAGGCAGGTTGCCTTCCAAAATCCGAAAGGCTGTTCTTAATGAGCTCACGCCACTGAAGCAATTATTCCTCCAGCAACGCCCACCGCGTTTTCTTTTTGCAGGCTCAGCGAAGGTACCTGCGAGGAAAATCATCTCGGCCCTCTTTGGTTCGGCGGAGTTCGTCGCGCCAAATACCGCTGCGCCGCTTTGCCGCTGGTTCGATGTCGACTTTCCTGAGAGGGGAAAGATATCGATCATCGACGCCCGCGGGGTCGACGATTCTGCGGCCATCCATGTCCGGGACGAACTCAAATATCGCGCTGCAGATATCATTTTTTTCATCCGGGACGAGCGAATCGCCCAGGAAATGGAGAAACGCGAACTGGGCGAGTTAAACAGCTATCTTAGCTGGAATGAGACATTGGAAACGGATCGCAAGATAATCGAAATTATCGTTCCCCCATATGAGAAGCACGACCTCGGTGCGACACGCGACGAACACGCACTCGAATCAAGTCTCGTGAAACCCGGCGTTTTTTTGGAAACGTTGAGGTTAATCCCTGTGGATAATAATCAGGGATTTGAACTGCCCCCTGCGGAAGCGCGGCGTCTCATGTCGATCCTTGCGCGCGAATTGCCGAATGAAGCCCGGATGGAAATGATTCGGATATCTCGAGATCAGGAGGCCCAGCGTGAAGTAGCGCAGCTCTTGGTAAAATCTACGACCGCCGTCTCCGCTGCCATCGGCGCACAACCGATCCCCCTCGCCGATCTACCGATCCTAACCAGCCTGCAACTGACGATGATTTCCGGAATCATGTATGTCAGCGGGCGCGAACGCAGCTTGCGTGCTGCCGCAGAATTCGCCGGCGCACTCGGTGCGAACGTTGGCGCAGCGATGCTCCTTCGTGAAGGGGCCCGCGCGATCCTGAAATTCTTTCCGGGTTGGGGAAACGTTGTATGCGGTCTGGTAGCAGGCTCGGGAACGTACGCGATTGGTCGCGCGGCAACCGCGTTCTTCATTGAAGGCGTGTCACTGAAGGATGCGCGTCGCACCTATTTGGCGAACCGGAAAAGACGCCGGCGCCGAGAATCGTAAGAACTCAATGAACGAATAAAGGTATCTGTCGACACACTGATCATATCAGGCAAATACCTAGTAATTCGCCTGTGAATAACTTGTGAACAAAATTCCTAATTATTGCATATTTCGCTCACACGATTTTGCGAACAAAGAGACTAGTTTCGCTGCGCTTATCGCGCCCTCGCCGGCCTTCCAATGAAGCTCTCCGACATTCGGGCGACGCTTCAAGAAATACACGTCTCGCCGGTCAAAACCCTTGGTCAAAATTTTCTGCACGATCAAAACCTTGCCCGCTGGATTGTCGATCAGGCGCAGATCACTTCGGACGATTACGTGCTTGAAATCGGGCCCGGCTTGGGAGCGTTAACAGAACTCCTTCTTGAAAAAGGCGCGCGCGTTCTGGCGATCGAGAAAGATACCCGTCTTGCCAATTTTTTACACGAACGTTTCGCTCATGAGCGACTGGAAATACTAAACATCGACGCGCTTAAATTCGACGCGCGCAACTTATTTACGCATCGACGCGTGAAATTAGTTGGCAATCTTCCGTATAACATCTCAAGCCAGCTACTTCTAAAGTTCCTCGCGCCCCAAAGTCCTATCTCACTATGGTTGTTTGTATTACAAAAAGAAATGGCAGCGCGTCTTTCCGCAAAGCCGTCTACGCATGATTATGGTTCGCTGACATTGCGCATCCAGTTGCGCCATCACGTAAAATATCTGCGTACTGTTTCTGCAACTGTTTTCTTGCCGCGACCTGAGGTCGATTCCGCAGTGGTGCGAATCTTGCCGCGAGACCCGCGGGAATTGCCGCCGCACGACAAAGAGTTGCTTCTGGAATTGATTCGCCTCGGTTTTTCTCAGAGAAGAAAGCAACTAAGAAAGTTGCTTCGGGAGCGAGTCGATGACTGGGATACTCTCGCGCGTCACCTCAACATCGATCCCAAAGCTCGAGCTGAAGAGCTCTCGTTACTTCAATGGATCGGGGTGGTGAATTTCATCGCCCCGCTACTGTGTCCCGATATTGGACTGACGAACAATGAGCGTTTCCCCATCGTCGATAAAAACGATAGAATTCTGCGCGATGCCAGCCGCTCCCAGGTGCATGGGAATAACTTGCGCCATCGCGCCGTTCACATCTTGATTTTTAACCCGGTCGGCGAGGTTTACTTGCAGCAGCGCTCGCGCTGGAAAGACCGGCATCCCTTGAAATGGGACTCGAGCGCTGCTGGTCATGTAATCGCCACGGAAAGCTATGACGACACAGCTCAACGCGAGTTGAAAGAAGAATTAGGCATAAGCGTTGCTCTTAAGAAGATTGTGAAGCTTTCTGCCTCGGAACGTACCGACCATGAGTTTGTCTGGCTTTATCGAGGGGAAGTGGCCGGCAATCTGTCACCGAGTCGAACAGAGATCGAAGCTGGCGCATTCTTTCCTGAGAAGATCATCGATGGTTGGGTGGCGGCGCGACCAGAAGACTTTGCCCCGGGATTCATCGAATGCTGGAAAGTCTATCGTCAGAAAAACTGCAGCAGTCGCGACGCGCTTACTTAAATCCGACAAACTTTCTCCGAGGCAAACGGCGCAGAGCCGTTCGTTTGAATTTTCGCGCGGCACGCTTCGCCTTCAGTTTGCCGCCGTAGACAGTATCGCTAAACATCTTGGTCACGATTTTATCTCCGCGAAGGAAGTGGACCTGAAAACCATGCGTTTGTTTCTTCGCGCGCGCTTTTGTGTCAATGCGACGAATGTTAGCCTCCGAATCAGGATTAGGACGTCTTCGCATAACGAAAGCTAACTGAACAATCTCAGCAATCAACGAGGCAAACTTGCGGGAGCGCTTCGGCCGAATGCGTCCGGAGGAGGCAGATTCCAGGAACGCCATTTCTTATCGTATTCGTTGGCCGCCAATAATGCGTAGCAAGGGTGCCGTTTCGCACGAAGCCAGGTGATCAGCTTTACAAGATTTTCCTGTGCCATTGTCGTGCAGCCAGTGGTCGGCCGATTCACGCCGCGGCGGATGTGAAAAAAAATCGCGCTCCCTGCGCCCGGCACTGGTGGATCGGAATTGTGGCGGATTTCGATGAGCCAGTGATAAGCAAAATCA
This sequence comes from Verrucomicrobiota bacterium, assembly GCA_003219415.1. Taxonomy (GTDB): domain Bacteria; phylum Verrucomicrobiota; class Verrucomicrobiia; order Chthoniobacterales; family UBA10450; genus Udaeobacter. Next base: position 18,044 of record QHOS01000040.1, on the reverse strand, counting down.
CCGGAACGCATCTTTTCGTGCGTGTAATTATCCGGTGGATTTTTTGGATCAATCACGATGTGCCGATTGTAATTCGGCGATCGCGGGTCATCGCTCCAAACGTCTGCCTCAGTCACTTGATGGTATCGATAGTCGCCGCCGGGGGGCAAGCGCGCCTCGTAACCAAAAACCTGACCAATCTCGAAAACGCCTGCAGGAGCGCGACCGTCCCGCTCCTTCTTCCGAAGGCCAGGCTCGTTTTGTCCGGCCAGCCCTGTGCCCCACGCAATGCCATTTTTACCAAACAACACCGGAAACGGGCCAGCCACCGCTGTCCAATCTCCGCCACGTGCACGTTCAAAGAGTCGCAGCTCGCCGCGCATTGAATTCGATGTGGGCGCAATACCGACGATGAGCTGCGTACAATCGTCAGGAAGACCATCGGCGTAAGCGTGAATGCAAGCCACTATCAGCAGGCAGGTAGCGAGGCAGCGCGAGATTGACATCAGAGTTCAGAAGGGAACGCATTTTCTTGGCTGCGCCAATTGTTTTCACATCTGTGCCAGCGGTGGGCAGCGATTGTTTTTCTAACGGCTCCATTAGGTTTGAGCCCAATCCTTGCGCTTATGAAAACATCACTATCGTTCGGAGTAATGCTCGCTGTTCTGGGTGCGGGGATTGCTTCTATATCGGCTCAAACCCAGAGCACGACCGTTCAAGTTAGCAAGCTCGTTGGCACCAAAGTAAAATCCTCGCAGGGCGAAGAAATTGGTGTGGTTAAGGAAGTCATGATCGACCGCAGCACGGGGTGCATGGCTTACACCGTTCTTTCCACCGGCGAAGGTGGAGCACGTGCTGCCGGCGGCGGCAAACTGGTTGCAGTTCCGTGGGCAGTTTATTCTCCTACAAGCGACGTAACCGCTCTCACTGTGACCGTGGATCGAGAGCGAATTTATAGCGCACCGGTGTTCGATTATGCGCGGATCGATGAATACTCGAGGCCCGATTATATTACCAACGTCTACAGTTACTATGGGGTAAGCCCAGGAGCGGAAGTCGGTGCTGGGGTTTCCCGAACGACCACAACGGGCGCCACCTCCGGAGAAACCAGCGGCGCCGGCGCGGCTCGCTCGCCGGTCCAGGGCGCCTCACCTGCTGCAACCACTTCCCCGGCAACAAGGTCGCCCGCGGAGAGAGAGTCACCCGCTGGCAGAGCATCGCCCAGTCCGCGTGCGACCGCAGAAAGACCTCACGCGACGGCATCACCTCGCGGACGGGAGGGTGAGAGCCCCGCCGCTAAAGAAGAGCGCGGTACGAGAGCCAGACCAGGGGAAACCGAATCCCCGAGCAGCAGAACCAGAGAAGAGCGCGGCACAAGAGCCAGACCGGGAGAAACAGAATCCCCGAGCGGCGGCGCTGAACTTCAGAGAGAACCCTCTCGGGCAACGCGGGAGTCTGGACCTGAAGCAGCAAGTCCGAGTGAAAGAACCAGGGAAGGAACACAAACGCGTCCTCATAGGAAGCCAGAGAGGCCCGAGAGCGCGTCTCCCCCACCGGGACCCGAAGAGTAAGAATACCAATCCCTCGTCTGCGCGAATTCGCGCGCAGCTTAGAGTGCGCTCGCAGGACGGCGTGATTTGCGGGCCGTCAGGTGTGGGCTTCGACGGCAGCGGTATCTGCAGGAAGATATTTCACACCAATAAGCCAGGCCACGCCGGAGAGGAGAATTATTCCGGACACAAACAGAAATGCCACACGCATGTTCGTGTGACCGCCGATATATCCAAGGAGCCAGAATGCCTGCACGTCACCCAACGCATGGATGACCAAGATGTTTGCGGCAAATGCTGTCGCACGTACTGCAGGCAGGGAAACATTCGCCAGAGCCGTGTTAGAAGGACCGGTGTTTAGAAAAAGGAAAAAGATCGCGAAGAACATCGTGATCCACGCCGCTGGAAACGGAATGTAGAGGGTTGTAACGAAAAACGGACAGGCGACGAGCATTCCGATTCCCGACACCCAGAAGTAGGAACCAGCGAAACGCGGACGCAACTTGTCGGCGATGACGCCTCCCAGAAGCGTCGAAACCAGGCCCGCGACTACAGTGATCAGGCCAAAGATCGTCATGCCTACGTCCGGACTTTGATTGCGATAACGCAGATATGCCGGTACCCAGAAGCCCAATCCGCCGGTCACGAAAGTCATCAATGTCATCGCGATGCAGTTGATGAGATAGGAGCGAGTGCGGAACAAATCCAGGTAGTCACGGATGCTCCGGCGCGCTGACCTTTGTACCAGATGATCTGCAGTGACACGTGGATCGCGTTGCCAGAAGCACAGCAGTCCGAGCAACAACCCTGGCGGTGCAACGAGATAAAATGCCCAGCGCCAGCCAAGGTGAGCGCCGATCGATCCGCCGATTACGTAGCCGAGCGCGCTACCGACCGGAATCGCCGCGCAAAAGATCGCCATGATGCGACCACGTGTTTCGATCGGGAAAAGATCGGCCAAAATCGTCGGCGCTGCCGGTCCGTAGCCGCCTTCGCCAATTCCAACGCATACGCGAGTTGCAAAGAGAATCGCGAATGTCGCCGCCAGGCCGGAGCCGCCGCTCGCAACACTCCACAAAATCACAGCGGAACCAATGATGATCCAGCGCGAGAATCGGTCGGCGAGCAGTCCCAGGATTGGCGCGCTGACCATGTAAGTGACGAAAAACGCGTCGCCGAGCAGACCAGTCTTCGTCATCGCATTCACGTCGTCCGCTGCAAAAAAAGTTCCGCGAATATCAGGCTCGAGCGCCGCCAGAATTTGCCGGTCGATGTAATTGAAAAGATTGATGGCCAGCAGAAGGAAAAGTGCCGTTCGCGCGCCGCTGAGCGGAGTTTTCGAGGCAGATTCCATTGGCAGTTGTGATTGCAGTTTGCCGAGCGCCAATTGTAAATGATAAACGATGCCCAGAACTCATCCCTTAAACGACGTTGTCATGTTGAGCGAAACCGAAACATCTCTGATTTGTTTCCGTGAAAATCGATTCAGAGAATGATCAGAGATTCTTCGCTTCGCTCAGAATGACATCATAAGATGGCTTGCAGTATGTCCGCCCCTGAACGCGCGCTCTATTTTTTCGGCCGACTGCTGGTGCGTTGCTTTTATCGGGTCACTGCGTTGGGACTGGAAAACATGCCCGCAGGCGGATTTCTACTTTTGCCCAACCACATCACATGGGTTGACGCTATCGTGCTGCAACTCGCTTGCCCGCGCCCAATTCGTTACATCATCGACCAGGAGTATTATGATCAACCGATTCTACACCCGCTTCTGCGCACGCTGGGTTGTATTCCAATCAATATTCGGCATTCGCGTTCCGCCATTCGCGCCGCGACTGAAAAAATCGCTGAAGGCGAGATCGTCTGTCTTTTTCCCGAGGGCCAGTTGGAGCGCAGCGGGGTTCTTTTGCGATTGCAGCGCGGTTACGAATTGATTGCGCGCCACGCTAATGCGCGAGTCGTTCCGGTTTGGCTCGATCAGCTTTGGGGTTCGATTTTCTCATTCCAAGGCGGACGATTTTTCACGAAATTTCCCCGGCGCATCCCGTATCCTGTCATCATCGCCTTTGGCAAACCGCTCCAGGGCGAGGCCGCCGACAATGCGACCGTGCGTGAGGAATTACTTAAACTGGGTGAATTTTGTTTCAGCTGCCGTCCGTCATTAGATCGGCACCTTGCCGAAGAGTGTGTGCGCGGACTGAAGCGCAGACGGTTCACGACGGCGGTGATCGACGGAATCGATCATAGCCAGCTGAGCCGGTCAAAGCTGCTCGGCGCGGCAGCGGCATTAAGTCGCTATCTTCGGAAAGAATTTTCTGACAAACGAATCGCCATTGTTTTGCCTGCAAGCAAAGCATCGATGGTGGCCAACCTGGCAGTGACGCTCGCGGACAAGGTTCCTGTCGATCTTAATTTCACAGTAGGACGCGTAGCGAATGAATCTTGCTGCAGACGCGCCAACTTACGGGTCGCAATTTCAGCTACCCAATTCATGGAACGACTCAAAGATTTTCCGTGGCCGGAACGCGTTTTGAAATTGGACCAACTCATGCCGCAGTTGAAACTCCAGATCGTTTTCTGGTGGATCGTGTCGATCCTGGTTCCTGCCCGTTTGCTCTTGCGTCTGCTGCAAATTCCAAAGGAAGGCGGCCACAGAGAAGCGGTTTTGCTTTTTACAAGTGGAACCACCGGAGAACCAAAAGGCGTCGTAATCAGCCACCGCAACATTGTCGGAAATGTCTCGCAGTTTCGGCAATTGCTGGATGCACGAGAGACCGACGCCATCCTCGCGTCGCTGCCGTTCTTTCACACCTTCGGATCGACCGTCACGCTCTGGTATCCGCTCATCGAAGGTGTGCGAATTGTCACCTATCCCAACCCGCTGGAAGCGGCGAAGAACGCAGCGTTGATCGAGCAATACAAACTAACGTTCCTTCTGGCGACTCCCACTTTTCTGCGGATGTACCTGCGCAAAGCCGAACCGCACCAACTTCGCAGCTTGCGCCTCATTATCACCGGCGCGGAAAAGTTGCCGCTCGATCTTGCCAGTCATTTTGAAAAACAGTTCGAAAAAAAAGTCTTCGAAGGCTACGGGCTCACCGAGACAGCGCCGGTGGTAAGCACAAATCTGCCCGATCCGGAACCAAAAAAGCCTGGAGAGCAGGTGCAATCATCCAGCCGTTTGGGGTCGGTTGGCAGGCTGGCGCCAGGAATCGCCGCTGAAATTCGCGAACCCGAAACGGATCAAAAACTTTCGCTGTACGAAACCGGGATGCTTTGGCTGCGCGGGCCAAACATTTTCAAAGGTTATCTGCACGATCCCAAGCAAACCGCGGAAGTTCTTCGCGATGGCTGGTTGAAGACGGGCGACATCGCCCGGTTTGATGAAGACGGATTTCTTTATATCGAAGGGCGGCTGTCGCGCTTTTCAAAGATCGGCGGCGAGATGGTGCCGCACGAAACAATCGAGAGCAAAATTGTCGATCTCCTTGATTTCTCCGGGAGAGACGAGCGTCCACTGGCAGTCATGGGCGTGCAGGACGAGGCAAAAGGCGAGGCGCTCGTTCTGCTTAGCGCGGTAGATATCGATCTCGCGGAGTTGCGCAGCAAGCTTCACGAAGCGGGCGTGCCGAATTTGTGGATTCCAAAACAGATCCAGCGCGTTGAAGCAATTCCGGTCCTCGCCTCAGGCAAACTGGATTTAAAGAAATGCCAGAGACTCGCAATCGAAGGGTAAGGCGCGACTGCTTGCCCTGAGCGAAGTCGAACGGGGGCGCGCCGATTTATCAACTCGCACACAGCGATTAATTGTGCGGAGTATCTGTCGGAAGCTTCGCTACAAAATCCGTCACCAGCTCGTCAAAGCGATCCGGCTGATCGATGAACACCGCGTGCGCGGCGTCTTCGATTTTTTCGAAACGCGCATAGGGAATCTGGTTTGCCGCTGTCTGCTCGCGAGCCAGTTCGTCTGATTTCGCGGAAGCAATAATCAAGGTTGGGCACTCAATTTTCTTCAGCGCCGCCGTCCGATTCACGCCGAACATGTCGGCTACGAGCATGGCGACGCCAACGTCAGCCGGAGTTTTCATCCCAGTGCTGACCAGCCCTTCGATCGCGCCGTTGCCCGGCGGTTTACTGATAATTGCTCGCATCATGCCGCCCAAATATTCCCGTTGATGCGCCTGATAAATGGCGAACATCTTGAATTGCGCCGCCGTCTCTTGCGGACGCGCGACCATGCCGTCGGCGCCGTCGGAAACTGCCGCATCCACCAATACAATTCCAGCGAGCTCTTTGGTGCCATAGTGCTCGACGTAAGCAGCGATGTCCTGAACACCTTGCGACCATCCAATGAGAACTGGCCGCCGCACGCCCAGGCGCTCCAGCGACGTGTGCAAATCCTGCGCGCGTACCTCCGGTGTGTTGCCGGTCGTCGTCTTCGTCGATTCACCCTCCGAACGCGGATCGAAGGCAATTACCCGATAGGTTTTTGCGAACATTTCGATTTGATGGCGCCAAATGTCAGCACCTGTGCTCCAGCCGGGAATGAAGACCAGAGCAGGGCCTTCACTCGGCTTGCCCGCTTCAAGCACGCGCAAAGAGACGCCATCGGCCACGTTCACCATGCGTGAGGAGACGGCCGGCGATTCCGCGCGCCCTCGCAATGCACCGAAGCAAATGACGGCGATCAGAAGCAAAACTGGTCGAGAACTCAAGGTCATCGCGGTCCGGCAAATCACGGACGAACGGCCGGATCTTCTTCCTTCAATCGCCAGGGTGAAATTCTGCCAAAAAGATCGCGCGTCGCGCCTGCAATATCCTCGGCTTTCGAGACGCCGCTGTCGATGAGAGCACGCCCGGTACTAGCCCAAATCTTCTTCACAACGAGCGCGCCGTTTTCGCGGACGATTCGACCAAGATGCTGAACAGCTGCAGCTGTAGCCGACTTACGGATAAGTTCGGCCGGACATCGCGAAGTAAGTTCGCAGTAGCGGCGCGCGACTTCTCCCACGCGCAGTGTGAGGAACGCGTTCGCAGCGCCATTGGAGACACATTTCACCAGGAGAGCTGAGATGCCGCTCAAACCCGGAATTCCACCTTTAAGCGCCGGCACAACAGAAACCGCGAGCGGCGCGACCATTTCCCCGAGGTCAAGCGACTCAAGACCGCTGGCGACAAAAGCTGTCCCAGCGACATTCGCATACAGTCGCGTCAATTCGCGAGGCGAGGGACGCTGGACGTAAATCCGGGCGATGCGTCCGATCATTTGAATTTGAGTGAACAGGACGATGAGTCCATCCAATCGGCCGTTCTGCATCAAAGCGGTGCTTAGAAAAACTGTGCTTGCAGTTCTGCGGACGACTAAATCTGCTTGGGCTGACAGAGTTGCAACCGCCCTTTCGATTTCCTCCTTCGTGACGACCGGCAGATCGCGCGTCCGTGGATTTGCGGCGAGTCGGACACGAAGAGCCTGCAAATAGACGTCATGCTTCGGACCGGAATCTTCCTCCGGTGGGACAAGGGCGGCGGGAAGCCTTGCGTATGCGATCGCACAGTAGAGCGCGAAAAATCCAGCAGTCAGGCAAACAGCCCAGAATACGACCGTGCCGGCAACTGGATGGATTCGGTCTGCCAGCGAGATCAAGCTGGTCGCACCTGCGACAATTAGCGAGACCAGGCAGACAGTTATCATCACAGCGAGGATAATGATCATTTTCCTCGCACCGGAATTCTGAGCAGCAGCGGCTTTCACCTCGTGACTACTGTGCACTCAGTGCAGCGGGCTTCAATCGAAAGCTAAATAAATGCCGAGGAGCAGATAACGCAATTTCGATTAGCGCCTCGCGCGAACGCACGCGAAGCTGCGCCAAGGAAATGCATAACGGCAACATTGTGACGTTAAGTCTTGCGACGGTGTCACTGCTCCTTTCTCATTCTCTGCGCGCCGAGGAAAGGCCAATGATGAAGGCGGTCGTGGCTCACGAGTACGGCGCGCCGGAAGTCTTGAAATTGGAACAAATCCCGCGACCGGAGCCGAACGAAGAAGAAGTTCTGGTGCGCGTGATTGCGAGCGGCGTCAATCCAGCCGACCCGCTCACGCTCAGTGGGAAATATGCGCGCGAATTCGGCACGCATTTGCCACTAATTCCGGGTTACGAAATCGCCGGAGTCGTAGAGAAAACGGGAGCAAACGTGACGAAACTCAAAGTGGGCGACGCGGTTTACGGTTACCCAACTTTCGGCGGCGGCTGGGCTGATTACATCACCGTCAAGGAGTGGGAAGTTGCAGTAAAGCCCAAGTCTCTCAACTTCGTGGAAGCAGCGGCGGTACCCATGGGTGCCTTGACTGCGTGGCAAGCGCTCGTAGACGTGGCGAAACTGCAGCCGGGACAAACCGTTCTCATTCACGGCGGCTCGGGCGGCGTCGGTAGTTTCGCGATCCAGATTGCAAAAGCGCGCGGAGCACAGGTCATTGCGACCGCGTCCACGGCAAACCAGGATCTGCTCAAGCAACTCGGCGCGAACGTGGCGGTGGACTACACAAAGACGAAATTTGAAGACGTTGCCAAAGATGTGGACGCGGTGCTCGATCCGGTCGGTAAGGAAACGCTGGCACGTTCCTACGGTGTGGTGAAGAAAGGCGGCATCGTCATGTCGCTCGTCGCGCGCCCCGACCCGGCTGAAATCAAGAAGCGCGGCATTCGCGGCGCGGGTATCTCTGTTCATCCCGATTCTGAAGATTTGGGAGAGATCGCCCAACTGATCGACGCCGGAAAGATCAAACCAATCGTGACGCAGGTTCTGCCGTTGAGTGAAGCGATCGCAGCCCAACAACAGGCTGCGACCCATCATACTCGCGGAAAAGTTGTGCTCCGGATTGCAGACGAGCCGAAAGCTTGACGCTGCGCGCGGGCGTTTGAAGTTCGTCCATCATGAAAAAGACGTTCCTGGCAATTTCTTCCGCCGGTCCCAATCGTGATTTCTCCAAGGCCACACGCGAGCAGCCTTTTTGGGATGAGCACGCGAAGTTCATCGATCAACTCGTTGAAGACGGTTTAATTCTGATGGGCGGCCCTTTGGTCGATGAAGGCGGCTCACTGCTGGTCTTCAATGCTGGAGATGAAAACGAAGTGAGAGAGAAATTGAAAAACGATCCCTGGGCCGAGCACGGCATCCTGAAACTTGAGAGCGTAAAACGCTGGGAAATCTTTATCGATAATAGGAAGTAAGGGCTCAGTGTGTCGGGAAGGCTTCATCGCCCTTCAAGATGCATCGGGTAGGACACGACCATAGCCTGCTCGCCGCGGCGAGGGCGCGCCGAATGAACTTCGAGCGATTACAGCGCGCCGTGGCGAACCTTTTCGTCGATCGACAGGTAATCGTTCCGCGGCGGACTGAAAGTATCTAACACACGCGTCGGTAATATCGTTTCCACGCCGTGCGGCACATCGCTCGCGAGATAGAAAGAATCGCCGGTTGAAAGCTCATGCGGCACGCCGTCAACAATGAGTCGCATTTGTCCTTCGAGAATGTGCACGATCTGCTCCTGCGGATGCGAGTGCGCAGGCATGGTACTCCCGGCTGCCAGCGTCGCCATCATCTGATACATCGTCTTTCCATGCGCGACGGTCCGGCGCGTGATGCCGGGACAAATTTCAATTGCTGGATTTTCTCGTTTCATCTTCAGGATCTTACTGTAGCAGCGGCTGTGTACTCGCGAAAGCTTTCGGAGTGTCAGCCGGATAACAAAAAGTTGCTCGTGCGAATGTTCCTTCTTCGATTTTCGAACTTGTGACTTGTCACTGATTACTGGCAGAATCCGCCGATGAAAATATTAACGCCATTAATCACAATTCTGTTCGCGGCACTGATCGCGACTCCCTCGTTTGCGCAAACAACCTCCACGTCGCCCGCGGGTACATCCAGCTCGGGTGTAGCTCAATCAGCAGCTCCAGGCGGCCAGCCGAATCAGCAGGAGATGATGAAACAGATGATGGAGCTGTCGAAGCTCAACGAGAACCACAAGCTTCTCTCCAGCCTCGACGGCAATTGGAATTACACTATCAAGTTCTGGATGAATCCCGATCCGAACGCCAAGCCGGAAGAATCAAAGGGCACCGCCGTCAGGAAATCGATCATGGACGGTCGTTTCTCTATCATGGATGTGACTGGCAAGATGGAAATGCCCGGCCCCGACGGTAAGAAAAAGGAAATGACGTTCAAAGGGCATGGAATCGAGGGCTACGATAATGTGAAAAAGAAATTCGTCGGCTCATGGATCGATAACATGGGCACGGGCATCATGTTCTCAGAGGGCGATTACGATCCGACGACCAAAACGTTCACTTACACTTCGGAGTTCGAAGCGATCCCGGGAATGAAACAACAAATCCGCGAAGTAATGAAGATCGTCGACAACAACCATATGGCCTTTGAATGGTACGAAAATCAGGGCGGCCAGGAAAAGAAGACGATGGAGATCAATTACACACGCGCGGGCAAGAAATAGCGCAGCTTTACTTTGATTCACGCGAGAGTCACGACAGTAATGTCGTGACTCTTGCATTTCGCGTGAAAGATCGGCGTCTGGGAAGCCTCGCCCGCATGGCTTCGTCTCTACCCTTTCAGTCCGAGGAAACGACGAACCGATTGCCTTCGCTGTCCTTGAACATCGCATAGGTGCCCCAGGGTTGTTTTTGCGGCGGGCCTTCAAATTCCACGCCGCGGTTCTTCAGCTGTTCATACGTCTTGTCGATGTCATCGCACGTGTACGACATGTTCATGAATGAGCCGATTCGCTTTTCGTCGCCTTCGGCCGTGAACAATACAACGCGTGTTTCCGCTTTCGGAATTCGCAATTCGATCCAGCGCTGCTTCTCGTCGAAGGGTTGATCGGTGATGATCGTGAACCCAAGTTTCTCCGTGTAAAAATCCAAGGCCCGATTTTGGTCGGCGACTGGAATGCTGACGAATTTAATTTGCTTGATCATGATGTGGCGAACCTAATGTGATCGACACGTTCGCGTCCAGGAGCGAGCCGCTTGTAGGTTCAGAAAGTGCTGTCCATTTATCGGTATAGCTGATAAACGAACCTATGCCGCGCTTCCGCCAAACCATTCCCATCGACGATTACGTTCTCGATGTCCTGATGCGCGATCTAATCGGGCACGATCAGCAACCAGCCGCTTATCTGGTTTATTTGTATCTTTATGGCCAGGCCGCGCGGAAGAATTGGAAACGAGTCGTCGCGAGCGTACGAACGCTTGCCGACGCAACCGGCCTTTCCAAAAGCGCCATCCAAACCGCTCTCGCAAACCTGCGCCGCCGCGAATTGATCGTCACCACACGCGACCACGCCACCGCCACTTCGCGCCATCGCGTGCTCCGCCACTGGCGCAGTTAGTCATTGTAGCCTCCTCGCTGTGTCGAGGCGCGCTCCGCCGACATCGTCCAGCGCGCTAGTTCGTTACAAACGGTGGCGGTGCCATTCCCTCAACGCAGCTTGCATCAAGATTTTTTGCGTCACCTTTGCCGAGAAATTCGATCGCGATCCGATCGACACAACCAGGATCCTTTAGGCCGTCATCACCGTGGCCGGCCTCTGCAATAATGATATGTCTGCTGTTCCGCAAATGTTTGGCCACCTCTTCGCCGTACTTTGGCGGCGTGACCGGATCCATGTTGCCGGAAAAAATCAGCACCGGCGCGTTTGAAGATACCGGCTCGAGAAAATCGGTTGGAATCTCACCGCGCGGCCACATCCCGCAGGCGCGCGTTTGCTGAAACACGCGATAATTTCCGAACGGGTTACCCGCGGTCAGCTGCGCCGCTTCCTCCCGATTAATGAACGGGACGTCTTCCGCGCACGTCACCGACAAATACATTCCGTCCGCAACGAAATCAGGGATGGAAGGGGCAACTGCTTGCTGGAGAAAGGGCACGAAATCTCCATTAGCCGCATGATGAACAATCATGGGGAGCCGGGCGGCCTGGTCGCGTCTATACATCCAGGTCCTGATTTTTTCCGCGAAGACACCGCGCTGAATTTCGACTATCGTCGGCGCGGACTTGCCGGGCGGAAAATATTCCACGCGCGCCGGCTGTTTCTCCAATTGCGCCAGCACGTTGTTCCAGTCATCGCGAATTTGCGGGAAAGCCGCATGACATGCAGAGTCCTGTTCGCATTCACTCAACAACAAATCCATCGCGCGCGCGGCGGACTCGGAATGGTGTAACGGCATTTTCAAATCAGTCGGCGCAACCGCCAGGAGAATCGCGCTGCGCACGTGGTCGGGATGCCGCCGCATATAGACCAACGCCGCTTGCGTTCCGTACGACCCACCAAAAAGATTGATCCTGTCATAACCGAGCCACGTGCGCACGTCGTCGAGATCATCCATCGCAATGGACGTTGTGTATTTCGTCAGGTCCGCGCGCTTCTCGAGCGCGTGACGCATTTCCTTCACGTAATCGACTGGAAACATTTCGCTCAGGTAATACTGCGGCGTTTTCTCCCGAGAAATTGAAAGGCGATTTGATTTCCCGGTGCCGCGCTGATCGACACACACGACATCGCGCCCGCGGCGATATTCTTTGCCCGGCCCGGCGTAAAAATCTGCTCGGTCTACCGACGATGCGCCCGGACCGCCCGCCAGATCGAACAGCGGCTCCGCTTTTGTCTTTTGATCGAGTGCCGGAAGGACGACGATGTTTAAATCGATCGTTCGACCACTGCGCGTCTCCCGGTTTTCAAAAACCGTCAGCTTTCCGCAAAACAATTCCTCATCAATTCCGACTAACCGACACGGCTTCAACTTTGACAAACCGCCCGGCAGGCGATGCTTGGCGCAACCGCTCGCATCGAGGAGGATCAAGACGGCGGCGCTCGTCATCAGCAAGATGGAACAAACGCAGCGGAGTCCGCGCACCGGGCATCTTATTGCGCGCGCACAAGGTCGCGCAAATCCAAAGCTGAACTCAGGCGATGTCCGGCATCGCGAACCCGATCGCTTTCAATTCTGCGGCAAGCAACTTTGCCTGCTCTTTCGTAAGCTCGACCAGAGGCGGGCGCACGCGGGACCACTCCGGATCGTTCCTGTAGATCGCAATCGCCTGCTTCAAGGCTGCGATCGTGGACGGAAACTTCCTGCTGCTGAACACCTCACGCACGGCATTTAATTTCGATTGTTGTTGATCGGCGTTATCTGCGTCACCCGCGGTGTTCCACTGTCTGTACAGCTTGTGAATCGCTGCTGGATTCACGTTGGCCGTTGCAGAAATGGTGCCCACACCGCCATTGCGCATATTGGCCAGCAAGAACGACTCGCTTCCGACAAACACGTCGAAACCATTTTCGGCAAACGCATCGAGAAAAATTTTGGTGTTGTTCCAATCGCCCGAGCTGTCTTTCATCCCGGCGATCGCGTTTGGATAAGCTTTCAGGAGGCGCTCGACCAATTTTGGTGTGATACCGACGATGGCCACGGGTGGAATATGGTAGAGGTAAATTTTCAGACGCGTATCGCCGACACGCTGCACCACTTCGCTGAAGTAACGGTAAAGACCTTCTTCGCTGACGTCCTTATAATAAAACGGCGGCAGCATCAGCACACCGGCACAACCGTGTCTTACCGCATGCGTCGTGAGTTCGACTGTCTCGGCGATCGAGCAGCAGCCGGTGCCCGGCATCATTCGGGACGGATCGATCCCGTCCGCGACGACGGCGTCGAGCAACGTGGATCGCTCTTCGGCTGCCATCGAGTTCGCCTCGCTATTGGTGCCAAACACGGCCAGCCCGCAGTCCTGTGAAAGTAACCATTGGCAATGCCTGATGAATCGTTCGCAGTCAGGCGAAAGATCGGCCTTGAACGGGGTTACGACTGGCGCCAGTACGCCGCGGATGCGTTGACTCATGGTTCCTCTTTAATCGAGCATCTAGAATCCAGCATCCAATATCGAGAATCCAGCGTCCGGCATCGCCAAAAGAAAGCCGAAGATGCAAGCAACGTATTTGTCGCAGTCAACGCCCGCGAGTGCAGGATTGTGTCGATCGTTGCTCGTGATTGTGTTCCGAGTTACACGGTCCCCATGCGTCGTCGTAAGCGAACACCGCTGCGTTTATCCGAACCTAAATTGCACCATAACGTTTACGTCGTTCTACTCTCCAAAGCTGCGCTGAAGGATTTCTCCATCATGCGGCGCAATCCGGCGCGTGATCCAGTTAAACCGGCCGTCTACGTTGGAATGACGGGATTGCCGGTGGATCACCGATTTGAAAATCACAAGAACGGATACAAATCGGCCCGACTGGTCAGGAAATATGGTGTTCGATTATTGCCGGAGCTATACGAGCATCTGAACCCGATGCCGTACGAATATGCCGTTCAAATGGAAAAGGACCTGGCCGACGACCTGCGCGCTCAAGGCTACGCCGTTTGCGGCGGAACTTGAGGAACTTGCGAGTCGGCGTCGTGGTTATTCGGCGACCACGAGTTTTCGAACCAGCGCCGGTAATTCTTCCAAACTACTAAGAACGTAGTCGGCTTTCTTTTCGTACTCGCGCGGATTTGCAAAACGTCGGTCGGGGATCGCGGCGACGCGCATCTTCGCTGCCTTGGCCGCGGCGACGCCGGGAAGCGCGTCCTCAACAACAAGGCATGCGTCAACAGGGATTCCAAGGTTGTCCGCTGCGCGCAGATAGATGTCGGGAGCGGGTTTGCCGCGTTCAACTTCTTCGCCGGTAATGATGACCCCGAAGAATCCGGTCAGCTGATGTCGATCCAGGAATGGTCGCGCCGACGCGCCGACTGAGCTTGTGGCAACGGCGAGGCGCAGTTTCATCTGCCGCAGTTCCTGCAATACTTCTTCGACATGAGGAAACAGACCGACTCGATTCGCAAAGAACTCCGTCGCGATCTCACCGCGACGCCGCATCATTTCCTCAGTGGGCGCGGAAAGGCCAAAGGCTTTCTTGTAAAACTCGATCGCGAGCCGGTAGTTCACGCCGACTACGTTCTGATGGTATTCACCGCAATACGTGGCGCCGTACTCGGCGAGTAGTCTGGCGTCGATCTGGTTCCACCACGGCTCGGAGTCGGCGAGGACACCGTCGAGATCGAAGATTATGGCGGATAGCATCACAGAAGTTGAGATGTTCAACCCAGATCAAAAGGAAGCAAACGTCGAACGCCCAACGCTCAACTCTGAATTCGGCCGTGGAACACACGTGCGGGTTGCGGATTTGTGCGACTCCTCGCCTTCATCCTCTCCTCGAACGAGGAGGAGAGGAGAAACCGCGTTGCGAGTTTCGGGTTCACAGAAGACAGTGGCCGCACTTTCATGGGTTCCAAACGTAGGAGCATTGCGGCCGACACGGCCGCCGCTACAGCGTGGAGTGCACGCAAGGCCGCGGTCAGCGCTCGCGGCTACAGTTCGATCATTTTCGTCCTCGCGATTGTTTTGGAACTTGGGCAGGCGCACGTACGCGCCGGCGAGTTCGATTCGATTCTGCGCTGGCGAAACATTGGACCTTACCGCGGCGGGCGGACGCGCGCGATCGCAGGAGTTCCATCGCAGGCGAATGTCTTTTATATGGCGCCGGTGAACGGCGGCGTTTTTAAATCGATCGATTACGGTCGGACGTGGCAACCGATTTTCGATGATCAGCCGACGGCGTCGATTGGCGCGATTGCGGTCGCGCCATCAAATCCAAACATCGTTTACGCCGGGAGTGGTGAAGGATTGCATCGGCCGGATCTTTCAGTCGGCGACGGCATTTATAAATCGAGTGATGCCGGCAGGACGTGGACGCATCTCGGATTGCGCGACGGTCAGCAGATCGCGCAGTTGGTGGTCGATCCGAAAAATCCGGACCGCATCTTTGTTGCAGTAGCCGGTCACCCGTACGGGCCTAACGAAGAACGCGGCGTTTATCGATCGCTCGACGGCGGAAAAACCTTCGAAAAAGTTCTGTATCGCGATGAAAACGTCGGCGCGAGCGATGTGCAGATCGATCCGAATAATCCGCAGATTGTTTACGCTGCGCAGTGGGAATCACGCGAAGGGCCGTGGGAAAATGGAGTATTTAACGGAGACGGCGGCGGCATTTTTAAATCCACCGACGGCGGCAAGACATGGCGACAATTAAGCAAAGGTCTGCCAGGCAACATCGTGCAGGCGAACCTGGCGATCGCGCCGATCGCGCCAAAAACCTTGTTTGCCGCGGTTCGGACAAAAACCATCGCGAAACTTTATCGCTCGGACGATGCTGGCGAAACCTGGAGTGGAACAACTGATGATCCGCGGCCGGGACTTGGAATCGGCGGTGGCGATCTCCCCGTGGTGCGGTTTGATCCCAAAAATTCGCAGATCGTTTACTCGGCCAGCGTGGTTTGTTGGAAATCGACGGACGGAGGCAAAACGTGGGAAGGCTGGCGCGGCGCACCCGGCGGGGACGACTATCAAAATGTTTGGATCAATCCGAGCAATCCCGACATTATTCTTCTCGGTTCGGACCAGGGCGCGATCGTCACTGTGAATGGAGGCAAGAGCTGGAGCTCGTGGTATAACCAGCCCACTGCGCAGTTGTATCACGTTAGCGCTGACAACGCGTTTCCGTACCGGCTTTACAGCGGACAACAGGAGAGCGGTTCGGTGGGAATCAAAAGCCGCGGCGATGAAGGCGAAATCACATTCCGCGATTGGAAGCCGGTCGCGGCCGAGGAATATGGTTACGTCGTCGCCGACCCGCTGGATCCAGACATTATCATCGGCGGTAAGCTGACGCGATTCGATCGCCGCACCGGTCAGGCGCAAAATATACTTCCAGTGCCGGTGCAAACAGAAGACTTCCGGATGTTGCGGACCGAGCCGGTTGTCTTTTCGCCGCTCGATCCGCACTTGCTCTTCTTCGCCGGAAACACGCTTTGGCAAACACCCGATCGTGGCGACCATTGGGAAAAGATCAGTCCTGATTTATCGCGGCCGAATTACGAACTGCCGGCGAGCATTGGGAAATACAAAGAAGATGCAACAAAGCAGGCCCATCGGCGCGGCGTGATTTACACCGTTGCGCCGTCGCCGCTCGACGCGAACCGGATCTGGTGCGGGACCGACGATGGTTTGATTCATCTCGCGACCGATGGCGGAAAAACCTGGACGAGCGTGACGCCTCCAGGCATTTCGGCGTGGCAGAAAATTTCGTTGATCGAAGCCGGACATTTCGATTCGAACACCGCTTACGCAGCAGTAAACACGATGCGGATCGACGATCTGCGGCCCCACATTTTTGCTACGCACGATGGCGGCAAAACGTGGACGGAGATCACAAAGGGCATACCGGCCGGCCAAATCGTCAACGCAGTTCGCGAAGATCCGGACCGGAAAGGGCTCCTGTTCGCCGGAGCCGAAACAGGCGTTTACGTCTCGTTCGATGACGGCGCAAACTGGGAATCGCTGCGATTGAATCTGCCAGCGAGTTCCGTGCGCGATCTTATTATTAAGAACGACGATCTCATCGTGGCGACGCATGGTCGCGGTTTTTGGGTACTCGACAACATCACGTCACTTCGGCAACTCGATCGGCTCGAGGGCGGGCCGGTTCCAACGTCATCGCGCGGCGATGGAGCCGGCGCGCCCCCGCGCCGGTCGGACGTGATATTGTTTAAACCGCAAACTGCGTTGCGCGTTCGCGCGAACCTGAACCCCGACACGCCGTTGCCGCCGGACGAACCGGCCGGCGAAAATCCACCGGACGGCGCGATGATCGATTATTTTCTTTCGAAAGAGGCGCGTGGCCCGGTAACAATCGAGATCAAAGACGCTAAAGGCCAGTCAGTTCGAAAATATTCGAGCGCGGATGTGCTGGTCGAGGCGAATCCAAAGCGGCTCAAAATCCCGAGGTACTGGATTCGGCCGCTGCAATCGCTTTCCACGAAAGCAGGCCTGCATCGGTTTCTGTGGGACATGCATTACACGCCGGTCCGGGATGTGGAACCGGAGTTTCCGATTTCTGCGACGTATCGCAACACGGCACCGGCGGCGACATCACCATGGGCCGCACCCGGTGATTACATGGTTACGTTAACGGTTGACGGGAAAACTTTCACCCAACCGCTGGCTGTCGCAATGGATCCGCGCGTTAAAGCGTCGGGCGCCGACCTTCAGGAACAGTTCGATCTCTCGTGGAAGTTGTATCAACTGCGGCTCAAGCTGGCGCCGATCGGCAAGAAGTTCGACGGAATCGCCGAGCAATTAACGAAACTCAGAGCAAAGGCCGCGGAGCGAGCTGACGTCACGCAAAAACTGGAGGCGTTTGCTCAAACATTCGTGAAGTTCGGGCCGCCGCATCCGCGACCAGGCGCTCCGCCCTCGCTTTTCATTTTGGAATCGACGACGCGCCTGTTCAACGAGATCGAACGCGCAGACGCCGCGCCGACAGCCGCAGTCAAGGCCGTTGTCGCGGATCTGGAGATAAAAGTCGGGCCGATGATGGATGCATGGCACAACTTACTCGAA
>QHOS01000095.1 GCA_003219415.1 Verrucomicrobiota bacterium | reverse complement strand
TTATTTCGGGCCAAATAAAAGATCATCGCTCCGCCGACGGGTAATCCAATTAGTGCGCGGTAATCATGACGGACTACCGCATTCAACAGATCGCCGAAAATATTGAGTGACAGAATAACTAACGCTATCCGTATTCCCCACAAAGATCTTCGCCACAGCCCTATGGCTGCGAAAGCGCAACCTGCTCCCACGACAAACATAAGCCAGATCGCCCCTTTGCCGAGGGACTGAAATGCCACACGGGCATCTGGATTGAGCGTCCAAAGGGAATCCAACGGGCTCCCAGGAAAAATAAGCAACACTATCGTGAGAGTGCACATAGCTGTTCCGAATGCGAAGAATCCCGCGAGCAACCTAATCATGGGGTTAGATTACTTAAACGAATCCGCGCGCGGATCCCAGAAATCTCCTCGAAATCGGTGGGATGATTTTCGGGGAATTGATTGCCGACCTAACGAGACCCAAGATCAGCGATCGTGAGAATTAGAGCGACGTTCTTACACACTGAAGGCTAGGCACAACGACGGTCTGCGCAATTCGCTGCTTCGCCTCGTTAGGTCTTGGACGATTCCTTCATCGAATTCACGCCGACAGCCTCTTCACCGTTCCTGGCAAGCACGGTGTCGACGTCCGAGACGAACCCGGGAGGGAATCCGATCTTTTTGGCAGTGCGCCACCAAGTCCCGCCACCCGCCGTTTTGAGCAAGCCGCATAGGAGGGCCCCACCCGTCGCTTCGAAAGTCCCCTTCGGAAAGATACCACGCTGCGTTCTGTCCCAAATGTGAAAAGCCGCCCAAGCTTGTTCGGCCAGCATCTGCTCCAGCCTTAGCTGATCGGCCGCATCAATGACGCGCTCGCCACGCAGGCCAGCCGTCATGAGCTCTGCAATGTCGCGGTTTCGGGCTATGGCCATGCGGATCACTGTCCATTGCGCCATTGTGGAATTGTGCTCGTTACGCTGGAGCGCCCCAGTATTTTGTCTGATCTGCAAACCGACAAAGATCAAAGATACAATGACGCCAACCGAAGCAACAATTTGCGCCAGATAGGATATTTGTTCGAACGACATAGGTTTTAACGTGGCGCAGACCTAACGAGATACCGATGGAATTTCTTCCTATTTTTTTCTGGAATTATTCCGTCTAATCCACTTGCTCACCTGAGAAGAATGCAAAAAAGCAGATCATGGGCGGGTCTATTTGGCGTAACCGCTCTCACAGATTGCTCCCGCTCCATTTTAATTTCTGCCTCACCACGCTGAAAAACGAGGCATCAGGCAGTGACGCCAGCGGCAGTGTCTTCTTTGCCTTACGGATGGTGACCACCGATCCACGCTCGACATGTATCGGCTTGCGGCCATCCAACGTTAAGAACACCGGATAATCGGGATCGCTCGCTTCAATCTCAATGGTCGATCCCTCGGCCACAATGATCGATCGATTCGTGAGAACATGTGGGCAAATCGGTGTGATCACGAAAACACCCGACTCCGGATCGAGGATCGGTCCGCCGGCGGACAGCGAGTACGCTGTCGAACCTGTGGGCGTTGCAACAATCAAGCCATCGGCATTGAACTCAGTGAGTGTTTCGTCGTTCACGCGCGTGCGCAACAGCACCAGGCGCGAAAGCTCGCCGCGGCTCAATACTGCGTCGTTTAGGGCGAGCATTTTGGCGGTCTGTTTCTCGCCAAGTCTTACCCGAGCCTCAAGTAGCGCCCGCTGGCTAAAATTGATCCGATCTTTCGCCAGGCATTCCACTGCCTCGCGGTAAGTCGCAGAACTTGCCGTCGTCAGGAAACCGAGAGAGCCCACGTTAATGCCGAAAATCGGCTTTATGGCCTCGCCGAGTTGCCCCACTACGCGCAGAATCGTTCCGTCGCCCCCGGCTACAACCAGAAGATCCGTCGCCGCGCCGAGTTCTACGATTGAATATTCGGACTTTTTTCCAGCAATTCGCGCTGTTTCTTTTTCCAGCAAAGCGGTGATCGAAAGACGACTGAACTCCTGGGCGATTGCGTTGACTAGGTCACCGACACCCGGTTTTCGTGGGTGCGCGATTATGCCGATCGTTTTCGGATGCATGCGAAGAATTCCTGGTTGCCGTCCGCGCCTTTGATAGCCGATGGAACAAGTCCGGTCACCACATGGCCTGAATGTATAACGAACGCGACTATCTTGTCCTGGGCCTTTCGGTGCAGCTCCTGGTCCCGAACGATTCCGCCTTTGCCTACGTCCCCGCGTTGCAGTTCGAACTGTGGTTTGATCAATGCAAGAATCACGCCGTTTGGGGTTATCAAGTCGAATGCGTTTGGCAAGACTAAGGTCAGCGAGATAAAGGAAACATCAATCACGCAAAGATCGACAGGCTCCGGAACGTGGCTGCGAGAAAGAGCGCGCGCATTGACTTTTTCCAGAACAATCACACGAGGATCGTTGCGCAGTTTCCAATTCAATTGGCCATGGCCAACATCAACCGCATAAACCTTCCCGGCGCCGCGTTGTAGCATGCAATCCGTAAAACCGCCGGTGGAAGCACCGATATCCAGCGCCGTTTTTCCGTGTACGTCGATTTTAAAATAGTCGAGAGCGCCTTCCAGCTTCAGAGCACCTCGCCCGACATATTTGGGCATCGGCTTTATTGAGATCGGCGCTTCTTCTTCGAGCAGCTCAGATGGCTTCACTGCAATTCGTGTGCCGACCTTTACATCGCCAGCCATCACCGCACGCCGCGCCTGCTCGCGGCTTGGAAATAATCCCTTACCGACCAGAAGCTGATCAAGCCGTAACTTCTTCGGCATTCTTTTTTGCGGCAATACCGGAGCCACGCCATACGTCGGCGATCGACACACGAAGAGCCTCTACAGCTTTAGTCAACTGATCCATCGTGATGCATAATGGCGGCATGAGAACGACGACATTCCCTATCGGCCTGGTCAGCAGTCCGTAGCGACGCGCTTCGACGCAAGCAGCCGCGGCCAGGTTGGGTCGTGCGCCGCTCGGCGATTCCTCCATCTCAATTCCGGCGATAAAACCACACTGCCGCACTTCTTTTACGCCTGTCAGTTTCTCCAGATCAGCGAGGGCCGCGCTTAAGTGCCGGATTTTCGGCTGCAAAGTTTCCAGGACGCGTTCGTTCTCGAAAATCTCCAGGCTTGCTTTGGCTGCCGCGCAAGCAAGCGCATTTCCCGTGTAGCTGTGGCCATAAGCAAGGGCCTTGCCCTCCGCTACCGCCCCATCAAAGGCTGAAAAAAGTTTTGCCGTTACCAAAGTAATAGCTAGCGGAAGATACCCTCCACTCAATCCTTTAGCCATCACCATCATATCTGGAATCACCGCCTCGTGCTCGGACCCAAACATCCGACCGGTTCTGCCAAATCCGGTCATCACTTCATCAACAATCAATAAGGTATCGGTCCGATTGCACCATTCGCGAACAGCTCTCAGTGTGCCAGGGGGCCAGAGGCGCATCCCTGCGGCTCCCTGGATAAGCGGCTCAATCACAACGGCAGCAGTCTTCGCTATTTCGGCCGGCGCGAGGGCTTCCAGTGCCTTGATATTTGGAACCTGCATGGCCGGAAAGTTCCAGCGGGTCGCTCCGATCTGAAACATTGTCGCCGCCCCCAAGCTTGCTGCTCCAGCTGTGTCGCCGTGATAGCCGTTCTGAAAAGCAATAAACTGATGCCTTCTCGAATGCCGTAGCCGCCAATACTGATCGGCAATTCTCAAAGCGGCCTCGATTCCCGTTGAGCCGTCGTCAGAGAAAAAAACTCTGCTCGCGCGGTTATCTGGAAAAAGTTCAACGATTGCTTGCGCGAGTTCGATGGCGGCCGGATTCGTGAAGCCGAGGAACGAAGTATGCGCAACCCGATCAAGCTGCCGACGGATTGCCGCATTAATGTGTGGATGATTGTGTCCATGAATATTCGTCCAGATGGATGAATTTCCATCGATGTATTCGCGACCTGTGCTATCACGCAGCATTGCCCCCTGCCCTTCGACCAGAATCAGTGGCTCATGCCCCGGGGCGCACCACTCACGCATGTCAGTAAACGGGTGCCAGACGAATTGCTTGTCGGCTTCAATCAGAGCTTTTGTATTCCATTCAGTCATGACAGCCGGGAATCTTCAGAAGTGACTATACCAAGATTTCAATTGGTAAACCGTTCGAGACGCTCCAAATCCCAATTCCCAAATCTCAGGCAAAGTTCAATCATGAAATCAAAAAGGAAGCGGTTATCCGCTTTTTCGAGATAATCGACGAAAAAATTAGGGGCAGTTCGCGAGCCTCAGCTGCTAGCGCCTCACGCGCGTTGTTTTTTGCCAAGCCCGTATCGACTAATCGCAAAAATAGCCTGCTCTCTTTCGCTTCTTTTCGGCAAATCTTCACATGCATCAGAAAACCCTTCTTGCTCAGGGCTTCATCCGCTTCGCTCCAGTTGGCCGCCACAGAGCCGGAAGCGCGCACTAACTGCTTAATGTCTTCAGTGTTGCTCACGGTCCTTGGCAATTGTTTCACGAAAGCCCGCACTGACTGCGCAAACTCGAATGTTCTCTCCTCCAGGTCGCGTGGCTTGCTGCCGCCGTTCATTTTGAGATTTGGGGATTGATCCTTATTTGGAGTTTGGGATTTGGAACCTGGGATTTGAAGTCGTTATCCGCCAAGGTTCGGTCCAGAATCGCCCAGCATCTTGGCGTTCCGCTCACTCATAGGCGCGCTGTTCCTGGATTAGCTTCTCGATTGAGGCAACGTCCTCGACTGAAGCGCGTCGCCGTTGGTATTTTCGCATAAGGACTTCTCTCAATGTTAACAAATCCTCCAGCAACGGACGATCGTAGTAGGTCCAGTCAAGATCGCCGGCCATTTTCGCCTGAACCCGCCATGCGCCGCCAAACTTCGTCGCGCGCACCTCGCGCTTTCTGCCATCTTGATTTCTGTCCGTCCATATGTGTTGAATCGGCATCGCTGTAAAACCCTACATTAGCGACCTTGAAAGACGTAATTAAATTGGCGGCATATTTTATCGCGACAGTTGTCATCGGGGCGATTTTTGCGCCAATTCTTTTTTGGTCTGCTCAATCGCTTGCAGCGCACGGCGTATTTTCGTTTCTGGCAAAGTACGATTTCGAAACATTCTTTCATCGCGCCCTTTTGGTTGCCGCCGTACTTTTGCTCTGGCCATTGCTACGAATAAGCCACGTGCGATGCCTGGCTGATCTGGACGTTGCACCTAATTCGCGTTGGGCTCGCGATCTGTGCGCGGGCGCTGTTGTCTCGGTGGTCCCGCTGCTCTTTTGCGGGGTTCTTCTCATCTCACTTCATGTTTATGCGTTTCGGCACAGCTTTGCCTGGCCTCGTTTTGGCAAGATGCTTGTGGCATCAATCACGGTTCCGTTCATTGAAGAGGCTTTTTTTCGCGGGATCGTTTTGGGCCTGTTACTCAGAACCGGCCGGAAGTACATAGCGATCTTTGCCGTTTCAGTGAGTTTTGCAGCCGTGCATTTTCTAAAAGCTCCGGAGCGAACGTCCGAGATAGTAACATGGACGTCCGGCTTCAGTTCGATTGCCCACGCATTTGACGGAATTGGGGACCCCATGATGCTCATCTCAGCGTTCACAACATTATTTGTCATCGGCTGGATTCTCGCTGACGCGCGCGTGCTTACTCATTCGTTATGGCTGTCAATTGGACTGCATGCCGGATGGATCTTTGGCAGTGGCACCTTTAGCTTACTAGCTCGTCAGCGAACACCTGGACTTCCCTGGGTGGGAAAGAATTTGCTGGTGGGAATTATCCCGCTTGGTCTAGCCGCCCTCACTTGGGTAATAATGCGCATCTGGGCGAAATATGATCGCGCTTTGCAAGTTTGAATTGCTCGAAGCGGCGGTGTCGCTTCTTTACCCGCCGATATGCACCCTGTGCGGCGGCAAGACTCGGGCTGGCGAATATCTCTGCGAGCAATGCGAAGCAAAAACCATGCGTATCGTCGCGCCGTTTTGTCAGC
Organism: Verrucomicrobiota bacterium; assembly: GCA_003219415.1. Taxonomy (GTDB): domain Bacteria; phylum Verrucomicrobiota; class Verrucomicrobiia; order Chthoniobacterales; family UBA10450; genus Udaeobacter. Next base: position 2,542 of record QHOS01000095.1, on the reverse strand, counting down.
AATGCTCCGAACCCTTCGAAGGCGCTATTGCGACCGTGTTCACATGTGCCAACTGCGCCCATCGCACAATTTACTTTGATGCAGCAGTGGCCGCATACCGCGGCCGCGGTATTGTCCGCCAGATCATTCATGATTTTAAGTACGGCCGTCAGATTCATTTGCGACATCTCGTAGCACGTTGGCTCTGCGCAGCGTTTGACGATGAGCGTCTCCGAGGGCGCAAGTTTGACATAATCGTGCCTGTACCATTGCACCCAACTCGCCAGCGGGAACGCGGATTCAATCAAGCGAGCCTGCTCGCCGAATTGTTAACTGCGCGGGTATCGGTTCCGTGTAAGCCCGTGCTGAAGCGTATTCGATACACAACTACGCAAACGGCGCTCGATCGCGCGGAGCGAATGGAAAATTTGCATAACGCGTTTCGTTTACGAAGGAACGCGAACGTGCGAGGCTTACGCGTGCTGTTAATCGATGATGTTCTTACAACGGGTTCCACCCTCAGTGAGTGCGCGCGTATCCTGAAACGTTCGGGCGCGATCTCTGTTTACGCTGCGACGGCGGCGCGTGCATAAATTGCAATGGCCATCTTCAAAAAACCGGCAATTAAGGCAGAAGGCGGGAAGAAGAAGGAGATTCCGCGCGGCCTCTTTCAAAAATGTCCCGGCTGTTCGGAGGTCGTGCCGGAGATCGAGCTCGCGCAGAACCAGCGGGTCTGCCCACGCTGTGATTATCATTTTGTCCAACCGGCCAAGGAACGAATCCAGAATCTGCTCGACCCGGACTCTTTTGTGGAAATGGACGCCGGCTTGAAATCAGTGGACGTCTTGCGTTTTCAAGGAATGGCGAGCTACAAAGACCGGCTGAAGAATTATCAGGAACGTACCGGCCTTCTTGATGCTGTAATCAGCGGGCACGGAGTTCTTGACGGCTACAAAGTCGCAATCGCGGTGATGGATTTCGGCTTTCTGGCCGCGACCATGGGTTCGGTCGTTGGCGAAAGAATTACCCGCACAATTGAATATGGAACCGCCGAGCACTGCGCAGTGATCATCGTTGCCGCTTCCGGCGGAGCTCGCTTGTACGAAGGAATGTTGAGCTTGATGCAAATGGCCAAAACAAGCGGCGCACTCGCTCGCCATGCAGGAGCGAGACTTCCATACATCTCGGTCCTGACGAATCCGACCACAGCCGGCGTCATGGCCAGCTTCGCGTCACTGGGCGATGTCATTCTAGCCGAACCCAGAAGCATGATCGGCTTCGCCGGCCCGCGCGTCATCAGGGAAACCACGCACCAGGACTTGCCCGAAAGATTTCAGACTGCCGAGTTTCTCGACGAGCACGGTTTGATCGACATGATTGTGCACCGCAAGAAAATGCGTGAGCAGATCAGCCGATTGCTCAATTACTTCACTGTCGCGCCGTGAATCGAGCCGGCGGGAGCCGAGCGAGCTGGACGGGGAAACCCGTCAGGGTTGGCTCGTCGCAAGAAGCGGCGACCAATTATCGTGACGCGCTCAGTTGGCTCTACAGCCTCCAGCGCTTCGGAATCAAGCTTGGCTTGGAAAACATCGAGCGCTTGCTCGATGAACTTTCAAAGAGTGACGTCTTGCAAGCTGCTCCTTGGAAAGTCATTCACGTCGCCGGAACGAATGGCAAAGGCTCCGTTTGTGCCATGGTGGATTCGATTTGCCGCGCACAAGGATATCGCACGGGCCTGTTCACGTCCCCTCACCTTGTCACGTTTCGCGAACGCATTCGTGTAAACGGCGACATGATTTCTGAAGAGGCGGTCGCTGATGGCCTAACGACTATTCGCTATCTTGTCGCACACTGGGATCCGCATCCGACATTTTTCGAAGTGGTGGCCGCGCTCGCTCTCAAGCACTTCTCGGACACGAGAGTCGAGATCGTCATTCTGGAAACCGGTCTAGGTGGCCGGCTCGATGCTACGAACGCCATTCAATCAGATGTTTCAGTGATTACGCCAATCGATTTCGATCACGAAAAATGGCTGGGCAAAACAATTTCCGAAATCGCGGCTGAAAAAGCTGGAATCATCAAGCCAGGCGTTCCGGTCGTTTGTGCCCCGCAGCGAGCGGAGGCCGAAAAAGTGATTCAGGGACGGGCAACGGAATGTGGAGCGCTGCTGAAATTCGCTATCGAGCCGTATGACGAAACACCAATCGCACTCGCCGGGGCTAATCAAAAACAAAATGCGGCTCTTGCGATTGCCGCGCTTCGCGCAGCGAAAATCGACGTCGACAATTCGGCGATTGCACACGGCCTCACCCGTATGGAATGGCCAGCGCGTTTCCAGAGATGGGATGAGCGCACAATCATTGACGGCGCGCATAACCCCGCCGCTGCGCTGACGCTCGCCAAAACATGGCGCGAGATTTTTGGCAATCGGCGAGCCACTCTGGTCTTTGCGATTCTTTCTGACAAAAATCTGAGCGGAATCTGCGAAGCGCTTGCGCCGATTAGTGAGTTCGTTCTGCTACCGAAAATTCGAAGCGAGCGCGCCGCTGATCCAGAAGAGCTA
>QHOS01000243.1 GCA_003219415.1 Verrucomicrobiota bacterium | reverse complement strand
GAAAGCCTTCGCCCCAAGTCGCGCGCAGGGTCAGCTGCTCGTCAAACGGTTGCCAGCGCATGCCAACCTTTGGCACCAAGACATTGCTATCGTTGTTCAGAAACTCTTCAAATCGCCCCCCAGCGGTAAACTCCAGGGAATAAAAGCCGGGAATTGCTGCATGGGTCTCGCTCACGACTTGCGGATTTTTGCCGTCGCCTCTGGAGTAGGTACTCGTCACGGGGCTGAAGATAGGAATTCTGGTCTCTGCGTAAATCGCATAAGAATTTCGGCTGCCCTGAGCACCTGGAACTGGCGAGTTGCCGACGATGTCTCCCTCTAAATTGAGCATATCGGGATTCTCCTTCAGTTGCTCCCGCCGCCATTGAGCACCGACGGCTAAGCCAACGCCGCCAGCCGGCAGGTGAAAGAGGTCGGTTGTGTAGATGGTGGCATCTAACGTGGCCAACTTTGAGGTGTCCTCGTCCTTGGGGTGCACTCTGGCGAACTCGACCGTGGCCGAATTGGACTCGATTGGAGCGCGATAATCACCGAAAGGATTAAAGGCGACGGTCGTGCCGATGAATTGCGGAGAGGTAGGGTCAAAGATTGGATCGGCCTGGTTCAAGATGCGGTTGAAACGCGAGGCGGACACTTGCGTCCCGGTAACCGTATTCTTGAGTTGGCTGTAACGGAACCCGGCGTCGTACCCCCAGCTTCCGTTGAAGAGCTTGTCCCCCTTGATGCCGATGGTGCTCAGCCACGCGTCGGTTTCGTTGTCGAATAAACGGTTCCCAAACTCAGCGAGCCGCGCACGAGTGCCGCCCGAGATAATTTGCTCGAATGGGTTGAAGGGATTGAACGCGTCCGCCGGAACACCGGTTTCCGCGTGGGTTGGTGTGTTGGGTGGTTCCGAGCCTGGCGCTATCGGCGAATGCGGCGGAATAGCCAATATGGTCTGACCCTTTGTTTCGAAAGATCCCGTTGCTGGCGGCGCCAATTCGTTGTGCGTTTTCACGTTCTGATAAAAGCCGTCCGCATAGGCGACCATCTGATCACCAAAGATCTTGTGCTCTGCGCTGACATAAGCACCGTAGCGCTCTGACTCCGGCAAGGAGAGCGAGAACTGATTGAAGTTGAAGCCAGGGCGTAAACCGCCGGCCGCCCTGACGCGGTTATTGGCATCGTAAAGATACCTGTTTGCGGGGGCCAACCCGTTCGTAAAATCTGGCGCACTCGCAAATTCAGTCCCACCGGGATTTAAGTTACGGCCACCAGCAGCCCCCACCACATCGCTGCTAAGCTGAAGATTATAAGGACTTGCGTTCGAGCTTAGGAACGGCGGCGTGAGCGAGAAACCGCGATCACGGTTGGCGATGGAGTTGCGATGATAGTAATTCAAAACGCCAGTAATGTTGGTATCTCCCTTGCCAACACCGAAGATCGCCGATGAGTCGAATTCGCCGGAGTCTTTATCGAGGGTATTGCCGTATTGGATCCTCGCCTCCGCGCCATCGTAATTGTGTCGCATCTTGAGGTTCACGACACCAGCCACCGCGTCCGCACCGTAAGTGGTGGAGGCGCCGTCTTTAAGAATTTCGATGCTCTCGATAGCGGCTTGGGGAATCGAATTCAAATCCACGAACATCACATTCACCAGGCCGGGATTGTTGCCCGTTGGATAGACAGCGACCCGACGCCCATCCAGAAGGATGAGAGTCGCTCTTGCGTCGAAACCGCGTAGCGCAATAGTCGCAGCACCCACTGCGGTGTTGGAGCCGTTTTCATTATTCGAAGTCGGAATTATGTTCGCGTTGGCGATGGGAAGGCTCAGGAGAAATTGCTCGGTGGTGAATTCACCTGATTTGTTTATGTCCGCGCGGCTGTAGTCCAAAACCGGGTTCGGTCCGACTTCTTCTGCCGTCGGAATATTTGAACCCGTAACGATGACACGCTGGGCTTCCGCCGCGGGCGGCGTCGGGGCAGCACCAATGTCCGTCGACAGCGGCTGGAGGTTCTGGGCAAATGCGTTCGACGCGATAATGAGAGGGATTCCAACGCAGGCAGCTAGAGTCACGCGCAGGAATCCGAACTTAGAATGTCCGGTTCTGATCATGGTTTCTCCTTTGGTTAGGTTGCGTCCTACGTGAGATACACTCCGCACCCCACGTAAAACTGGGGTTTGCTCCTACAAAGCCAGATCGCAATTCGAAATGTCAAGCACAAAAAAACCCGTGCTTTGACATTCCCGCAGTCTCCCTCACATCCGCACGGCGCTTGCCGCATTGTGGTCGCTTGCTTCAGCGCAACCTCGCCGAA
>QHOS01000242.1 GCA_003219415.1 Verrucomicrobiota bacterium | reverse complement strand
ACCAAATCATTTATGCTTCGCGCCCACGCCATTATCCTGACGTTTATCTCACTCTTCTTTTTCCACTCTGCTTTCGCCGGGTCCGACGGATTCAGTGCCATTCGGTGTGGCGCTGATGACGTCGCGAAAGTGCTCATTGGCAAAAAAATGTCCAATGAAAGAATTGTCGATCTTGAGAAACGACATGAAGACCTGGGTTTAAAAGATCTGGGAGCAACAGAGATTTCGGAACGCTTATCCTGTATATCGTGGCTGATTTGTGGATCGGAGTTTATGCTCCTCCAGGATAACTTGATTGTTCGCGACGTTCTTAAGGTTCCCGCGCACTCAAAAAAATCACCGTTATTCATTGGCACGTGCGATATTAACAGGAAAGAAACAAAAGCGAGCGTTGTGGCGATCTTGGATACTGCAACCGAAAGTGGCGCGCCGACGCTTCCGGCAAAAATCGCGTGGAGGATCGACGAGAAAAAGGGGAAATTCCTCAGCCTATCCACCGAAGGACTTCGTTGCCCGCGCAGCGGTATCAGTACCGTCGATGGCGGTCTCTAGCGCCACCGTGGGGTATCGCCGTTCTCGGCTTGCTTGTCGCGCGACGCTTCCCGCGTTGTTCGTTTCGCCTTCCTTTTCAAGAAGGCCGGCAAACAGTGCACGTAATAGGTCTAACCCAGCGATGAAACCAACGGCCGCATTTCGATATAACTTAAGCGTGTTTGCCCCGATACTCTGCCCTGGTTTATGTTTTTCCAGTTAGACCTAATACAGCAGGGAGAAACCCGCGATGAATATTGATGCGACCCGCCGGGCTATCGTCTTGGCGGTATGCGTCCTTAGCTTCGCTTGCCAAAAACAAACCGCGGAGAAGGAGGCGCCACCGTTTCGGATCGTAGCAACGGATGCCGGATTCGAAGCTCCTGACAGGCTCGCCGCAGGGCTGCGTCATATCACTTTCGAGAATCGCGGATCTGAAATCCATGAGGGTATGCTCGTCAAGCTCCCGAAGGGAATGAGCGCGGACGATTACGTGGCAGCCGTCAAGAAGGGGTCTCTGTTTCCGGAAGGTGCCTTGGATTATTCCGGCCCGGGACTCACATCTCCCGGAGCGAAGGCCGAAATGTGGTTAAGAGTGGATCCTGGGCAGTACATCATCATTTGCTGGAATAAGGGTCACGACAAGACTACGCCGGTTCACAGTTTCACTGTCGAGGAAATCGGAGCTGCCGATGATCGGCCGCCGAAAGAAGATGTCGTGATGAAGCTGTTTGATTATCGATTCGAACTCAACCGGGCGTTACGTAAGGGAGTCCAAACCATCCGAGTCGAAACTCCCGGTCCTACCATGCACGAGGTGGACATCTACCGTCTCCACAACGGCAGCGGTGTGGAGGACCTAAAACGCTGGCGGAAGCAGCATGAGAGCGGTTCCTCCCCTGCGGAGGCCTTGGGCGGCGCGCTCGACAGTCATGACATCAGGAGAGTGGTGTGGCTGCGAAAGGAGTTCGTGCCAGGGCATTATGTGCTGCATTGTGAAATGCCCGTAACAAACACCAAGCTGACTCACGCTGACGTCGGAATGGTGCGGGAGATTGAGATCAAAGAGTAATAGTCAATTATTTTCGTAAGTGCGCCGTTCACGCCCGGCCGAGATGTGCCATCGGGTTCGACTGCTCGACTGCCTTTCTTCGATTCCCAGGTGGCAACGATCTTGAAGTCGTATTTCGCCAGGATGCGCATGCCGCAAAAAATTCTCTAAAAAAGAACTTGTATGTGAATTAGTGTTATAGTTGACTATATCACCAGATGAGGTTCAGTGATCAAATCCAAGCCGGGCGTCGCAGACCTTCCACAGGGATTACTGGAGCACAGGATGAATCGTGAATGGAATGACAGTCAGCCGATTTATCGCCAGCTTCGTGATCATGTCGTCCATATGATACTCGATGGCGTGCTCAAAGAAGGTGATCCCCTGCCCTCGGTGCGCAATGTCGCCGCCGAATATCGAGTCAATCCCCTCACCGTTCTGAAGGCGTATCAAGAACTGGTCGACGAAGAACTGGTCGAGAAAAGG
>QHOS01000039.1 GCA_003219415.1 Verrucomicrobiota bacterium | reverse complement strand
CACCATGTTTTTACAATGGCTGGCCGACGCGAACGGATCGTGATTCCGATCCATTGAAATCAGCCGCTGAAAAGGGGATTGCTTCGCTCACTTATGAAGATCGCCGGGCTGCACGAGGAGGATCTCTAGAATCAGGTAAAGCCGAGAGGTCGAAAGGAGCGGGACCGAGTAAGTCACTCCGTCGGTTGGCGGAGAAGAAGACGGAGGCTGATTCTGCTGCCGGTTCCGCTTTTGCTATCCTCGGGCCATGGCGCCCACGATTAACGCGACCAAGCTCGTCGCGACCGCGATAGCGACTTTCGTTTCGACGGATAAGTTCATAATCTTTCCCTTCAATTATGGCGGAGAGCCCCGGGGTCCCGTTTTTATCTTTCCTTTTTTTATCGCTTCGAATTTCTGCGCGCTTATGGATGCCACGCGCAGAGGGAAGTGAATCCAGTGATCAGTGATTCGTAATCAGTGAACAAGCGAAGCGATCAGGAAAGCGGAGGGATATCGTGATTAGTGATTGGTGATCCGTGATCAGGGAAAAGAGTTGAGGGATGATGGTTGAGAGTTGATGGACGGAGGCAGGGAGAAAAGCCAGAAGGAAAAATGGATTCCGTTGACGGTATCGGATTTCGAAAGCTAATCAGGAAACCAAGGTTGCGAGACTCTTAGTTGTTCCTCAGGGCGATTTACTAGGCACGGCTGGCGCTTTGACGTTTACATCGACTTTCTTGGTCTGACTGCCACCGCCGACAAATTGGCCGCCGAAGAAAAAGATCGCAGCGGCAACGATGATCAGAAAGATTACGAATATGGCCACCACTGCGGCGTTGCTGCCACCACCATTATCATCAGCCATAAATCATCCTCCTTTACGCGATTATGATTCGCTTTTCGTCGGCGATATGACCGTGTTCGGCGATGAGTGATCGGAGATTAGTGAGTAGTTGATAGTTGAGAGTTGAGAGTCGATGGCGAAACCCCGAGAAAAATCCTTACAAACATAGTGCTGTTTTGCATAGGATTCCCGGCAGATGAACGCGCGCTACGACGAGATTGCGTCAGCAGTGCCCGCCGACTTGGATGCATTGCCCCGGTTACGCGGATTTCGCTTGCGCGGGATGCAGATGACGCGGCTGGAAACTTTTATCGACGCAGCGTTCGCGTTCGCCATCTCGATGCTGGTAATCGCCGCGCAGCAGATCCCCGATAACATCCAAGCGCTCCTGGCGGCATTCAAGAATGTACCGACCTTTGTCTGCAGCATCGCGGTGCTGGGCATCTTTTGGCGGGGCCATTGGTTGTGGAGCCGGCGTTACGGCCTCGAGGACAGCGTCTCGATTTTGATTAGCTGGGCGATGATCGTTACGATCCTGATCTTTATCTATCCGCTCAAGGCAATTTTCGGGGCGATGTGGTACCTTCTGAGCAATGGCCAGGTCGGCCAGCCGTTCTCGCTTCACACCACCGAATCACAGGCGAGAACGATTTTTGCGATTTACGCGCTCGGCTTGATTGCCATTTCCGCTGAAATCCTGCTCCTGAATTTTCGTGCCTGGCAGCTACGTGAGCCGTTAGGTTTGAATGCGCGGGAACGATTGATGACGCGCGGCGAGCTGACGGGCTGGAGCATCCCGATGAGCGTGGGGCTCGTCTCGCTGGTGTTTTCTTTTACTTTGCCGATAGAAAAAATCGCGTGGTGCGGGTGGGTTTATTTTTTGATGGCGATCATATTGCGGGTGCACTGGTTCTGGCACAGGCGAAGGCTGAAGGAAGACTTAAGAACTAGGAACTGATGCTTGCGCGATGCTGAGTCCTCGTGCGAAAAGAGTGTCCCCGTGAAAGCATTTCTTGTTGCTCTACTTGTCGCCGGCTCTGTCGCCAGATTTGTCAGCGTTGCTAACGCCCAGCTGCCTCCCGGCTCTGTGAAGACCGTGGGGACCGCGCACTCGCATTCCGTGTCGCTGCCGCTCAGCCAGATGACGCCATGTCCTGGAGCGATTGGTTCGGCCGCGCCTGGCCGCAAGAGCGAGCCTGGAGGAAATTTCCTATCAGAGCCGATCGTGAGCTTCGATGGGCTTCATGTCGGTGAACTGCCGGCCGGCGACGATTGTTCTCTCGGGGGCTACGCATCCGACGACAGCGGGGCTGTGGGGTTCGACCACTACGTGCAATTTGTCAATACCGCGATCGTTGTCTACGACAAGTCCGGCAATGTCCTGGCGGGTCCCGTGAGCACCACGACCTTCTGGCAGAGCCAGCCTGACTGTGGCGGTCCCACCCAGATCTGGAGCGATGCGGTCGTACGGTTCGACCGATATGCCAATCGATGGGTCGTGAGTCGTCCAGGCGGGGGACCGTACGGTCAGGACCTGTGTATGGCCGTCTCCCAGACCTCGGACCCGACGGGGCCGTACGATCAGTACGCGTTCGAGGTCAACAACACGACCAATCAGCTGGCTGGGTTCTTCAACGATTATCCGAAGATCAGTGTGTTTACTGACGCCTACTACGCCACTGCGGACCCCAACAAGATCTTTAGCGGACTGGGCAATACCATCTCCGCGTTTGAGCGAGCGGCCATGCTAACCGGAAACCCCGACCCGAAGTTCGTGACCTTCTTTGTGCCGGCTCCCCGCAATCCGTTCCAAACCACCCGTAGCCATATGCTGGCGGCGGACCTCGAGGGTACGAGGTTGCCGCTAAGGGATACACCTGAGTACGTGGTGCAGGTCCAGGATTCGCACCTCGGCTTCCCTGCGGGCCGGCTCCAAGTGTACGAGTTTCATGTGGACTGGGACTCTCCTTCGTCTTCCACGCTCGTCCCGACCGCCAGCCTTGTCCCGCAGCCGTTCAACTCCAACGCGTGCCACGATGAGTTTGTCTGTATCGAGCAGCCGGGAGCTCAGCGACTCGATTCGCTTTCTTATGGCTACATGATGCAGCGCCTGACGTACCGCAATTTCGGCCCTCGCCAGACGCTGCTGCTCAACCATACCGTGGCGGCCGGCGGCGATCCATCACAGGATCACGCGGGCATCCGCTGGTACGAATTGCGCATGACAACAAGAGGGCGAACACGCAGTCCATGGGAAATTTATCAGCAGGGGACCTACGCGCCCGATGCCAATGATCGGTGGCTTGGGAGTATCGCGATGGACAGGAACGGAAACATCGCGCTTGGCTTCAACGTCTCAGGCGCGAGTGTGTTTCCGTCAATCCACTACGTGGGCCGGCGGCCGACCGACCCACTAGGCACCTTGCCTAGTGGCGAGATGTCGCTGATCGACGGCGGTGGCGTCCAACTTGGACCAGGCAACACCAGCTTCGGAGACTACAGTCAGATGACGATTGATCCGGTTGATGATTGTACGTTCTGGTACACTGGGACCTACTATCTCACGACTAACAACCTGAACGACTGGCATACCCGGATTGGCTCGTTCAGATTCACGAACTGCCACGGCAGTGACGAAGTCTCTGACAAGTGACGACCGAGATCGCCAGCGCTGCCAGCGTTGTACCGATCGGCTCGAGGTGATCTTGCGGCGCGAGGGCGGATGCTATTAACAACGTGATCGAAATGCGTTACGAGTAAGGGGCGAGTTCAAAGAGTAGTAGTAACTCGACAGCTTACTGATTGTTTGCCACCGTTTGTGGTGCGGGCTTGTTCAGTTCGAGTTGTGCGCTCACTTTCTGCAGGCCCGCAGTAAGGGCTTCAATTTGCTTTTGCTGGTGGGCGATTCTGGATTGAAAGTCCTGCTTTAATTGCGTGATTGTCGCCTGTTGTTCCTCCACCTTGCGGTGCTCTTTGAGGAACTCATTGAGTAACATCGCGTTCACCTGGTCGTAACGCACGCTGTAGGGTTTTCCCTCTTTGTCGCGTACCACCAAATCAGGATTGACCGCCTCCACCTCCTCGGCCACCAGCCCAAGCTGTGGAATCCCTTGCGGGTCTATTCCCTTCTTGTATCGGAAGGTGACCGGTTTGAGAGCAAAGAGCGCTTCACTGGCGTTGTCCATTGGCTTGATCTCATCCTTGAACCGGGCCGACGAAGTCATTGTTCCGAGCCTTCCGTTTGAATTAATGAGGACGGCAACTCCATTCGAAGATGTCGCGCCGAAGATATTGCCAATAAAGCAGCTATTTTCCACATTGTTACCAGCGGCACCGATACAAATGACGTTATTGGCCGTGGTGACGTTGCTACCAGCATCCAAGCCCAAGGCAGTGTTACCACCGCCCGTCGTGTTGAAAGCGAGCGCGCCACTGCCGATGGCTGTGTTGCCGGAGCCGGTGGTGTTGGCAAATAGCGCATCAATACCAACGGCGGTGAGGAAGTCCGCGTTGTTGTTGTTCGCGAGCGTGTCGACACCCAGGGCGGTGTTTTCGCCGCCATTAACGTTAGCTGAGAGTGCCCCAGAACCAACTGCCGTGTTGAAATTGGCAGTGCCGGTTCCATCCGAGTCATTATTCAGGAGCGCGAGATCACCAATGGCAGTGTTGTCAACGCCCACCATATTTTCAAGAAGCGCAGAATTACCAAAAGCGTTGTTGCCAGATCCACTGATGTTATTAAAGAGCGCAAAGGCGCCGACAGCATCGTTGTAGTTGCCGGTCGAGTTAAATCCAAGTGCGGCTGTTCCATTTACCGTATTTTGTGTGCCGGTGGTATTGCTAAGCAGTGCGCCTTCGCCGGTGGCGGTATTAAAGCTGCCTTCTGTGTTACTAAAAAGAGCGAACGCTCCATTGGCCGTGTTTTCAATGCCAGTGGTGTTGCTTAAAAGCGCCCCGGCGCCAGTAGCCGTATTTTCGTCTGCGGTGTTGGCAAGAAGCGCCCCAGCGCCGACACCGGTGTTAAAGCTGCCGGTCGTGACGCTCAGGAGCGAATATATACCGATCGCGTTGTTATAAATGCCGGTTGTGCAGCTCAAAAGGGCGCTGCTCCCCTCTGCCGTGTTGCCTCCGGGATAGCCTCCATCCGGTGACGGACTGACCGCCTGCGCTGTGAGAGGAAGAGCAACGCAGACGAGTGACAGTATGATAAGAATTGATGGCGCTATTGTTTTCATAGGCGTGAAGTTTGGAAAAAATCTCGACTACTTGTCAATTTAACTCGCCATAAGCACGGATCGCAGGATCGATCAGAACACGGACCCGCGGTGTTGTTTTGTCTTTCTAGTTTGCAGTAAGCGATCGATTGAGAACTTGCCAGCTCCGGTGAAGATCAAACCGAGAAAGATGACGAAATAAAGCGCTGCTCTCAGCCAATCTTCTTCCAAGCGGACGCTGGTATAAAGCGCGCCGATCATTCCAAGGCGAGACTCGCCGCTGCAAACCGAGTAAGCAAACCGATGCCAACGAAGAAAGCTCCGATCGATTCGTTCAGTGTGATCCACAACGCAAGAATGACTGGTAACGGGAGGCCCATATGCGCAATTAGCGGCGTCAGTCCGATGGATGACAATAGCGGTTTCCCGGCATGAAACGCCGTCACGTACCATCCGATCTTTTGCACGCCGAAGGTAAACGCCAGCAGGAATCCGGCTGCGCGGAAAAGCAAAAGACCTATGTCGAGCATTAGCAAAAGTCTAAAGGGGAAAACCCGGGCGCGCCCACATTAGTTTGTAACTCCTTGAGTTGGTGATTCGAAAAATAATTTTCCAAGCCTACGCGTCGGCGGTGTCAGGATATTGAGTGATCTAGGGGTCCAATGCTTTTTTGGGATACGAATTAATAGAAAGAAAGGGGAATCATGAGGATACTGACAATAACAGCGGTTGTGGCCTTACCGCTCCTGGCGTTAGGCCAGACAACGGAGCCACAACAGACGCAGGGGCAGACGAAGGAAACGCAGACTACTGCGCCGACGAAAGGGAAGAAGATGCGTCCCGCGCAGGAGCAGAGCAAACCGCAGGCAAAACCTGAAACGGGCGCCAACGTACGTGGACAGACGGACGTTAAGGGCCGCGCTCCGGACGTAAACAGGAATGAACCTGGTATCAACAGGAATGAGCCTGGCGCACGTTCGAGCACGAGCCAAACGAACGTGAGGAGCACGAATCAGACGAACGTAAACCAATCCACGAGGGTGAACGTGCAAGAGTTCAAGTCGCGTCACAGCGAAGTGTTCAGTCTTGGGCGGCATCCGAAGGAGTTCTTCGTCCAACGTTTCGGGGCGAACCATTTCCGGCTGATCGGGAACACGTACTTCGCGTTCGTGGACGGTTGCTGGGTCGCGGTTGACGTGGACGGCTTTGTATACTCGGAACGAGTGATCTGCGCAGGCGATCCGGAGTTTATTGAAGTTGAGTAGCGCAGCCTCTGCGCGACACAAAAGCGCTCCGCTGGAAAATGCGGAGCGCTTTTTTTGTGTCGACCTGATCCTGGACGTCGCTTTGCATTTTTCCAAAGTACCGATCCGATTAGAACGCAGGGGAAGCCGGCGAAACCGTGATTAGTGATTAGGCTCGTTAGGACTAGAACCCAGCCGCGAGCGTTATCCGACGCGAATCGTGTATACGCTTATGGATGAAGCACAAAAAGGGAAAATCATTCGTGGAACGCAAGGACTAGGAACAGTGACGCCGCAAATGATCGAGGAGCGGGCGCGTCAGATCGCGCGCAGCGACGGGCGCGCGCAGCCGAATGATCTCGACCAGACTCGTGCGCGGGAGGAACTGATCGGTGCGACATCAGGCTCGGAGAAGTCTGCGACAAGAGAGGAACCGGGTCGAGACTGGGGAATGCCACTTGTGTCCTCGGGCGAAAAAGCTCCGACGGTGCGCCCCGAAGATGAGCAAAACATCCCGGAGAAACTAATTCAGGAAGGCGTTGAAGAAGCTGACCGCGATCAGCGTTCAAGGTCTGGGGAAAGCGGTGAGACGTAATCTGAAATCAATAAAGTGGTAAAAAGCTCGACCGCATCGCTGTGAAATGCGCTGTCTCGCGTCTCAACGAAAATTTTTTCGCCGCGCGGCGTATAGGGTAGTCGGTTTTATCCCGCTAACCTGCAAGGAAAGGTGTCCCATTGAGCTGTAATCTTGTTTGCGAGGAACCGGATGGGTGCGGCTGCACGAAGTATGGTTAGGCGATCGAATGACGCGTAACTCCGAAAAGATTCGCGAGCACGCGCCTGAGGGGAAATTACAGGAAGGACCCTGAATAAATCGCGAACGTCTGACGACTAAATATTATTATTATGAAAAAACTTACCAGTTTACTAATAAGCTGTTCACTGGCGCTGGCGGGAGCCGCTTTGGCGCAACAGCCAGTCGAACAGCAATCACCATCAAAGGGCAAGCGCGCCCCGGAAAAAGCGCGCGCCACTCAAGCACAACAGCCGAAGCCGAATGCGGCGAAGCCTGAGACACCGCCCGCAAAGCAGCACGGAGCGATCAAGGAACACGAACCTACGAATCAGCCCGGTGCCATGAAGGAACGCGGAGCTACGCATGAGCGTGGCACAACCAATGAGCCCGGTGCAAGAAAGGGCGGAAAAACTCCAGCGAACCAGGAATCTGCGAATGCGCCGGGAACGAACGTTACCGGTCAACGGGAAGGCGCGCCGACACCTCGTGCAACAGCACGCGAACTTCCGTGCGCAGCCAAAGCCGCAGCAGGTTCCAGCGGTTACCTACAACCAGAATTATCGGATTCAAGGAAGTGATCGCTGGCAGGGTCCGCAATACGAAGTATTCCGCTCGTATCATCCGGAATGGCACGATCAGGGCTGGTATCGGTCGCATTACAACCGTGTGGAGCTGATCGGTGGCGGTTACTACTACTGGAACAACGGCTACTGGTATCCGGCATGGGGTTACAGTCCTTCGGCCCAATATTATGCCTACGACGGACCGATCTACGTGGGTCACCATGCTGAGCCACCGGACAAGGTGATCGCCGACGTGCAGGGCGTGCTTCAAGAGATGGGCTATTACAAGGGTGAGGTGGACGGACTGCTCGGGCCGTTGACCCGCGAGGCTCTCACCGCCTACCAGAACGACAATGGGCTCACGACGACAGCCGCGATTGACCAGCCGACGCTAGATTCCCTTGGGATGGGATAAGTAGCGATTTGGTAGGGCGCGACCGCCGGGCGCGCCGAAGAACAAGTAAAAAGTTGGATTCGAGGAGCCGCCGGGCGCGTCAATGCCCTGGCGGCTTTTCTTTGCTGGGTTTGTTTTTCAAACCGCGTCGGTCTCTTTGTGATCGATATCGGTTCGACGCAACAGATAGTCGAGTCCGCCGATTCGGTACCACCGGTAACCGTAGCCTTCCAGCATAATCCGGTGCTTGCCGGATTTGTTAGCCCGACTGTGGTTCTCGGCAAGAAGATTAACCAGCAGTTTGCCTTGTTCGCTATTGACGCCCGGGTCCACGAGAATTTCGCGCGGTTGTTCGTAAAGATTATGTAGAAACAACACTGAATTATTGCGCCAGTCATACCGGAGAGCGAGAACGGCGGGATCGCGGACTTTCAGCACGGTAAAATCTCCCCAGCCAATTTCCGGAACTTCTTTGCGCATTCGAATGATGCGCTCGGTCCAGTTCAGCATTGACTCTGGATCGCGTCGCTGGACCGCAGCGTTCACATGTTGATAGCCATAAGGCCCTTTATCTATCACAGGAATATGCGGCTTTGGGTTTTTAGTAAATCCACCGTGCGGTTCGTCCGACCATTGCATCGCAGTCCGCGCACAGGCGCGTTCCCGTTGCGTGAGATCGTCGCCCATGCCGATCTCATCGCCGTAGCGAACCACCGGTGTTCCAGGAAGTGTGAACATTAAGCTATAAGCCAGCTTAAGTCGGCGCTGATCGCCTCCGAGCATTGGCGCAAGGCGGCGTCTGATCCCACGATCGTAAAGCTGCATGTGTTTGTCCGGTCCAAACGCCTTAAACACCGTTTGCTGCTGCTTCTTTTGCAAGCGCCCCAGGTCAAGTTCGTCGTGATTTCGAAGAAAGATTCCCCACTGCGCCGTCGCCGGCCGCGGTTTTGTCGCTTTCAACGCTTTGATCAGCGGGCGCGTATCAGCGGCGGCCAATGCATAGAACAGGTTTTGGTTCACCTGAAAGTTGAACATCATGTGCATGCGATCGCCGTCTTCGCCGAAGTAATCCATGTCGGTTTCGGGCAGCACATTGGCTTCGGCCAGCACAATGCAGTCGCCCTGGCGCCACTGAAGGAATTCGCGAAACACGCGCAGCATATCGAACTGCTGCTTTGGTTTTCGCACGTTGGGTCCCTTAGTCGAGATAATGAAAGGGACCGCATCCATGCGAAATCCGGAGACGCCCGACTGAATCCAAAAGCCCATGATTTTAAGTATTTCATCCTGCACTTCCGGACTTGAGGTATTGAGGTCAGGCTGGAAGTCGTAAAATCGGTGGAAATACCAGGCTTTGGCTTCTCGATCGTAGGTCCACGTTGTTTTTTGTACGCCGGGAAACACCATTCCTTTACTCGCTTGCTTCGGTTTCTTCTTCGACCAGACGTACCAATTCCGATATTTCGAATTTGGATCCGAACGCGCCTGCTTGAACCAGGGATGCTGGTCGGACGTGTGGTTCACGACCAGATCGATCAAAACACGAATGCCGCGTTGTTTTGCGCCGTGGGTAAACTCGATGAAATCGCCGAGCGTGCCGTAGCGCGGATCGACATTGTAGTAGTCGGCGACGTCGTAACCGTCATCCCGGCACGGCGAAGTTTGAAACGGCATGAGCCAAATCGCGGTGACTCCGAGTCCATGCAGATAATCGAGGCGACGCATTAGTCCCCGGAAATCGCCGGTCCCATCGCCATCAGCGTCCATGTAAGTACCGACCGACAGGCAGTAGATCACCGCGTTTTTGTACCAAAGATCATTGATCATATGGGGCAGTGAGAAGACTCACGCAGGAGAAGGAGAAAATGCATTCATGTGCGGGTTCTTCGTTCCAGAAGCTCGCGGGTCTTTTCGATCTCGGCCGCCAGGCGTTTTTCAGCTGGTAGGGCGAGCTTGTATTCGCGCGCCAGAACCTTATTCGGCAATCCTTCCAGCGCGTACTTAGCAATCGCATCATCTTTCTCGGCACACAGGATTAGACCAACCGGCGGATTCTCGTCCGCCTGCGTCCAGTGTTCGCGCGCGTAATTCAGATAAAGGTGCATCTGGCCCGCATCGGCATGCGTGAACTTGCCGACTTTCAGATCAATAATCACAAGGCACCGCAGTTTGCGGTGAAAGAAAAGAAGATCGACGCGGTACCATTCGCCGCCGATTCGCAATCGGCGTTGGCGACCGACGAAGGCAAAGCCGCCGCCGAGCTCGAGCAGAAAGTTCTCAAGGTGCCGCAAGAGCGCCTGTTCAAGTTCGGTCTCCGAGTATTCATCTTTTAGTCCGAGGAATTCGAGAACGAGCGGATCGCGTACTTCTTCGTCGGCGGAAATTGAATCCTCTGCGGAGGCAAGGGAACCTTTGCGCAACATGGCGCTTTTATTTCGCGAAAGAGCGGTGCGTTCGTAGAATTGCGAGCCAATCTGACGGTCGAGCTGGCGTACGCTCCAGCCACCGCGCAAGGCCTCGGTCTCATAAAATCGGCGCGCCTCGGCGCTCTTCGTGGAAAGCAGGCGGACATAGTGTGACCAAGGCAGCGGAAACCGAGCCGCAAGATCGCGAACCGCCAATTCGCCAGACGATGTCTGGCCTTTCTTGCGTTGTGATTCTATTGACGGTGTCGAGAGAATCGTGTGGATGGATTCTATTGACGGTGTCGAGAGAATTCCCGAAGCGGGAAACGCAAGGTAGAATTGGCGAAACTTGTTAACGTTTGGATACGAGAAGCCGCGACCAAACCTGGCGGTCAAGTCCTGCGCCAATCGCTGCAACAGCTCTTCTCCGTATTCGGCGCGCTTTTTCCCTCGCTGCTCGAACTCAACAATGCGCCGCCCGATCTCCCAATAGGTCGCAGTCATGAGAGCGTTAACCGCTCGCGCCGCATTGCGGCGGGCTGCCTCGAGCAACTCCCCAATGTCACCGATCAAACCACCATATTCCACAGACGGTTTCAGCGAAATCGCTTTCGGATGAGGCTTTTTCATGCTGTGAGATTTGACTTAATCTACGGCAGTCGATTGCGAGAGTGAGCGAGTTTCAATTACGAATTAACAGGGGGATTAGAAAGTAGAAGACAATTTATTGTACTCGTCCAGAAGATGAGCGGAATCGCGGTAGATCGCGGCTGCCCCCCGCTTCGCGCAACGCTGATTCCGATGTTCCGGCACAGAGAAACGCAATCGTTTTCAGGCCGGCTTTTGCGGCGGCTTCGATGTCGACCTTGTGTCGCCGACCGTCACGGCATCGGCAGGCGAAATGCCGCCAAGCTTTTTCAATGAAGCGGCAAAGATGTCGGGCGCCGGTTTGGAATTGTCGGCATCGTCGGCAGAGGTGTACCCCTCCCGCCACACTCGTGGCCGGTTTGGAAAACGGAACGTTGCGTCCAGTGATCGGCAAAGAATTTCCGCTGGCGGAAGCAGCGCAGGCGCATCGCGCGATGATGGAGCCGGGGCGCGCTTGGGAAAATCGTGCTGCTGCCGGATAAGTAACAGATAACAAGGGAGAATTAGGGAGGAAGGACTTCGCCTTCGCAGACTACGGCGCGACGAGCGGCTACGGTTCTAAACGCGCCATGAGAACCTCGCAATCCGCTCCATAATCTTTCGCAACGCAGTTTGTAAAGTAGATCGCTTTGCCATCGGGAGACCATCGCGGCGCTGTTCCGCGGCCTTCCGTATTCGCGACCAGTCGCGGGTTCGCGCCATCGGCTTGCATGATGAATATCTGGTAACCGTGGCCACGGCGATTCGATGCGAACGCGATCCTCCCTCCATCAGGCGACCACGCCGGCCAGCCGTCGAAGAACGGGTTGTTCGTTAGGTCGCGCGGATTCGAGCCGTCGCCATCCGCAACAAAGACCTCCGAGTTCTCGTCACCAATGATTTTGCGGAAGGCGATGTGTTTCATATCGAGCGACCACGAACCGTAGGTATTGATCCCGCCTGTGATAAGGCGCGTGACTTTCTTCGTAGCCAGATCGACCGCATTGATGTCGGCAGAATTTTTCTTTGGCGGTTGCAAGTCATCATTCGTGCAATAGATGACGCGTTTGCTGTCCGCGGACCAGTTTGGATGGATGGTATTCTGCTCCGGTGGTGTAAGTACTTCCAAGTTGCTGCCATCAGTTCTCATGACCGCGATGCTGTGACGGTCCTTGGCGATGAGGACGAACGCGATCCTGGTCCCATCCGGTGACCACGCGGGATCTTCGTGATCGGCATCGTCGCGGGTTAGCTGGACTACATTGGAGCCGTCGACGTTCATGGTGAACAATTGTTCCCTACCGGAAAGCATTGAGATGAAGACGAGCCTTTTGCCGTCCGGAGACGGGAACGGATCAAAATTTTGGGCATGAGTGATCTGCACGGGAATAGAAATTGGTCGATCAACGGCAGCAACTGGATGCGGCGACGTCAGCATTATCGTTAGGAAAAGTGAGAAAAACGTAACGGGTACGAGAGAAGAATTAAGGCGTGAGATCATGACTGCCTTGCTAGCAATGAACGTGTCACAGAGCAAAGAAGTAGAAAGGACAAAAGCAGGAACTCAGTGGACGACGGAAGAGTGGTTTGTTCCGGGGTCAGCGACCACCGGCTACAGTGTCGGAAACGACATGCAACGAGCGAGTTTCAAAGTAGGAAGGCTGGCGCTACTGTGAGTCTCCCCTCGGCAGAACTTTTCTATGGAAATTCATCAGTTGCGTTACTTCGTCGCCGTGGCGGAGGAAGGAAGTTTCTCGCGCGCGGCCGGTAAGGTGCGCGTGGCTCAACCTTCGCTTAGCCAGCAGATTCGCAAGCTGGAAGCAGAGGTCGGTCAGCCGTTGTTTGATCGGCTCCCGCGTTCAGTTGTGCTGACTGAAGCGGGCCGTTGTTTGATTGATTATGCGCGGCAAATTTTGGCATCGATCGGTGACGCTCGCCGATGCGTTGACGAGCTCAAAGGCGAAGTGGCCGGCAGAGTGGCCGTAGGCGCAATTCCTACGATCGCGCCCTATGTGCTGCCGGAGTTGGTCGTGACGTTCCAGGAGCATTATCCAGAAGTGACGCTGGAGATCGTTGAGGATGTGACCGAAGGGATCACTCGGCGAATTGAAGCTGGCGAACTGGATGTCGCGCTCGCATCCACGTGCCGGCCGAGTCCAACTCTTCGACGAGAATCTTTGGGAACCGAACCATTGCTGGCACTCGTGTCGGAAGAACATCCCCTGGCAAAAAAGGATCTCGTGGAATTCGACGATCTCAAATCGCAGAGGTTTCTACTGCTTCACGAAATGCATTGCCTGTCGCAACAGGTGAATCACCTCCTCGAATCACGTCGTCTCCGGCCAGAGATCGCGCTGGCTGGCAGCCAGCTCAGCACGATCGCGAACATGGTCGCGGCCTCGATCGGCGTTTCGATTGTGCCTCAAATGATGGTGAAACACCACGCCACGCCCGGATGCGTCAGCTTACCATTCGCTCCGCCGGTCCCGGAGCGGGAGCTCAATCTCGTTTACAATCCGCTTCGATTTCAGAGCAAAGCCGCCGCAGCATTCCGTCGGGAAGCGGCGGCTGCTTTGTCAGCGAAGAATTTATCGGTCACTCCCAGTGCGAAGGAGTGAAGTTCTTATCGCATTTTTTCCAGCGCCGCCGCTACCATCGATAACATTGGCCAGACCGCGAGGATCAGGATTAGTCCAAACCCTGCGAGCTCGGGCAAATAATGAGGCTGCGCCCGGTGCACGTATCGTGTCTCAAGGAATCGCGCAATGCGCTGTCCTATCGGCATCTTACTTTCCATATAATTTTGTCTCCTCTAATCGTTGTTTTTGTTGGTTGATGAAAAAGTGAAACTCCGCAGGCCCAGGTTCACGAGGGTCTCCGGTAGTGAGACCGAGAACTTCGAAGTCCTTATCGGCAGGTTGTTTAAGACCCAGACCGTGGCCGCGCGAGTCAGGCCGTTACGTTCCAGGACCGGTCATTCCCCTTAGCCCCCTTGGCCGTTCCCATCCCTAAACCTGAGCCGTTCATACAATCAACTGGCCACACTCTGGAGGCCGATTGAAATACTTTATGCGTCTAGTGGCGATAGGTTTTGCCTATTCCGGGCGAATCAGGAAGCGGAAGGAAGAATGGAGCGCGCGAGAAGTGCGACATAGAACACGTCGCGATTGGGAATCGCGCGGATAGTAGCTGGCGCAAGCACGGGGCAGTGCGAGTGATCAAGATAAAGTGACCAAGGTAGGAGCGAGCAAACCGGGAGGGGAGCAAGTTTCAATTAGGAAATGTCGAGCATTGTGCCGCGGCAATTTGGGCTGTGGCAGTGGCAAGCGAATCTCTTTTTTGATTCTTCCGTGATCGGTTCGTCGATTTCCAGCGCGTAGTCGTAAAAGAGTTCCTCGCCGGCCTGGATATCGCGCAGCGCATCGATGAAGATGCGGTCGTCTTCTTCGACGGCTTCGCAGTTTGCATCGCAGCTATGGTTGATCCAGCGCGCGTTGTTGCCGCCAATCTCCGGATTGATCACCTCGCCGTTGTCGAGGCCAAAATTGAATGTGTGTGGATCGTTCTCGTCGTTGGGAGCGGCTTCCCAGGAGACGCGTTGCCCCGTGTATTCGATAATGCGGGTGCCTTTGGGAATAGACTGCATGGCGTAAACACCGTGCCCGTGGACACCGGACTCGCGAACCTCGATTCGTACGGTTCGCTTGCGACTGTTGCTCTTCTTCGGCATGGATGAATTAAGCAGGAAGAAAAAACCCAGAAGCAAGAATTAAGAATTGGGAAATGAAATTGATAGTGAATATTCGCGGAATGACACAGCAAGAACACGCCCGACTTGAATCGATCGATGACATCTTACAGTCTGAGACTGTCCGCCAACAAATTCTCCCAATTATCGAACGGGTCCGTGCGGAGCTGGCTCGGAAGAAAGAGGCGTTAATGACCTGGGAACCGATTCCATTAACCGTTTTCGGTCGCGCGTTACCGACTGAGATTCGATCTGCCTGGATATTTGTTTTGCGCGCGGGCGCTAACACAGGCGCGGAACGCCATCCGAATAGTCACCAGCGGATGATGACGTTCGAAGGAAGCGGCGATATGCAGACCGGAGAGCCGAGCCAGTGGCAATCGAATGTGTTGGTTAGCAATCCGGACGCGCCGCTGGAACAGCGCTGGATTTCAATTCCGCAGAATGTCTGGCACCGCCCCGTGGTCGGCGCTGACGCTGATTGGACTGTTGTTTCGTTTCACACTGTTCCGGCTGAGGAACTGATTGAAGAAAAGCCGGATGACCGCAGCCAAGATGGAACGAAGCAGATGAAGTATTTGGATAGGAAGTAAAAGGTATTCGACTGGGGATATGAAACAATTTCTGGTGGCTACGTTGACTTTTGTCACCGCCCTGAGCTCGATCTGGGCAAACCTGGGTGACGGCTCGGACAGAATCGAAAATCGATATGGCAACCTGGTCCAGCGACAGTTGCGGGATGACGAAACTGTCAGCGTCCTCTACCATAAGGATCGATATCTTTACTTGGTGATTTTTGCCAACGACCGGAGTGTTTCAGAAAGCTATTCTCATATCAACGGTACGGACCTATCTGAAAAAGAGATCGCAAATTTCCTGAAAGTAAATGCAGCCGGTGCGACATGGATTCCTGCCAACACGTCGAAAGAACGGCGCTTCAAAAGAAGTGACGACAGAGCGGAGGCGACGTATGGAAGCTCAAGCGGACGTCGGGCACTGACAGTGCGAGAGCGTGGCCGGCATAGTGATCAGTAATTCGTGATCGGTGATCGGGTCTCATGCTGCTAAGGCAGCCTTCCGCAGCACCAGCGCGGCGACAATGCCGACACAGAGAAAGCCGACGATCTGGATAAGCATGTAACTGGCAGTATAAACACACGGGAAGCCGTGCCAGTTCCAATAGGAAACGTTGGTCGCGATGGCGGCCAGGATCCCGGCAGCGAGAACGAAGCCGACTCTGCCGGCGAAGCTCGCGATGCGCGTCTGAGCGAGCAGGAACACGACTAGGATGGCTTCGAGCAGTTCGGTGCCCAATTCAACTCCGAGCAATTTGCCAAGCGACAGCGGTCGACCGGGCGCGTGGTACATGAGAATGCCAGACGGGTTCGTCGCGATTTTTTCGCCCATGTGTTTCATCGCTTCCTGCTTTTCCTGTCGAGTCGCGTTCTTACCGAGACCGCGGCCGGGAAAAATATAAAGACCGGTTTGCTCGCCGATGTTGCTTTGCATCGCGCTGAGGACGGCTGATTCATTTGGAATTTCGCCGAGACCGGCTTCGCCCAGAGGTAATGCCATGTGCGCGATTGAGGTCCAGATGAACATGACGATTCCGCCGAGAATACCAGCGAGAAGAATTTTCATAAGCGGAAGAATGAAGATTGGAGCAGGAATTTAGAAGGAAAATCCAGAATTAGGAAAACGGCATAGATTGAAGTTAGAACGAAGAATGCGAATTCTTTCTTCGTCTTTCGATGAGTTCCTCAAGTCAAACGCTTTGATCCGGTAATCCAGATCTGGGTATGATTGGATGGGAAAACCTGTGTGTCCGATTGGCACCGGAGTTTGACTCTACTGCAGTCTCTCGTAGAGTAGGCGGCTCTCCCGCGCGGGAGAGATTTTCCCCAATGGATAAAATTCGTAATATCGCCATCATTGCGCACGTCGACCATGGCAAGACGACCCTGGTCGATCAGCTGTTGCGCCAATCGGGCACCTTTCGCTCCAATCAAAAGATTGAGGAGCGCATGATGGATTCGATGGATCTCGAGCGCGAAAAAGGAATCACGATTCGTGCGAAGAATGCAGCTTTTCAGTGGAAGGGTTACCGGATCAACATCGTCGATACACCCGGTCACGCCGATTTTGGCGGCGAAGTCGAGCGGATCATGAAAATGGTGGACGGCGTGCTGCTGGTTGTCGATGCGCACGATGGGCCGCAGGCACAGACACGTTTTGTTTTACGCAAGGCGCTGGAGAACAAATTGAAGGCGGTGGTTGTCATTAATAAGATCGACAGAGAAAACGCGCGCCCGCACAAAGTGTTGGACGAGATTTTCGATCTCTTCGTCGAATTGAAGGCGACCGACGAGCAACTTGATTTCCCAATCATTTACGCCAGCGCGAAGGACGGTTTTGCCGTGCGCGAATTGCACGAAAACAACGAAGACATGACGCCGCTTTTTCAGGCGATTGTGCAACACGTGCCGCCGCCAAAAATTTCGAGCGAGCCATTCTTTCAAATGCTCGTCTCGAATCTGGATTACAGCGATTACCTGGGAAGAATTGCACTCGGGCGCATCGTCAGCGGTCGCGTTGCAGTCGGGGACTCCATCGTCTGCATTCACCGAGATGGCCGCCATGAGCGGGCTACAGTCACGGCGCTTTTTACCTATTCGGGATTGGAGCAGGTGGAAATCAAACACGCGACCGCCGGCGACATCATTGGACTGGCCGGTTTCGAGGAAGTTTATATTGGCGAAACCCTCTCAGACCGCGAAGAACGGACGCCGCTTCAATTTGTAGATATCGATCCGCCTACGATTCGCATGCACATTCTGGTCAACGATTCACCGTTTGCCGGGCGCGAAGGAAAATTTGTGACGGCGCGGAATATTCGCGAGCGCCTTATTCGCGAGACGCGCGGCAACGTCTCACTCCAGGTCAACGACACGGAAACCGCAGGGGCATTTGAGATCAATGCACGCGGCGAAATGCAGATCGCGATCCTGATCGAGCAAATGCGACGCGAAGGCTATGAAGTGATGGTCTCGCGTCCCGAAGTGATTTTCCATCGAGCAGAAAATGGGTCTCTGCTCGAGCCCTTGGAAAATCTCTATGTCGATCTACCAGACGAAAATCTCGGTGACATTTTGCAATTGATTGCCAATCGCAAAGGTGAGGTTGCCAGCATGAATCATCACGCCACACGGGTGTCGGTCGAGGCGATTATTCCGACTCGTGGCCTGATTGGCTTTGAAACCGATTTGGTCAACCTGACGCGTGGCGAAGGATTGATGAGTCATCTCTTTCGCGAATACGCGCCGTTCAAAGGCGAAATCGGAGGACGCGGTCGTGGTGTGATGGTGTCGATGGAATCGGGAGTCAGCACGGCTTACGCGCTCAACAATATTCAGGAACGCGGCCGGCTTTTCATTGGTCCGCAGGAGGACATTTACGAAGGGATGATCGTCGGCGAAAACGCGCGCCCGGAAGATTTGCCAGTCAATCCCTGCAAAGCAAAACATCTCACCAACATGCGTTCGCAAGGTGAAGGGAAAGGCATCCAGCTAGAAGCACCGCTTCGCATGAGCCTGGAGCGTGCGATTGAATACATCGACGTCGACGAATATGTGGAAGCGACACCCAAATCTTTGCGTTTGCGCAAGCGGATCCTCGACGCGACTGCCCGCAAGCGCGCCGTCGTGATAGCTGCTTAAATCAGCTGACAAACCGCGATCCTTTGGCTCCTTCCCGGTAGCAGCGCGCACGGTTGGAACCGCTTTTCCGTTTGAGCCTACGCTTCGACTTGTGGAAGAGATTCAACCGAGTCAGGTGCTCGGCTTATAATTACGAACATTACAAAAATATAAGGTTAAACGCCTTGACGTTTTTGTTCGTATCCTGGTAATCTCGATTTTTCCCAAGCTCGCTCTCTCTCTTCCGGCTTGGAATCAGCCATCTCCACACATATGAAAACTCATCGTTCGTTCAGTCGCAACCGTCTTGTATCGCATCTGCGCCTCGCAGGTGTCGTCACCCTATTGTCCGCAGCCGCCGCAATGGCGTTCGTCGCGGTGAAACCGTCCGGCCCATTGTTTTTGGCGAAAGCAGAAAACAGAGGCGGGATCGATAAATTACGTCAAAATCATGCTGAGTTGTTTCGAAGCAAAATGACCTTGCCCGGACCTGAACGAGAAGGTGGGCCGGTGTCTGCAGCTGAAGAGGATTACGCGAAGCGAGCTTTCCCCGCCACCGATATCCCGTTTGCATTGAGGCGGAACGCGCATGCCGCATGGACTAGTGTCAGAGGAAGGTCTGGGCGGGAGGCCGCGAACGCGCTTGGCGCATGGACTCTTGCGGGACCGAGCATCTCGAATGCTCCCGATATTCTGACTTTTAGCGGCGCCCCTTACACGACATCCGGACGCATCACTGCATTGGCCGTGGACCCAAGCTGCAGCGCGCGGCGGTGCCGAGTATGGGCTGCGGCAGCAGGCGGTGGAGTTTGGCGCACTACCAACGCACTCTCCGGCAGCGGGGTGAGCTGGACGTTTGTCTCCGGCAGCTTCGCGACAAATGCGATCGGAACGCTAACCTACGACGCCGCGACCGGTGCGCTTTACGCGGGGACCGGCGAGCCGAACGCGTCGGGTGATTCGGAAGCCGGTTTTGGCATCTACAAATCAACGGATGGCGGCAACACCTGGACACATTTGGTTGCGAATACATCTGTGCCCGTGATGGCGACCTCCTGCGGTGATGCCCCGGCCTATACCGGCCCGGCTTTCGACGGTCGCGCGATTTCATCGATTGTGGTTAGGGGCAACACCATGTATGTCGGTTCAACTCGCGCTGTTCGTGGAGTCAGTTCAGTCACAGGTGGTGGCGTCACGCTTGCTCCCGGTCTCCCGCCGTATGGGCTGTGGAAATCCACTGATGGCGGCGCGACCTTCGCCCTCTTGGCACCCGAGGGTGTTTGTCTCAACCCGGCCCTGCCAGGAGACGCCGGGAAAATCCAGGCCACCTTCGGCTCGGCCCGCGGTGTCAACAAAGTCCAATTTGACCCGAACTACGCGACGAACACCACGCTGTACGCTGCTGCGTTTCCCAGGCCTACCGCAAGTGGAGGAGGCGTCTGGCGCTCAAACGACGATGGCGCCAATTGGACGCAGATTAAGACAGCGCTCGCTCCCAATAATATTAATGATCGGGCCGAGTTTGCCGTGACGCTGTTGGCAAGCGGGACCACGCGCATGTATGTTGGCGATGGCAACACGGGATCACCGGCTGCGCGTTTCTATCGCAGTGACGACGTTGCGACTGGGTCGCCGACGTTCACCGATCTAACAACGACACAGAACGAAGACTACTGTACGGGTCAGTGCTGGTATGATAACGTGGTTTACTCTCCGCCGGGCAAGCCCGATGTGGTCTATCTCGCTGGTTCGTACTCCTACGGTAGCTACGGCTTTACGACAAACGGTCGCGCGTTTATCCGCTCGGCGGACGCAGGTACGTCATTTACCGACATGACATGGGACGCCACCACAAATCCAACTCCGCCCGGCAGCTGCTGTCAGCCGAATCCGATTGCGCCTAATGGTCAGCACCCTGACTCGCACGCGATCGTAGAGATCCCGGGGACCGACTCAGCAATCTTTGGGACCGATGGTGGTCTCATGCGTTCGAGCGGGGCTTTCGCAGACATCTCATCGCAGTGCACCACGTACCGCGGGCTCAGCGGCGCGGATCTGGCGCTCTGCCAACAGTTGCTCTCTGCTGTGCCGACGTACCTTTACAACCTGAATAAGGGACTTTCGACCTTGCAGTTCCAGAGCCTGTCAGTTGCTGCTGATGATCCTAAGCATCTTCAGGGCGGCACACAGGACAACGGCACATTTGAGACCTACGGATCGCCTGTGGTCTGGCCACAAATTATCTACGGTGACGGTGGCCAGTCGGGTTTTAACGTCGCCAACTCCGCGCAGCGTTTCAACACGTTCTTCGCGAACTACACGGATGCGAACTTCCAGAACGGCGCCCCGAGCAAATGGGTCGTAATCTCCGGTCCGCTGTTCGCCGAAAGCTCGCTCTTTTACAAACCGATCATCGCAGATCCGTCTGTTGCTGGAACTATCTTCGTTGGGCTGACAAGCGTGTGGCGGACGCAGGACTGGGGCGGCAACCAGGCGACGCTCGAGGCCAACTGCCCTGAGTTCACCACGGCCGGAAATCAGCCTGGATGCGGTGACTTCGTCAGAATCGGAGATGGCGTTCCATCGGCCTCGCTAACCTCTTCGGCCTGGGGCAACCGCGCCGGCGGTAACGTCGCTGCGGTCGAGCGCACGCCCAGTAACACAGGTACCCTCTGGGCAGCGACCACGACTGGCCGTGTCTTCATCTCCAGTAACGCCGATACCACCGCTGGTTCTGTGCACTACACGCGGCTTGACTCACTCGCTTTAAATGACCCGAACCGTTTCGTTAGCGGTATCTATGTAGATCCGGTAAATGCGAATCACGCCTGGATTTGCTATTCAAGCTATAGCACTCTTAATCCAACCGCACCAGGTCACGTCTTCTCAGTGACCTACGATCCGATTGGTGGCACGGCGACTTGGACGAATCTTGATGGCTCGGGCGGAACGGCATTCCCAGACTTCCCTGCGACAGATATCGTTCATGATTCGAACGGTGATCTGTACGTTTCGAATGACTGGGGCGTCCTAAGGCGTGCAAACGGTTCGTCCGACTGGGTGGTCGCAGGTAGTGGGCTTCCCATGGTCGAGGTGGCCGGTCTGACCATCGTGCCGAGTGCGCGGGTTCTCTACGCGGCCACGCACGGGCGTAGCGCCTGGAAGCTGACATTGCCATAAGGGTCTAGTTTGTAGCTTGGGCGGGATGGTGAGAAACTATCCCGCCCATTTTTGTACGTCATGCGTCTTAAATCCCTGCTTTTAGGCTGGATCTTTTTGGTTCCGGTCGGCTGTTTGGCTTCCGATAACGCTATGCCGGGTTTTCTTGAAGGACAGTTGAGGATTCTTGCGTTTAGAGATGTTGAGCTTGCAGAGGGAAACCCGCAAAAATTCAGCGCTGGAAATTATCCCGAATATCCGCTGATCATCTTGAGCCCCGACGGCAAAAAAGCAATCGCGCGTGTAACGGCAGACGGAAATGGAAACTATCGTCTCGCACTGCCACCTGGCGATTACATTCTGGATGTGCAAGGACGGCCGCCTAAGGGTCACGTCCGAGCGAAACCACAGCAATTCACGGTTGTTTCGAACCAGACTGTTCATGTCGATATGGACATCGATACCGGCGTTCGTTAGGCAGCACAATTTCAGAACGGAATTCGCGCCTGAACTGATTTGCCTTCGTCGAAATAATCGCGCGCGATTAGCCTGGCGCAGTCGCCGCGTGACGAAGATTGACAAACCAGGCTTCTTGGGTTTGACTAGCGCCGGTAATTCTTCCTCGCCAGCCATTCTCTTGCGAGGCGCTGTTCCAAAATTACAGCATTTAGTCAGGCAACTTCAGGTCGAAAAATAACTCCGCACGTATGGCGGGACATAGTAAGTGGTCAAAGGTCAAGCGGTTTAAAGGCGCGATTGACGCCAAGCGCGGCAAAATCTTCAGCAAATTGTCGAAGGAGATTGCTATCGCGGCAAAGACCGGCGGAGGCGATCCCAATAGTAATGTCCGTCTGCGCAGCGCAATCCAGGCTGCGCGCACGCAGAGTATGCCGAACGATAACATCGAGCGCGCGATCAAACGCGGCACGGGTGAAGGAAAGGACGGGCAGCAATTCGACGAGATCGTATACGAAGGTTACGCGCCGGGAGGCGTGGCAATCATTGTCGAAACGGCGACCGACAATAAGAACCGCACCGGGGCGGAGATTCGAAGCATTTTCAGTCAAAATAATGGCAATCTCGCCTCCACCGGAAGCGTTTCGTACATGTTCCACAGGAAAGGCCAAATCACCGTCCCGCGCTCGAGCATCGACGAGGATCGATTACTGGAGATTGCCTTGGAGGCTGGCGCAGAAGAGTTGACAAACGACGACGATCAGTATGTTATTCTCACTTCCCACGATCAGCTATACGCCGTAGCTGAAGCGCTCAAAAATGCGGGCGTAACCACCGATGGGCAAAAGTTTACATTCATTCCCGATACAACTGTTGCGGTGCCCGACGAAACCGCCGCGCGCCAGGTGCTCCGTTTATGCGATGCGCTTGAGGACGACGATGACGTGCAAAACGTCTATTCAAATCTAGAAATTCCCGACGAATTGCTGGCCAGGTTGCCGGCCTGAAAAACTATTGCTTGCAGGAGACGTGTTAAGGCGGTGCTGCGCCCCGAGATTTTAGCTTATGAACGAAGAAAACGAAACCCAACCTGTGCCGACTGAGTCTGCCTCGCCGGAGCAACGTCATCATCGCCCGCGCCGTCGTTTCCCGCGAAAGCGTTACAGAGACCGGGGCGATCGGTTCAGGCGCGACGATTCAGAGGAGTCGCCAAATTCTTCGTCAGTGAATTCCGATCCTGCCGGTGCGGTTACTGATGTCCAGACCCTCGACCGACCGGCCGCAGGCGCGCGAGAGGGAGGAGAGCCAGCTGCCGAAGGTGGCGAACAAGTTCAGGCCGAACCGGAATTCGGCGAAGGTATCATTGAAATTTCGGGCAAGGGTTTCGGATTTTTGCGCGACGCGAAGCGCAACTTCGTGCAAACGCCGCAGGATATTTTTGTAACCCCCGAAATTGTTCGCCGTTTCGCCTTGCGTGACGGCATGTGGATTTACGGTGAAACCCGGCGCGGCAGCCGCGGCCCCCAATTGGTCAAGCTGTTGAAGATTAATGGTGAAGAGCCAACGAAATATCAGGGTCTCACGCCATTTGAGGAATTGACCACAATCAATCCGAACAAACGAATCAAGCTCGAGACAGTGCCGGATCGTTTCACGACGCGCATCATGGATTTAATGACGCCGTTGGGAATGGGGCAGCGCGGTTTGATTGTCGCGCCGCCGCGCACCGGCAAGACAACACTGCTGCATCACATCGCCGAGGCAGTGGCAAAAAATCATCCGGAGGTCATTCTGATCATCCTGCTTGTCGATGAGCGTCCGGAAGAGGTGACCGATTTTCGTCGTTCGCATCCAACCGCGGAGCTGATGGCCAGCTCGAATGATGCCGACATCAAAAGTCACACACGTATTTCGCAATTGGCGATCGAGCGCGCGAAACGGCTCGTCGAAGCAGGAAAACACGTGTTTATTCTTCTCGACTCAATCACCCGCACGGCTCGCGCATTCAATAATGCGATGGGCGGTGGAGGTCGCACAATGAGCGGCGGTATCGATGCGCGTGCCATGGAGACTCCGCGCAAAATCTTCGCGGCCGCGCGTAACACCGAGGAAGCGGGTTCTCTCACAATTGTTGCTACGGCACTGATCGAAACCGGCAGCCGCATGGACGAACTGATCTTTCAGGAATTCAAGGGCACCGGAAACATGGAAATGGTGCTCGACCGGAAAATCAGCGACCAGCGGATCTATCCTGCGGTGGACATTTTTCTATCTGGCACACGGCGCGAAGAGTTGCTGCTGCAACCGTGGGAGCTGGAGAAAATTAATCTCATTCGGCGCGGCCTGGCTGGACACAAACCGGAGGAAGCGATTCAGCGATTGTTGATGTTTGTGAAAAAATTCCCGACCAACGCTGAGATGCTCAAGGGCATTCCGGGCTGATTGGTTCGCAGGCGATTGCCGGTCTTAACGCGATCGGAGACGGTTCACCATTCGCTGTGCGCACTCGAAGGTTCTCCAAGAAAATCTACCGAAAAATCTTTGGGAGAAAGCGGCGGCGCGAGGTTTCCGAGCTAAGCACTTCGAGGATTCATCAAAGCGTCCTTCGCGCGATCGCGACCGCGCCCGATATGCCATCGAGCGGAGAGTACCTCGATGTTGGTAGCGGGACCGGGGAATTGTTGCGGCTTGTTCGAGCGCATTATCCCTTTCGTTCTTTTGGCTGCGATTACACGGATAAGTTGCTCTCTATTCCGGGTCCCAGGATCGACACGGTCGATCTGAATCGCCAACCGCTTCCGTACAGCGATAATCGGTTCGCGCTGGTTACATGCATCGAAACAATCGAGCATTTGGAAAACTATCGGGAGACCGTCCGCGAAATTTTCCGTGTTCTACAACCGGGGGGCGTCGCAGTATTCTCAACCCCGAATATTTTGAATCTGCGTTCCCGTCTGCGCTACCTGTCGTCTGGCTTTTACAATTTATTTGGCCCTTTGGCGCCGGACGAATCCGACATTCACACCACGCGTGGCCACATCAACCCAGTCAGTTGGTTCTATCTATCGCACGCGCTTCTCAGTGCTGGTTTCCAGGATTTGAAAGTGACAGTGGATAAGTACCAACGCCGCTCCCTTCTGGCATTTCCGTTCCTAATCGTTCCTCTGCGCGCCACAAACTGGATCGTTTATCATCGTGATAAGAGCACCTACGGCACGCTGGACGAGCGGAATGCCTGGGCCGTTCGAGCGATGAATTCGCGGGACCTGCTGCTTGGGCGAACGTTAATCGTTACCGCGGTTAAGCCGGTGTAATGTGCCGTTGGTAGAGTGCGTGAATCGCGTCGCGACCATCGAGATAATCGCGACGGAAAGCGTCGAATTCATGGTAGCCAAGACGCATGCCAAACTTTTGTTGTTCGTCTGGATCGCTCGGAAGCTTTGAACCGCCTCTATCGTCATATCGACGCAGTACAAGTTCGCAGCGGCGCAGGAACGCATAAGAGCTTTTCAGCTTCGCAACCTCCCCACTGTTCAGATGTCCGTGCTCGTGCAATCCATCGGCGGCGCGCTCCCAGTTTTGTTCCCAGATATTTTCGCGGATCTGCAATGCTTGAACGAGAAACTCCGCTTCTATGATGCCGCCGCTTCCGGTCTTCAAATCGAGAAAATCCGATCTGCTTCCGCGCTCACGCCGAATGCGCTCAAGCATGTCGTCGATTTTAATGAAAAGATCGGCATCCTGGCGTGCACGACTCCATGCGCCTTTTGCAATCTTCATGAATTCGCTTTGCAACGATCCGCTCACACTGCGTGCGCGAGTCAGCGCCTGCAATTCCCAAGGCTGGGCTCGGCCTGCGTAGTACGACTCGTAGGTTTCAGGAGAGCAGACAACCGGACCTTTTTCGCCTTCAGGACGCAGCCTTGCATCCAGCGCCCAGATGTTTCCCTCTGCGGTCGGCTGCGCCATGGCGATCATGAGATTCTGGGCGGCGCGAACGTCGTCGCCCACAAACAAGACGTCCAGGTCCGCGCCGTAGCTGATCTCGCGTCCTCCAAATTTTCCGAGCGCGATGACGGTCAGCTTCTCACTTGCGAGAAGCTTCGCGACAAAAATCAGGCACGCTTCCGCGACGTCGGAAAGCTCGGCAAAAGTCGCCGCTGGTTGGATAAGTCCCAGCACGTCGCGCAGGATGATGCGCAAGAGTTGCCTCTGCCGGTAGGCGCGTATCGGGTTGAGATTGTTTGCATCCGCGCCTAACGAATCGAGCCGCTTTAAATTTTCTGTCACCGACCGCGGTTCACCAAATGTTGGGTCTCGAGTGATGTCCTCTAAAAGCTGCGGACGGCGAATCAAGAGCTCGCTGGCGAAGCGGCTGGCATCGAAGGTCTTAATAACCAGCTCCAGCAATCGAGGATTTGCCACCAGGAGCTCAAAGAACAGGCTGCGCAAACCATAACCTTCCACGAGGCGAACGAATTGATTCAGTGTCGCATCCGGGTCTGCAGTCTTTGCGAGCCATCCTAGCAAGTCTGGACGCAGCTTGCGAAAGACCTGGCGTGTGCGCGGCGCGATATGGAAACCGGCAGCGCCCTGTACGAGAGCAGAAAGCGCCTTCGTCGCGCGTTTCTGATCGCTGAAAATTTCGAGATCGTTTGCCTCGGACGATCTGGCCGGACCCGTGGAGGTTCCTGAAACAATCCGTTGAAAAATCGGACGCACTGCGCGCATCTTTTCCTGCAGCGCCGCAGTGAAATCTTCACTAGACCGAAAACGGAGGCTGAGTGCGAGGCGTCGCAAGGCTTCCGCCTCTCGAGGAACGATATGCGTTTGCTGTTCGGCCTCTATCTGCAGACGATGCTCCACGCGGCGGAGAAATCGGTAAGTATTATCGCAGGTCAGCACTTCCTCGCGCGGAAGAAGATCTAATTGACGAAGCCCTCGCAGCGCTTTGAGCATACCCGGTTCCTGCAGAAACGGATGACGCGCTCCATGGATAAGCTGCAAAGTCTGCACGATAAATTCGATCTCGCGAATCCCTCCGCGTCCAAGTTTCACGTCGCGTTCCAGCTTATCCGCGCCGACGATGTCGCGCTCGATGCGTCGCTTGATACTGGCGATTTCGTCCAGCAAGTCGGACGACGCGCTTTTGGGGTAAATGAAAGGCTGATGTTGCCGTAGAAATTCGTAAGCCAGCTCGCTGCTGCCGCCGATTCCGCGCGCTTTAATCAGCGCAAGGCGTTCCCAGGTTTCGCCGAACCCGGCATAATAATTTTCCATGCTCTCGAGCGAGCGGGCCAATGGCCCCGCCGAGCCTTCCGGTCGCAGACGCAGATCGACGCGAAAGAGCGAGCCAGCCGGATGCTGAACTGAAAACGTTTCGAGGATTCTTTTTCCCAGTCGGTTAAAGAATTCGTGATAGGAAATGTGTGTTGTGAGCTGTCCTTCCTCACTGTAGAGAAAGAGAAGATCGACGTCTGAGCTGTGATTTAGCTCGCCGCCGCCAAGCTTGCCTAATGCGAGAATGGCGAATTCCGCCTTGGGCGAACCATATTGTTGGCGCAATTCCATGTTCCAATGCTCGAACACATTGCGGATACAGATTTCTGCCACCTGCGACAGCTCACCGGTGGTTTCCTCTAGCGACGCTACGTTTGCAAGCTCGCGTACGGCGATGCGCGTCATCTCACGGCCCTTCCAAAAACGAAGGGCAGAAAAACCCTGGTCTGCGATCGAGTTGCCAGCCGACCTATGCAAGTAGCCCAGCATCTCCGCATACCCGCGAGGCGCACCGCAGACTTGCGGCTGGCAAAGCCACAGAAGGCTGTCCGGATCGTGTGTCAGGCGCGCGGCGCAAATACTGGAGACAGCAAGAAGATGAATCAGGGCAGCTTCGCCCAACGGAAATTGTTCGACGACATCGATAAGAGACTGGGCGGTTTCCGGCCAATGTTCGCTAAGATGAATCAGGGCAGTTTCGACCTGTGCCGGGTTAATTGAAGCGGCAGCTTTTTCGCGAGTCCAATGATCACTACGAGCCATCGTGCAGAATGATCAGCGCTCAGGGCGTAGGCGCCAGAACGCGAAGCGCTCTCTTCCGAATTCGGAAATCAACCGGGCAATTGCCCGCGAGTTCGCCATCGAGCTCAAGAGGAACGTCCTGTTCGCTCGTTATGCGCAATTGCCGCGTCTGAAAATATTCGATTTCCGGAACCTTAATGTCGGAGCTGAATACGACGTCCTGGAGATACTTGACGATTTCGAGATAGCCGAGCCGTTTGAAGACCACGACATCAAACAAACCATCGTCGATGATAGCGTGTTTAAAAAACGGGAAGGGCCCTCCGTAAAGGCGTCCGTTGCCAATGAGAACGAACGATCCTTCTTCCACAGCAGTATGCTCCGACTCGATGAAGAGCTTCGGCGGTTGCCGTGCCGCGATGTGGGTTGCGGAGATGAGATAGCTCAGCGGCCCGAAACTGCGTTTGAAAGCGAGGCTGGTCTCTTTGACTACCTGTGCGTCCAGCCCCACGCCGCCAAGTTGGACAAAATCTTTCCCATTCGCACTCGGCAGATCGACCAGACGGACGTTTGTGCCTTCGATGATATCCCAGCAGCGCTGGAGATTGTGCAATGGCAAGCCAAGCTCCATCGCGAAAACATTCACACTTCCCATTGGGAGCACGCCTAATGTGGCATTGCTGTCGGCGAGTCCGTTTGCCACCTGGCTAACTGTTCCGTCGCCGCCTGCCGCGACGATCCGCCTAAATCCCGCTTCGACTGCGCGCCTGGCCAGCGCCTTCGCGTCGCCAGAATGTGCAGTAATACGGACGGGGCACTCACCAGTGAGTGATTCGATGCGTTCCTGCCAGCTCCGAATATGTTCCGGGCTTCCCGCGGTTGGATTGAGAATGACAATCGTATCGGTCACAGGGAAAAGTAGCAGAGGGCTTTCACCTTTTCTTCAAACTCGGACTGCGTAACGTCTCACGGTGAAAAGATTACGCCTGGTTTCATTGATCGCTCTAGGGGCGCTGATTGGACTTGGCGCGATTCTCTTGACCGGCGTGAATCTGTATGTGCAATCCCAAGGTACACACGCGAAGATTCAACAGGAATTGAGCCGACGCCTAGGCACCACGCTGGGAATCCGTAGCATGAGTGTAACGCCCTGGGGAGGGCTGGAGCTAAGCGGTATCACGATTGGGCAAACTTCGCCAGGTGGTCCGAAACATTTCCTCGAAGCAAAGACATTTCGCCTGCGGGTTCGATTCCTCTCCCTTTTTTCCCGGCGCCTGGTGATCAAAGAGGTCTCGCTCATCAATCCAAACGTCGTTTGGCCGCAAGACGCGGAAGGAAAATGGAAATTACCGAAGTCACGAGGAACAAAGGCAGCGGCTCCAACTGTGTCCCAGCCGGAAGTAGAAAGCGAATCCATTCAAACCTCTCCGACACGGACCGCTCCTATTATTGCCAATACGCCGGCGAATCTTCCTTCTCCGGTTCAGGCAACAGTCAACGATCAACCTCCCAAACAGGAACCCAGACTGGCGATGCCTCCCGAGGTTCGACGCGTCAGTATTAAGAACGGGAATTTCACTTTTCTTGATCATGCAGGCAAGCTCCTTGCGAGTTTTAGTGGGGTAGACTTTCGCACCAGTATTCGGAGCGCCTTGGCGCTCCATGGCGATACGAAGGTGGCGAGAATTTCCTTGCAGAACCGTTTTTTTCTGGAGCAACTGCGCTCTCCACTGCGCTACGAGCCGGATGTGCTGGAGCTTTCCAAGATTTCCGCGCGCGCCGGTAGCGGTGAGATCAACGGCTATTTTGCGATGCAGCCGGAAGCGGAGGATTCTCCGTTTACGACGAGCGTAAAGTTTCGCAATGTGCTGGCCGATCAGATTATCGCAAACGCGGGCGGCCCCAAAGGAGTCGTGCAGGGTAAGTTGGAGGGAAGTTTCCAAGCTTCCGGCAAAACGGCCGATCCAGAGGCGTTTGTGGGAAAGGGAGAAATTTCCCTGCGCGAGGGCCGCGTCCAACAATATAGCTTGTTGGTATTACTAGGGGAAGTTCTTCAGATCGAAGAGCTAAGAGAGCTTCAACTCGAGCAAGCAGAGGCGAGATATCACGTGAATCCAGGCTTGGTCACAATCGACGAACTGATTTTACGCTCCCCGAATATTCGTCTCACAGCGTCGGGAACCGTTATGTTTAACGGCAGGCTAAAACTCGATTCTCAGCTGGCGATCAACGACAAAATTCGTAGTCAGCTTTTCAAAGCGATCCGCCAGAATTTTAAACCGATCAACGAGCCGGGCTATTCTGCGATTGATTTTCAGGTTGGCGGCACGATCGATCGCCCCAGCACAAACCTAATGGACAGACTGGTCGGTCGCGATCTTAGCAATATGATCAACAGCTTCTTCGGCGGCGGAAAAAAGGAGCGAGCAAAGAAGAAAAAGAAACAGATCGAAGAAGCAGTGCCCGCCGTGCCATCAACTTCTGCTTCGCCGCAGGAAGCGCTGCCTGATGCGACTGTAACGCCAACGCCGGCCTCTTCGCCATGAGAGTGATCGCCGGCAGCGCCGGCGGGATTCGCCTGGTAGTTCCGAAGCGCGGTGTGCGACCGACGATGGACCGTGTCAAAGCTGCTATCTTTTCCAGTTTGGGCGATGCCGTCGTGGAGGCCCGCATCCTCGATCTTTTCGCGGGCAGCGGCGCACTTGGAATTGAAGCGCTCAGCCGCGGCGCGTCTTCTGTTGTTTTTGTCGAGCAAGACGGACAATCGGCGGAGATCATCGAGCGCAATCTCGCCAAAACAAAGTTGAAAGGACGAGTTCGACAGCAGGATGCCTTCGATTTCCTCCGGCATGCTTCCGGCTCAGAACTGTTTGATATTGTCTTTGCCGATCCGCCCTACGAAAAGACGGAAGATGGTGAGCGCTTCACCGAAAAACTGCTCGCAAACGAAGAATTGCCTCAGTTAATGGACGCAGATGGAATTTTCGTTTTGGAGAAAAGGCCGGCTGAAGCTCTTCCCCAAATGAAACAGTGGCATTTGGTTCGCCAGAAAACATATGGCGCCACCGAAGTCTTGTTTCTTTCCGGAGTCCGCAATCAAAAAATTCGGAATCGGTAATTGAATGATTCGTTTCATCTACAATTTGTTTTGGCCAATCGGGCTGTTGTTCTTTTTGCCGAGCTATTTGGTGAAAATGATTCGTCGAGGCGGCTACGGCGAAAAGTTCGGACAGCGTCTGGGAATTTACGATTGCGAAGTATGCGTTCGCCTGTCGAAGCAAAAACCGACATGGTTGCACGCGGTAAGCGTAGGGGAAGTAAATGTCGCGTTAAAGCTAGCCAATTCATTGCGCGCGCTCGAACCAGCTTTGCACTGCGTTCTGACCACGACCACCACGACTGGTTTCGCTCTGGCAAACAAGAACGCTCCGGCCTGGATCGAGGTCATTTACACACCGCTCGATTACTGGCCGATCATGCGGCGCGCATTTGCGGTGATCAGGCCGACGCGAATCGTGCTGGTTGAAGCGGAAGTTTGGCCAAATCTTGTGGCATTGGCGCACGAACGCCGAATTCCCACGATATTGGTGAACGCGCGCTTGTCGCCGAGATCCGAGAGAAGATTTCGCCGGTTCCGATTTTTCGTGGCGCCCACTTTTCGACTGTTGGATCTGGTTTGCGCGCAAGAGCCTGATGATGTTGATCGATGGGTCGCGATCGGCGTTGCGCGCGATCGGATTCGTGCCGTTGGCAGCATCAAATACGATCCCAATGGGCGTGATCACAGGGCAGAAGCACAGGAAAATACGCGAACAACCAGCGTGAGCGATGCGGATCGACAGCGTCCAGTGTTGTTCGGCGGCAGTACGCATCGGGGCGAAGAGGAAATTCTGGCCAGAGTCTTTCTGCGCTTGCGTCAGCAATTCTCGTCATTGCGGTTGTTCATTGCGCCGCGCCATGTGGAACGGCTCCGCGAAATCCGCGCGCAACTCGCTGCTCTGCCGTTACGCGTGGCGCTGGCGAGCGAAGTGGCGATTGATCGCGAATCAGATGCGGACTGCATTCTTCTCGATACAACAGGTGAACTTCAGCGCTGGTATGGTATTGCCACCATTGTATTCGTTGGGAAAAGCCTGACCGCGCAAGGCGGGCAAAATCCAGTGGAGCCGATCATGGCCGGTAAACCAGTCGTGTTTGGTCCGCACATGGAAAACTTCGCGACACTTGCGAAAGCACTCGTGTTGAAGAAAGGGGCGATCCAGGTTCGCGATGCCGATTCACTTGAAATGACGATCGCCGGGCTTCTACGCGACGGCGATGCGCGCGAGCGCCTTTTGGAAAACGCGCTCGACGTTTTGAGCAAGCATTACGGTGCAACTGCTCGCGCAGCGGCGTTGATTCACCGATTTCATTCGAGCCTTTAGCCAGGGCTCTATGCGCGTCTAAACTGAAAGAAAAAGGAGACGGCAATTTACCTTGCGTCCAGGAGTAGCAATTCTGATATTGCTCGGTTTTGTGACCCTATCGTCTAGAGGCCCAGGACACCGCCCTTTCACGGCGGTAACACGGGTTCGAATCCCGTTAGGGTCGCACTGGTTGATGCTCGTGATCGGCGGCGTGCTGCTTGTACTGGTCGCTGCGTTCGTGGACCTGACGCCCGTCGTGGACCAGAATTTTTTCTTTTCAACGAATGATCCCGGAATCCAGCAAACCAAAAAGATCGAGCAAAGTTTTCCTTCGCAGCCAGAAGTGATTCTGGCGGTGTCGTCACGCGATATTTCTTCGCCACGATACCTGAGTCGAATTCAAAAACTCACCCAACGAGCCCACACCATCGGTGGAGTGAGCGCCGTAAAGAGCCTCGCTGAGGGACCTAAAAGCCTTGAAGATGCACTGAAAAGCCCGTTCTGGAGCCGCTTGTTGATCGCGCACGACCGGAAGTCCAGCAACGTGATCATTTTCATGAAAGGCAGGCATACGGAAAAGCCGATCCAGCGCCTCGAACAAATCGTGCACGAACTGAACGCGCGAGATTTTCGGATTCACATCGCGGGTCCGCCGTACGTCGTTGAAATGCTCCGACGCAGTCTGGCGCACGATTTCCGCTACTTCAGTCTCACGGCGGTTGTCTTGTTTGGCCTAACGATGGCCGCGCTGTTCCGATCAATCCGGCTGTTTGTAGGAATGCTTTGCACATGCAGCAGCGCTGTTTTGTTGACGTTGCTCATCCAATCGATGCTCGGCGACAAGATCGGCGTTTTGACGGTCAACCTCGGTACGATCGTGTTCGTCATCGCGCTTTCACACCTGGTTTACATGACCTTCAACTGGCAAACGCTTGCCGATCGCGCGCATCGTCTGGACAAGGAGTCGCCCGATCTCGCAGCCGACGCGCGGCGCATGACTTTTCCGCCTTCGTTCTGGTCGATGGTTTGCGCATCGTTAGGCTTTGCCAGTCTGTTAATTGTTCAGGCAAAGCCGTTGCGCGAATTGGGATTTGGCGGAGTGCTTGGCACAGTTGTCGCGTTCGTTTGCGCTTATTTGATGTATCCGGCGTTCCTGCGCTGGGCCGTGCCGCGGAAAAGCAAAATCGTCGAGGCAGAACCTACGCATGCATTTTGGTCGCGCCGGTTTGCCTTGCTCTCGTTAGCCGTCATTTTGCTGGCAGTAGGTTTGGGACTTGGTCTGACGAGGGTGAACACTGACCCGAGCCTTATGGCTTATTTCAAGCCGAATCGGGAACTTCGCGACGGACTGGAATTCGTAGATCGGACCGGCGGCTCCAACCCGCTGACACTGGTCGTCTCCGCGACGAGCGGCACCAGGCTGAACACGGATGAGGCCTACCAAAGAATGTGGAGGCTGCATGGCGCGCTGGAAAACGAGAAAGATGTTGGCACTGTAATTTCGTTGCCAACGCTTCTGGCCGAAGGCGATCGCACGCCGTTTTCGTTTCTCATAAGCTACGAAAAGATGATGGAGATCATGGAGCAACCGAAGTATGCGCGCGTGGCCAAAAGTTTTGTCAGTAAAGACCGTGCGGACGCGGTTTTCACACTCCGGATGATCGAGGCACGCCGTACGAAATACCGTGTCGATGTTGTGAACGATCTTCGCGCTCTCTGTCGCAAGTATGGATTCAAGGCTGACCTCGTCGGCGGTATTTATTATTTGCAAGGTCGGCTCGCCAAACTCGTCGCTGAAAGTCTCGTGACCGGATTGTTCTGGCTGAATCTGTTGTTCGTTGTGATCGCGCTGGTTGTCGCCCGATCTGTCCGCGGTGCGGTAGCGATGATCGCGAGCCTGACGCTTGTGCCGCTGTCGATGCTTGGAGGGATCGGCTGGTTTCATGTGCCGGTGGACGTCATTTCGGCGCCGGCCACAAACGTCTGCATCGGCATTGCAATCGATTCGATGATTCATCTCATGTTCGGGGTCCGCCGCGCGCAACGCGACGGAAAGAAAGGGTGGAACGCCTGGGTCTTCGCGCGCGAAGAGCAATGGCGCGGGATTGTTTATTCGGACGTGATTATCGCCGCGGGTTTCGCCATTTTCGTGCTATCAGATTTTCCACCGACTCAGCGTTTTGGCCTCGTGGTGCTCGCTGGCTGCATCATAGACATCCTGGCAAATCTGTTTGTATTGCCGCTGCTCGGTGCGGCGCCCTTGAAAAAGCGCGTTTGAGGATACGTCCACAATGCATATTTTGAAGCCGATGCAGGCTGCGTTTTATCAATCTGAATCCGATCAACCGCATCCGGGGCGGGCGCGTGCGATCGTCAAAGCGCATCCGGAAGTCCGGCAACTGATGGTGCGCAATCCGTGGACGGCGCTCATTGCCGCTTCAATCGTAGTCATGCAGACAGCCATCGCGTTTGGAATGGGAAAACTCGGATTTGGTTACTGGTGGCTGAGTCTTCTCATTGCCTATTGCGTCGGTGCGTTCGCCAATCATGCGAATTACGTCATTATTCACGACGCAACTCACAATCTGATTTTCCGGAACAAAAGGTGGAACAAGATGGTGGCCGTCATCGCCGATCTTCCCAATCTCGCGCCCGGCGCGATGGGCTTTCGTGTTTATCATTTAAAGCATCATTCTCATCAGGGTGATTACGAATACGACGCAGACCTGGCGAACCATTGGGAAGCGCGCCTGGTAGGCAACAGGTGGTTCACGAAGGCAATCTGGCTCATGCTCTTCCCATTTTTTCAGCTGACGCGCCCGCCACGATTGAAGGCGATTACGATGTG
This sequence comes from Verrucomicrobiota bacterium, assembly GCA_003219415.1. Classification (GTDB taxonomy): domain Bacteria; phylum Verrucomicrobiota; class Verrucomicrobiia; order Chthoniobacterales; family UBA10450; genus Udaeobacter. The sequence goes on along the minus strand of QHOS01000039.1, from coordinate 9,184 downwards.
GGATCGCTGGTTCTTCATCAATTTTGCGTGTGCCGCGCTCTACGATGTGGCCGTCATTTATCTTTGCGGTTGGCCGGGATTTCTTTATCTCGTGTTCGCGTTTTTCTTTTCGATTGGGTTGCACCCGGTTGGGGCTCGCTGGATCCAGGAGCATTACACTTACGATTTCGACCAGGAGACATTCAGCTATTACGGGCCAATCAATCGCGTAGCGCTAAACATGGGTTATCACAACGAACACCACGATCTCCCCTCGATCCCGTGGAACAACCTGCCGAAACTGCGCGCGATGGCCCCGGAATTTTACAGCGATCTGAAGTATCACTCATCGTGGAGCCGGTTGCTGTTCCAGTTCGTTTTCGATAAGCGATACAGCCTGTATTCCCGGGTTGAACGAATGAAACAAAAGGCCGACTATCGCCGGGTCCCCGACGCGACACCCAGCCAAATTGGCAGCCTTGATCTGAGTGCGAGGCCAATTAGTTTTTGATCATGGCAGACCGACTATACGTCTCGAACAAGAACGAAACAGTCCGGATGTTCGAGAGCGATTTCATGGAGTTTTTTTCACGGGTGCATCCGGTGATTCCGTTGGCGCTGTATTTGCCGGTGGTTGGCTACATGCTTTACGTGTCTTTGTGGCGACGGCAATTGTCGTTTGTTGCCGTAGCGGCGTTGTTTTTGCTGGGTATTTTGCTCTGGACGCTGATCGAGTACCTCATTCACCGGTACATCTTCCATTACGAACCGAAGACTCGTTGGGGAAAGCAGCTGCACTTTGTGATTCACGGAGTGCATCACGATTATCCTAACGACGCGCGCCGGCTCGTTATGCCGCCAGCCATAAGCATCCCGCTCGCGTTTCTTTTTTTTGGTCTATTCTTTCTAATTTTTGGAAGCCTGGCGCCGGCGGTGTTTGCGGGGTTGGTTTTCGGGTATCTCTGCTATGACATGCTCCATTATGCGACGCACCATCTCGCCATGAAAAGCGGCGTGTGGCTTTGGCTGAAGCAGTATCACCTCCGCCATCATTTCAAGGACGATCACGTCGGATACGGCATTAGCTCGCCGCTATGGGATTACGTTTTCCGCACGACGCGGAAGTAGGCGGCGGTCCATCGCACCCTGAAGCCACCGGTTCGCCGCACGACGAAATCCGTCCGGTGACGGACCCGTGGCCGGTCGACAAAAGCTGTTGCAATGAGAATCAAACAGCCCACAGGGCCGATGGCTACAAATCGACTAAAGTCTTGTCCGGAATCCTAAACTCGCTAAATTAGCTGCCCCGACACGGAACTCTGCGGATGTAGCAGATAACTTCGTAAGGAAGCTGTGAAGCACAAAAACCCTCAACTTTGCTGGGACGGGCCGTCCGTAGGGACGGGAGCGAGCGAAAGACAGTGTACCATTTGATGAACCAGGACCCGGCAAAACTTAGTCTGAGCAATTTCCTGGCGGGTGAAAGCAATGATCCGCTGCAAGCTCCAGCGAGCTTTACAAACTGGATGCGCGTTGGCGCGTGGGCGGTTGAATTGTATGAACCTGAGCTGCTTGGCACAGCGGATGCGCGCACAGTGATCAGTTACGGCGGCAGGCCGCGGCCGGTGATTAATCTCTGTTCGTATAATTATCTCGGCCTTGCCAATCATCCCGAGGTTCTGATCGCGGCGCACGAGGCGCTCCGCACCCATGGATTGGGAGCTTGCGGATCGCCCATGCTTTCCGGAATGACGGATCTGCATCGGGAGCTCGAACGGCGCGTCGCAAAGTTTCTTGGACGTGAGGATGCGATGCTATTCAACAGTGGATTTGGGGGCGCGCTAGGCACGATCTCCGGGCTGCTTCGCAAGACCGACGTCGCCCTTCTGGACAACCGCTCGCACCTCAGTTTGCGCGATGGCGCGGTCCTGTCCCGATGCCGCACCGAGAAATTCGAGCATAACGACGCGGGTTCGCTTGATGCCGCGCTGAGCCGTCAAAAAGGGCGCCGCCAGCTCGTGATAGTGGAAGGCATTTATTCGATGGATGGCGATTTCGGCAACCTGACGGAATTACTCGCTGTCGCAGAATCTCACGGCGCGAGCGTTTTTATTGATGAAGCGCATTCCATGCTGGCATGTGGCGAACATGGTCGCGGGGCGGCGGAAAAGTTCGGAGTGGAGGACCGCGTTCCGCTGGTTTATGGGACCTTCTCCAAGGCTTTCGGAGCACTGGGAGGCTTCGTAGCCGGTTCCAAGGAGACGCTGCAATACCTCCGATTTTATGCGCATCCGTATGTTTATTCCTGTGCGCTGCCACCCGTGGTGATCGCGGCAATTCTAAAAGCGCTGGAGCTCGGCACGAAGCAGCCGGAATTGCGGACCCAACTTTGGGAAAACGCCGATTACTTCCACGCGCAACTTCGTGGTCTCGGATTGAATACTGGGGGATCGACGACATACGTGATGCCGATTGTCATTGGTGATCGGGAGCGCATGTATCGGCTGGGACATGAACTGCGACGCCGTGGTCTGTGGGTTGCTCCCGTTGATTATCCGGCTGTGCCGCAACATCGGATATGTTTTCGTGCTTGTGTGACTGCCAAACATACGCGCGCAGATCTGGACGAAGCCTTAAACATCCTCGCGGACACACTCGTTCCAGTGGCACTGCAAAAGCAAAGCGCCTGATGCGCGCTGGCCGGAAAGATGTACAAAGCTGCCGGGTTTGATTCGAGGCGTTAACCACAGCATCGCGACGGCCGGTGTAATTATTGATGCTACGACAAACAGACGCGCCGCGCTCAGGCGTCGAGGCTACATACAAAGCGCGCGAGGTCGAAGGAGTGTTCGATCTCTATTTCTACAGGCCAATAGGGTTTTGGTTGGCCCGGTTTTTTGCGTGGCTCAAGATGACGCCCGCGGCAGTGAGCCTCCTGGCCGGCATCTTTGGCGTTGTTGCCGGACACCTTTATTACTATCGCCATCTAGGCATCAACGTGGTGGGGATGATGCTCCATGTTTGCGCGAATACGCTCGACAACGCGGACGGCCAGCTCGCGCGTCTGACCCATCGAGAAAGCCGCGAGGGCCGTATCATCGACAGCGTTGCCGACCACCTGGTCTTTGTCAGTGTTTACTTGCACTTGACTCTCCGCTGTCTGTTCGCAGGCTCGTCGCCTGCCATCATTCTTCTCGCGTGTGCTGTTGGGATCAGTCACGCATTGCAAGGAGCAGCGGCTGACTATTATCGCAGCACCTATCTTTACTTTGTAACGACGGGAGCGCGGACGAGCGTAGATTCGTTGTCCGGCCTGCGATCGGATTACTCGAAGTTGACCTGGCGTCACACACCGTGGCAGAAGCTTCTGCTTGCGTTGTATTTGAACTTTACCCGCCAACAGGAAATGCTGGCGCCGCGCTTAAAAACGTTGCGTGATGTGGTCCGCCAATTGTTTCACGGCGAAATTCCTGAACGGCTAAGAACGCGTTATCGAAATTTGGCCCGGCCGACGCTCAAGTGGTGGCGACTCTTGATGACGAATGTCCGGATGCTGGTCTTGTTTGCGCTTCTGTTCATCAGCCAACCAGTTTATTACTTCTGGTTTGAGCTCATCCCGCTCAATTTACTCTTCGTTTACCTCCTGTTTCGCCAGGAAGATATGGCCGAGTCGCTCCTGGAAACGTTAGAACCCGCTTGATAGGCCCTTTGTCATGTTGAGCGGAGCGAAACATCTCTGTCTATTTCCGTGGGCGACTCGGTCCAGAAATGATCCGAGATTCTTCGCTTCGCTCAGAATGACATTGTAGCCTTTCGCCTCCGTGTCGAACATCGAAATTTCAGAAGTGATCTCGCGCCGCGAGCGCAATGCGTTCATCAAGTTTCCATGGCGAATTTATGTCAACGATCCAGCCTGGGTACCGCCCCTAATCATCGAACGCAAAGCGTTCCTCGATCGTAAACGGCATCCGTTCTACAGACATGGCGACGCCGCCTTATTTCTCGCGAGGAAAAACCGCAAGATCGCTGGCCGAATCATGGCGAGCGACGATCCGAATTACAATGCATTGCATCAATCGAACGTCGGCTGCTTCGGCTTGTTTGAGTGCATCGACAATCGCGATGTGGCTGCTGCGCTCTTTGAACGCGCGGAGCATTGGCTTCGCGAAAGAGGACGCACGGAAATCATGGGACCGATTGACTACTCAACGAACTATGTCTGCGCTCTTTTGATTGATGGGTTTCAGTTTCCGCCAACCATATTGACCGCGCACAATCCCCCGTACTACAAAGACCTGATCGAGAGCTGCGGTTTTACAAAAGCAAAAGATTGGTACGCCTGGTGGTTTGCCGACCCGGCAAGAGCCGCGGCGCGTTTGCGACCTCTGGGCGAACGTTTTCGAAAGCGTTTGGCTGTCACGATCCGAGCTGGAAACCTCAAGAATATTCGCGAGGAAAGCAGACGGCTCCGTCAGATTTACAATCAAGCGTGGAAAAACAACTGGGGTTTTGTGCCGTTCACGGAAGCAGAGATCGAGTTTATGACGCACGAGCTTAGCCAGCTCATCATTCCGGAGTTCACGCTCATTGCGGAAGTTGGCGACGAGCCAGCCGGCTTCATCCTATGTGTGCCAGACATTAACGTCGCCCTACGCCATATCAACGGCCGGCTTACAACTTTTGGATTTCCAATCGGGCTTCTAAAACTCCTTTATTACAAGAGCCGTATCCGGACTGCGCGGCTTATCGCGCTTGGCGTGATCGAAAAATATCGCCGCGCTGGTATTGCCGAAATGCTTGTGCTGCGAATTGTCGAAGACGCAATGATTAAACATGGATTCACTGGAGAACTCAGTCTCACGCTTGAAGATAATTTCATGATCAATCGTTTTCTCGAAGCGATTGGCGCCCACCGCTACAAGACATATCGCATCTACAGCAAATCCATTGCGTAGGTGGGGCGAGCTTATCGAGGCCCGGTTACTCGCCTGACGTTTCTTCTAATTGGATAGGGATCACAACTCACAAATCTGGATCGTGCACAGCATGCGTCATTGGGATGTCTAGTTTGTCGCGCTCGGCGACGTAACATCGGCGTTACCTTTCTAATCTAGCGCGGCGGGGCTGCCCGATGGAGTTTCCGATTAAGATAATCAGCGAGAGAAAGAGGAAAACATTTGTATGAAAACGATAATTTTACCGATCAGCCATTCGATCAGCCATTCGCCTTTACGATGCGCGTTGATTCTCATCCCACTCGTCCTAATGTGTGCTGCGCTTTTGCCGGAGGCCAGAGCGGTGACCCCGGCGCCGGATGGAGGCTATCCCGGCTTTAACACAGCTGAGGGAGATGGCGCGCTCCAAAGTCTTACCAGCGGCACCTCGAATACGGCCATTGGATTTGACGCTCTTTTTAGCAATACCACTGGCAGTAATAACACGGCGGCTGGTATTGGCGCACTCGGTAGCAACACGACTGGCAGTGATAATACGGCCAATGGATTTGGTGCTCTGCTTCTTAATACAACTGGCCCCAACAACACCGCAGTTGGTTTTGAAGTGCTATTTGCCAACAGCACTGGCTTCGAGAATGCAGGCACTGGTTCGAGGGCGCTCTTTGCAAACACCACCGGTTTCCACAACACGGCCGATGGTTTTTCCGCGTTAGTGAGAAACACAACGGGAAACCACAACACAGCCAACGGTGACGTCGCGCTCAGTAACAACACAACGGGCAATTTCAATACAACAGATGGCGCTCATTCGCTGGAAAACAATAGCACCGGCAGCGCCAACACGGCCTTAGGCTTTGGGGCCGGCAACAATGTCACCACGGCCGGTAATGTTATCTGTATCGGTTCCGGGGTCGTAGGTGCGAATGTAAGCAACAGCTGTTTTATCGGCAGCGTATTTGGCCAGACCTCTTCAGGGGGAGCTGCGGTTTTCATTAATTCAAGCGGCAAGCTCGGCACGATCACTTCCTCCCGGAGGTTTAAAGAGCAGATCCGGCCAATGGCACAATCCAGCGAAGTGCTTTTCGCGCTTAAACCGGTCATCTTCCGTTACAAGAAAGAAATAGAGCCGCAAAAGATTCCGCAGTTTGGCTTGGTGGCTGAGGACGTGGAAGCGGTCGACCCCGACTTGGTTGTACGCGATGAGGACGGCAAAGTGAACACTGTGCGCTACGAGGCGATAAACGCGATGTTGCTGAATGAATTCCTCAAAGAGCATCGCACTGTGCAAGAGCTTAAACAGGAAATTTCAGCGCTCGCTGCGACTGTGAAAGAACAGAGCGCACAAATCCAGAAGGTGAGTGCACGGATTGATGCAAGCGAACCTGCTCCGCAAATCACTCTGAACAGCCAATAAACAGCCAGGGCGATAGACCTAGTCGCTGAACTCAATTTTCATCGAGCAAACTTCCCATGCGCGCAGCCGGGGACGTGCTTTTGCCGATTTGATTGATCTTGAGTGTGTGACCGAGGATCAATCGTTTTCTCGAGGCAATCGGATCGACCAGATACAAGACGTATCGAATTTACCGCAAACAGTTACCCTGCTGACAACGACTGCCAAATGAAGCTGCGGCCGCCGGGGCTTCGTAAAACGGAGCTTCGTCTTGCTGGGGGGCCGTCAGATCACGAATGCGCTCGTGCCCGCCGCGCCGCATCAACGTAGGGCCGACCTCCATCGACGATCACGTTTGCGACCACGGAATATGTCTCCTCATCGTCGATCGCCTGCGGATGCAGCAGCGACGGAAGCCGAGTCACGATCGTCAGGAGCGCGATTCGCGAGCACCGCCCACCAAAATCGTCGAACATCGTTCGTTAGGCCACCCATTAGTTCGCGGCCCACCTTTGATACACAACACCCTCGGCAGTTTTCGCCACCGGTCGGTATTGTTCTGCTAGCAATTTCGCTAAAATCGGAAAGTTCTGCACCGGGTGCGGCTGCCGAAGATCGGTCTGGACGTCAACGATGTAAGCCGGCGGATGCTTCGCAAAATCTTCTTCGAGCTTGTCCCACGCGCCCGGCACGATCCACTTGCGGGTATCGACACCGCGCAACACTCCGCCGAAAACATGGCCCGTGAGCGAAGCCGCTTCGATGTAGCGACTCGCCGGTCTTCGCCGAGCCTCAAGATAAATTTCTGCCTCCTGGCCCCAGACGAAAATCCTGTCGTTAGGCGCAGAATGCTCGGACAAATATTGGCCAGCCTCCGATGGTTTGCGTCGCGTCGCCAGCTCCAGCCAATGCACGAACGAAAACGCGATCACGGTGAGGGCGAGCCAGGCGCATGTGATCGGCGGGCGCAGCAGCCAATAAGGCGGTTGGATCTTTCGAAACCAAAGTTGCGCGTAGAACGGGGCCGCGAGCATCACCATCGGCGGAATCAATTGGATGTAGTAATGAACGTAAAAGCGGCCGCCCGCGGCGGTGCCGACAGCGGAGGCGGCGAGCAGTCCGAGGAGCGCGGTCCGTTCAGCTTCCTTTTTGTCCCAAAGACCGCGGTCGCGGCACGTCATGATGGTTCCGATCACCAGCGGCAGGCACACTGCGGCAAACGCCAAAGTGCAGAAAATTCCCGTGGTGTAGAACACATGCGGAATGGAATTATCTGTAAAAGTGCGATCGAACGCCTCGCGCAAAATTCCTTGTTGCCAAAGGACGAACGCGACGGCGCCGAGGGTTCCGAAAAATCCTAGCGTGAGCAACGCCGCGTGAGTGACCGATTGCATTCCATTCAAGCCTCGGCTCTTGCGATAGTCCGGCAGCAGCAAATAGATTCCGAGTGGAACCGCCGCAATCGCCGCGGGTTGTTTAAGTAGAAATCCTGCGCAAAGAAGTGCGCCCGAAAAAACCAGCTCGGGCCGCGCGCGCGATGAGCTTGGCCGGAACGCAATCGCCCATCCCCAGACGATCGGAAGATTCATCAAGAGCTCGCCGTTGAATGCAAGATTCTGCCCGCGCGCCCAAGGTTGAAAAATGCTGTAGAGCAGCGCCGCGATCAGTCCGGTTTCGCGATCGAACAACGCCCTGCCGATCGCATACAAGCCCGCCATCGTGCCCAGCGTCCAGACAAGCGCGGCCACGTGCAGCGCCTTCCAATTATACTTTCCCGCCACTTCGAAAATTGCCGCGTAAGTCCAAAAAAGCAGCGGTGGCTTGCGCTCGACCGCATCGACGTAAGGCCGGCCGCCATCGACAATCTCGTTCGCGACGACCGAATAGATCGCTTCATTAATGATTGGCTGCGGATGGAGCAGCGATGGAAGTCGGGTCACGACCGTGAGCAGCACAATCCCAAGCGCGGCCCAGTGGAACAGTCGCAAACTATGATCTTGTTTATCCACGATCCGCGTCGCCACCGATGATCAACAGCTCTTCCGCTATTAGATTGTCAAATCCAGCGTCGCGCGAGGTAACCTGCTTAAATGTGCCGTTCAACATTCCGTTCCGTTACTTCGTCTAGGCAGGAGGACGATAAGTGCGCAGAGAAACTGGTTGTTGGATTCGGTGCGGTTCGATACAAAACATATCGAATTTACCGTAAACAGTTAACCTGCTGACGCCGACTGCCAAATAAAACTCTGGCCGCGGGCCTTCGTAAATCGGAGCTTCGCTTACTGGGCGAACGCCAGATCACGAATTCGCTCGTGCCCGCCGCGCCGCATCCTTGACACCCGACTTGCCAGCATCCCCGCCACTTCCCGGCCGGCGTATTGCAGGGGATGGCTCACGGCCAGTGAGGCCTGTGCGGTGCAATAAACGCCGCATCTCGCCTGGCAATCCTTCTTCCGGTTGTAGCCCAGCAGATCTTCCCGCGTGATCTCGAGAATGTGCCTCTCGGTTCGCACCTGGCTGCAGAGCCAGAACTTGCCGGTCGATGAGACGAAGAAATATTTATAGCCCGCGATGCAGGTCCATTCGACCGGTTCCTGCCGCAGCATCTTCTTTTGGTAAGCGAAAAGGTTCCAGCTCGAGTGAATCTTCTCGCCGCTGCGCTTCAGTTTCTCCTGGTGCTCGAGAAAGCGGAGCAGCGGCTCGCTTGCACTTGCATCACGCAAGGCGCGGTCGTGCACGAGATCGTCGTGGACCACGCGAGCATGGACCGGGATGCCCAAGTCGAGGCAAGTGTCTATCACCTGTCCCATCTGATCGAGCGTCTCTTTGAAAAGGACGCCACTGACATTCAGCTTGA
>QHOS01000094.1 GCA_003219415.1 Verrucomicrobiota bacterium | reverse complement strand
ACACCGCCAATGCTATCACAATAAGTTTCTTCCTCATGAGCAGATATTCCTCCTGTTGTTTGGCCGATTGAACCCAGGAATCACAGAGAAGTTGCCCAAAGAATTGGTGCCATGCCTGTGCTCGCCACGGGAGTACGTTCGGACGCAGGCGACACGCCTGCCACTACAGTTTTGCGGCTGACACTCCGAAAGCTTTCGCGAGCAGGCGGCCGCCGCTACAACGCTTCGGGTTGGACGCTACTTTTTCTCCACGAGCGAAAGGTACGCTGCGTAACCTCGGTCTTTCATTTCTTCGACCGGGATGAAATGGAAGGCAAACGTGGGCAAGCTGACCCCAGCATCGAATTTGTCGGGCGTAGTGAAAAGCGGTTCGCCGGTAATCACATCGACGTAAATGCCAGTCTTCTCGTTGTTCCAGAACTGATTTTGGAAAGCCCTTTGGGAGCCACCCTCGCGCACGACAGAATATTCCTCAGCCTTCAATCGTTGTTTCAAGACGGCGTCGCTGGGAACCGGACGGTTCGGATCGAAAGTTGTGGTCTCCTTTTTTTCTTTCTGTGCGAGAAAGAAAAAGTACAGCCCCCCGACGATGAGCACGACTGCGAGGCCAGCACCGACGTACGTGCTGATGGCCGATCTTTCCTCGCTGGTAACTCGTCCCCCGCGCATCGAATTGTGATTGAATCGGAGACTGGCCCCGTCCGTCAAGACGGAACAGCCGTCTGATCTTCACTTTTGGCACCTCGGGCTTCTGATATTGCAGCCAAGCTGCTATGGGCCGTTCTAGTTCGTGCGACTAGCTATCGCTGACGGCCCGCGCTTAAGCTCAAAGGCTACTACGGCGTCGGGCGCGGCCGCGGAGTCGGGCGAGGCCGCGGAGTCGCGCGAGGTGTCACGGTAGGCGTAGCGGTTGGAGTCGGTGTGGCAGTGGGAGTTGCTGTCGGCATCGCGGTGGGCGTTGGCGTTACAGTTGAAGTTGGCGTTGCAGTGGGCGTCGGCGTCGGCAGTGGAAGACCTTCGGCGTCGATGTAGCGCGCGAGTGCAAAGTCAGCGAACAGCTCGAGGCCGGTCGCTTGGAAACCGACAGCCACAATCTTCCCATCGGGCTGAAAAACGGCGCCGTTGGCTCCGCCGTTTAGATCGCCAAAGGAAGTTCGGACTTTGCCGCCAGCGCCAAAGGTGGGATCGAGCGCACCGGTAGGAGTCAGACGCGCCAACAAGAAGTCGTCCTCGGATGACTCGCCATTCGAACCGCCGACGGTGATGATTTTGCCATTGCTTTGCAGCAGAACTTTGGTAGCACCCTGGCAGCAGTTGCCAAAATCGATTTGCGTCATCCCGTCGGTACCGAAGCTGGTATCGAGAACTCCGTTGGAAGTATAGCGCGCGACAGCGAAATTCTGGACTCCGCCGTTTTGAGAGATAGCGAATCCAGCAGCGACAATCCGGCCATCGGGTTGAAGCGCGGCCGAGCGCGCGCGATCAAAGTTTTGATCGCCGAAGTCGGTGTGCACTTTTCCAGCCACGCCGAATGTCGTATCGAGGGTGCCATTACTGAGATAACGCACAGCGGCGAAGTCGTAGAAAGTCGCAGGATCATTGGCGGAGCCGATCGCGACAATCTTTCCGTCGGGTTGGATCAAAACCGAAAAGGCATCGTCTTCCAAACCGAGAAAATCGGTTGAAACCTGGCCGCCATTGCCAAATGTGGCGTCCGGGGTTCCATCCGGGTTGTAACGCGCCAGTGCAAAATCGGTATTGGAAGAATCGCCAGGATTGAAATCTACGAAGACGGTCCCGGCGGCAATGATTTTGCCGTCAGCCTGCAAGGCCACGTCGAACGCGTAACTACCCTCTGGAAAAGTCGTCGTCACGATGCCGCCGTCCCCAAAGGAAGTATCGAGCGATCCGTTCGAATTGTAGCGGACCACTTTGAAATCGCCGGCAAAGGTGAAGAGCGGAAAGGCGCCTCCGGCGACCACGATCTTTCCGTCGGGTTGAATGACTACCGATGACGCCACAGCCGCCAGGTCGGGAAAATCGGTTTGCACCTTGCCGCCGACGCCGAAAGTTTCGTCCAGCGTGCCATCCGGATTGTATCGAGCAACAGCGAAGTCCTCATCCGAAAAATCATTGTTGATATAGGTTGTGCCGATGACAACCAGCTTGCCATCCGTCTGCACCGCCACGGCATTGGCGATGTCGGTGCTGTGATCGAAATCGGTCAGCACTTTGCCGTCGGTCCCAAATGTCGGATCAAGGTCTCCATCGGCTGCTTGCGCGATCTGTCCACTCATTATCAGGACCATTACTGCCGAGGCACAGATCACCCGGAAGTGAGTCGTGAGCCCGCATCGTTGTGAGACGGAGACTTGCAGATTTCCTTTCATTTTCCCTGAAATCTCATAACGCGATGCGTTACCCCTCCCAAGCCCAGTGTAGTAACAAACCCGTTACAATTCGCCACGTAGCGCGGTTTAATTGAATGCGGAGCAAGGCGGTTGAGTTACTTGTGTATCAGCCAGCGATGACCTCGATTGTTACAACTTATCTCGAGATGCATTCGCCCGACCAGCTTCGCCCAAAGCGATGCACGGATCGGCGATTTCATATCCAGGAGCAAATCGAACGCGACTGGCGGTTCAATCGGGATCTTTACCTTGCCGTCGGGCAGATGTGGTCATGGAACGACAAGCGCGTGTGGAGCGACGAGCAATGGAAGGAATACGGGCTTGCACCGGAGCTGCGGACCTTCGCTGCGTATTATGAGCATACGCTCGCAGGCTATTACGAACTGCGTCACGACGATGGAGGCGGTGTTGAGATTGCCTACTTTGGTTTGTTACCGGAGTTTATTGGTCGTCGACTGGGCGGAGCATTATTAACCAGCGCAATCGAAGAAGCGTGGCGGATGTCCCCTTCAGTCAATCGCGTTTGGGTGCATACCTGCGACCTTGATCATCCCGCGGCCTTGGACAATTACCAGGCCCGCGGCATGGTGATTTATAAACAGGAAAGAACACAAGGGTGACAGGAGTCTGCTCGGCATCTGGCTTCGTCCCCACCAAAAAAGCCGCAGGATTCACGGAAATCGTGCGGCTTCTTATTGGTGATATCTCCGGTCGCGCGGGCTTAATCGACAACGACGTGATCAACCGTTCGTGAATCGCCTGTGCTTACGTAATAAACGCGCACGTGCGTTCCAGGTTTGATCGCGGTTTGGATCACCTTGCCGTTCTTGTTCACAACGCGACCAGGTCCATTGAGAACGTAACTGCCAGGAGTATTCGAACGGTCCTCGCGAACAACGAGAGTCTTGAACGGCTGGTAACTCGCCGCCGATCCTTCCCCAGTTGTCATTTTGATGATCGTTCCAGTCACCGTTATCGGTTGTTCTATGGCAGTGGTTGTTTGTCTCTTATGTGTCGAACGCGTCTGGCCAAATGCCACCGGCGCAATAAGTGCGCCGCAGGCGAGAATAACAATTGTCTTCATGATCATGATGGCCTCCTTTGTTGATGCTGACTATTACGACCGTTAGAAAGGTTTGTTAAACTTGTCGTTCAACACTCGTTAGGCCATGTCGGTAACAAAGTTGTTACCGACCGGCGGACGACATTCTCCACGGCTGATCTGCCGGAAATGCAATCGCGGGTAAAAACAGGCGGCGTATTGCGGGTATCAGAAGAAAGCCGCGGCACGTGTTACCGACACGGCGTCAGATTTTGAACGATGTTCCCTGCGGGAAGGTCTAGGCTGCTATGACCAAACTCATTGCGTTAATAACGGCGGGACTCTTTGCGGCAGCGACGATGTTTGCAGGCGAACACGGCAACTGCACAAAGCAAGTCGGAAATGAAACGAAGATGGCGTGCGAGGTTTCGTTGGCGAGTCTAAGCCTGACCTCTGATCAGAAGACAAGGATGGACGCAGCCATGGAGGAGCATCAAAAGGCCGGCTGCAACGAGGCCAGTGAAGCCAAATACATGGAATCGGCGAAATCAATCCTGACCCCGGAGCAGTACGCGAAGTTCGAAGCTCAATGCAAGAAAGGCGAGAAAGGTAAGACGCAAACCTGATTTCACATTTCAATCAAATCACGCTTCGCGCCGGGAGCAATCTCGGCGCGTTTTGCGTACGGGATTTTTAGGTACCTATTGAAGCGGTGATTCCTCTCGGCCTGAAAGTTGTCTATACGATTTTCGTTTGTGCGCTGGTGCCGATCTATTGGCGAGAGTACGGGCTGGCCAACTTCCTTTGGTTTTCAGATATCGCCTTGCTGGCGCTCGTGCCCGCGCTTTGGTTTGAGAATGCGCTGCTCGTCAGCATGCTTGCCATCTCAGTCGTGTTTTTTGAAGCACTCTGGAATGTGGATTTCTTTTTCCGTCTTGCGACCGGCAAGCCTTTGATTGGTTTGAGCGCCTATATGTTTGATCCAAGGATCCCGCTGTCCATCCGCGGATTATCATGTTTTCACATCGTCCTGCCGCTACTACTTCTCTGGATGCTGCACCGGCTCGGCTACGATCAGCGCGCTTTTCTCTGGCAGACAATTGTCGCGATGGTGGTCCTGCCGCTCTCCTATCTGGTGACCAATGCACAGGAGAATGTGAACTGGGTCTATGGTTTAGGCGAAAATCCGCAGCGGATTCTGCCAGCGCCGCTGTTTGTGATTCTTCTAATGCTGTTGTTCCCGCTGGCTGTCTATCTGCCAACGCACCTTCTTTTCGCCAGAATGTTTCGAGCCGCAGGGGCGTAAAGGCGATAAGGCGGATGCTACGACGCGATCGTCGTTCCCAGTCCCGGTTTTTCGACCAGGTATACGATTCTCGATAGCCGTTTTTCAGTTGTAAGGCGATGGACAGCCGCAAAGAATTGTTGAAGCCCTGCGAAGCGCTCTTCCCCTTCGATTTTGATCAAGGCATCTTTATGGCGCTCCCGCGATCCATGCCAGTGCCCTGATACCGTGGCAGCATTTGCGGTGACATCTTCCTGTTTTACCAAACGAAGGCCCGCCGTCTCGATAAGCTGTTCGTTGACGCCGATCGGCGCAAACAGGAAAAGACCGATTGAACTTCGCAGAGCTAGTTCGTCGTTGGTTACTGGGCCAGTAATTACTACTGGGTCAGTGAAAACGGCACGCCGACCGGGACGAAGGATGCGGCGCCATTGCTGGAACACTTTCAGTCGATCTGGAAAATGATTCATCGAATCAATGCAGAGGACCGCGTCGAACGAGTCATCATCGAAAGGCAACGGGGAATTCGCGTTGGCCACCGTAAAAGTCACCTGACCAGCTTGATTTGAGTCGGCCGCGCTCTGAGTGGCTGTAGCGACTCCTGCCTCGTTAGCGTCGATGCCGGTAACTCTGCAGCCTGCGCGATTGGCGACGTAAAGCCCGGGGCCACCGGAACCACTAGCGACCTCGAGCACGTGATGCTCAGGTCGAAGATCAAGCCACGATAGGAACCGATCGTATTCGTCGACTGTGGTCCAACTGTTCTGGCCAATGTCTTGACCGAACGTTTCCTTACGGATCGTCTCCAAGACTTGCTTGGTGAAATGGCTGTAGGTGCTATCAAAGAGATCGATGCGTTTTGCCACGGTGAAGGCCCTTTCGATCAATAGAATCCAGCTTGATTACCGAAGTGCAAGGAAGGGTGCGCTCTCCAATCCTTGACGAGATTCGACATAAAATGTTGTCAGCCAGAACCGCGCATGATTTTCTAGGGCTGGCTCATGGCCAGAGAATTCAAACCAGTGCGCTTTTTCGTGATGATGGCACTGGCGGCCTTTGTCGTGTGTGGAGTTACATCGTTCTACACTTATCGCGCAGCTCATGGTAAAACTGCGGAGGAGCGGGCGGCTTATGCAATCGGGTTGAAAACGGGAGAGCAAGCCCCGCCAGGAGCAACGTCGCCAACCGCTGCTGACTTAAACATGATGGCTCAAAAATATTTCAAGCAGCAGGGGTCCGGGAACCCGCAGACCTGGGACCAGGGCTTCGAGAACGGTTACACGAACGGGTTCAACAAGACGCATCCCCGGCAATGAACCCGCCACCTTTGCCGATTCGGAAACGTTTCCCGTGGATTTTTTATTGGATCGCTCTCGTCCTCATCGTTCTCTTCGCGTTTGCGCCGATAGGATCGGTGATGACATGCGCATGGATTGCAAATTCACACGGCTGCAAAGTGGATGAAGGGTCGGTGCATCCCTGCATCATAAATGGAAAAGATTATGGCCAGCTTTTGTATACGCTGGGTGTGCTCGGCTGGTTGATGCTTGTTACAATTCCCGGCGGGCTGTTCGCATTCGTGATCTGGTTGATCGTTCTCATTCTGCATCGAGCCAGCTGGCGAAAGCGATTCGGCGTTCCTCCTCCGATTCCACCGCCGCCTGCGACGGCATAAGCGCCATAATTCGCCGTTCGCTACTCTATAAACTCCGCGAGTGAGCGATATTTTTCGCTGAGCTCTTTGACCCGGTGCTCGAAGTGGCGAATGCGACGGATCGAACGGAAGACCAGCCAGGTGCCGAGTACGACCAGACCAAGGTTCAGGAGCATCAGCGGCAGCAGCAGAGGCAGCACCTTCTCCATGCTGTAATAGCGCGATGTCGCGATGAGCGCACTCAGGACCGACAGCGGCAAAGCGAATACGGCGATACCGGTGCGAAGAGAAGCCAGCGCAGTTCGTTTCTCAGCGAGGAGCACCTGGATTTCACCGAAGATGACATTGTCGAGCTTCGGTAGCCCGTCGGTCTCCATACTCATTTTCGCTTCAATTTAGTCGGTTCAGAACAAAACTCGCTCGAGAAATCGAGTTGTTCCTGGCGTTACCCGCACGCGTTCTTCCTTCCGATTCGCCATCGGTTCCAGCGCCTGCCAAACTGATTGCACATTCGTATCGGACGTTACAAGGCCAACTGCGACACGGAATGCGTTCCTTCTATGGGGAGCAAGTGTCGGTCACATGGATGAACAGAAGGGAATTAGTCGACGCCGGATGATCAGCGGACTGGGCGCAGCCGGCATCGCCGCGCTTGGAGGTTCGCGCACCTTTGCCGCGCAAGAAAGACAGGAACCTATGACAACACAGCCAGTAGAAGACCCGAAAACCAAATATCCGAGACCGCCGTTCAAAGAACAATCACAGCCGTGGCCGGGACTGGCAGGCAAGATGGATCCGCGACCGGACCATGGCGAGAAAAGTTACAAAGGCTCGGGACGATTGGCCGGTCGCAAGGCGTTAATCACTGGCGGTGATTCCGGAATGGGTCGCGCGGCCGCGATCGCCTATGCGCGCGAAGGCGCCGACGTCGCGATCAATTATTTTCCCAATGAACAACCGGACGCGGACGAAGTCGTCGCGCTGATCAAGGAAGCCGGACGCAAAGCGATCGCGATCCCCGGCGATCTGCGCGACGAAAATTTTTGCAAAAAACTCGTAGCCGATGCCATAGAACAACTCGGCGGGTTGGACATTCTCGTGTGCAACGCCGCGCGCCAACAAACGCGCCCGTCGATTCTCGATGTATCCAGCGAAGATTTCGACGCCACCATGAAGACCAACGTCTACGCGCCGTTCTGGACCATTAAAGCGGCGGTGCCGCACATGCCGCCCGGTTCGGTCATCATCGGCACTACTTCCGAGCAGGCGACCGATCCGTCGCCTGAAATCTACGATTATGCGCAGACGAAGGCTGCGACGACAAATTATGTGCGCTCACTTGCGAAACAGCTCGCATCAAAAGGAATTCGCGTAAACGGCGTGGCGCCCGGGCCGATATGGACACCGTTACAAGTGAGCGGCGGCGCGACCCAGGAAAAACTAAAACAATTCGGCAGCCAAACACCATTGGGCCGCCCAGGACAACCAGCCGAACTCGCGTCAATTTACGTTCAACTCGCCGCTAACGATGCCAGCTATGCAACTGGTCAGGTCTATGGCGCAGCGGGAGGATCCGGACAGCCGTGACGGGCAAAGAAGTTGATTGTGACCGGTCTGTCGTAAGACGACAACAATCGCCGCGGTGGGAA
>QHOS01000093.1 GCA_003219415.1 Verrucomicrobiota bacterium | reverse complement strand
CGTTCTGGCAGGGCACAATCGTGAATGAGCATGGAACAATTCTTAGCGAGTTCGATAAGCGCTTCGGTCGATCCGGAGATATCACCCGAAAACACGACTGACTCCTCGCCGCATTCTATGCGAAACGCTACCGCAGGCATCATTCCGTGCGGAACACCAACTGCGTGGATGGATATCCCAAGATCGTCGAGCGATTGATCGACTGGAACGACATGAACCGTTGGATCTGACGGAGCGCTCGGGGTCTCGCGTACATTAATGCCGAAGCCTTCAAAGGTATTCATGTAGCGCCAGGCACCATCGGGTCCGAAGAGCAATCGAACGAATTCAATCGCCCCGGGCTGCGGCGAAGCATTTTGAGCTGCAGCGTCGTTTCTGGGACGTCCGGTTGGACCAGTTACCGCGATGGGTTCCTTACGGTCACACATATATAAGTGCATGATGATTGCCGGCAGGTCGCTGGTGTGGTCAATATGCATGTGTGTAAGAAGAATTTGCTCGAGGGAAGAAACATCCAGGCCACTCCGACCGATGCGCTCGAAGGTTCCACCGCCTGCGTCTACTAGAATCCGCGGCTTTCCGTCGATGGAGAGGAGGTATCCAGCTGAAACACGATGCGGATCGGCAATTGGGCCGCCGCTACCGAGAACGGTTATCGACAATCTTCGATGTGTCATCGTGATATCTGAGCCTGCCTAGGCGGCTAATGCCAATCAAAAACGATCGACATCAACCACACCTTTAAGCAAAGGCCTGCGGGCGTTCCTGAGGCAGGTTGTGCCGATCGGCTGCAAATCTTTTATGCTTTACAGCTAGTCACAAAAAAAGTACCAAGGAAAATCGCCGCCTAAGCGAGTATTGAACGACATGACATCGCTCACTGCGTTGCGCTGTAATTGGCCGCTCGTTGATCAGATCCGCGAGGGCGCGGACCGCAGGCTTTGAGCAGATTGGATAAAGAAAAATGTAGGTTCCTACGATGCACACCTCAAATGCTCTGGATCCGCAGTCGCCACTGGCGCGTGCAATCTACGATTTGGGGATCGTTTCCGGCGTTGTCTTTGCTCTGATTTTCATCATCGTTACCGGCGCGATCATCTACGCGATTTTTCGCTTTCGTGCGCGCGAGGGAGAGCCTGACCCGAAGCAGATCGCCGGAAACAGGAAGGTGGAAATCGCGTGGACGGTTATTCCATTCCTGATCGTGGTGTTTCTTTTAGTCATGACACTTGGCGCGATGAATCGCGCTGATCCGCCGCCGGCGCCTTCACCAGATTTGGTGGTGACCGGACATCAATTCTGGTGGCAGGCGGATTATCCGGGCTCAGGCGTAATCACGGCTAATGAAATCCACATTCCTACGGGAAAGCCTTTGTCGGTGCGGCTGGAGTCAAAGGATGTCTTACACGAATTCTGGGTGCCGAAGTTGACTCGCAAAATGACAAATGTGCCTGGTCAACCTAACCACATTTGGTTACAAGCCGACAAACCGGGCATTTACATCGGTCAGTGCTCGGAATTTTGCGGGACACAGCATGCCTGGATGCGCATCGTGGTCGTCGCCGACGAACCTTCGAAGTTCGAAGAATGGCAACGTGCTCAATTACTGCCAGGCCAGGCGGCGGCAAGTGATGCTACCGCAAAAGGATTGGCGCTGTTTCAAACATCAACCTGCATCAACTGTCATGCTATCCGCGGAGTAGCTGGAGCGGATTTGCGGGTCGCGCCGGATCTGACGCACGTTGCCAGCCGCAAACAATTAGCTGCCGGTATTATCGAGAATACGCCGGCCAACATGCGGCTTTGGCTCAAAAATCCGCAGCACATCAAGCCCGGTGCGCTCATGCCAGACTTCGAGTTCACTGACGAGCAGCTCGACCAGCTGACGGAATATCTCTCGACGCTACGATGAACGGCACGACTACTATCGCAGAGTTCCGGGACGCGATCCTGGATCCGGCCAAGCGCGCACACTATCGACTCGCATGGATTTCCACCGTCGATCACAAGCGCATCGCCGTTCTTTATATGCTGACCGCATTGTTCTTCTTCGTGGTCGGCGGAGTCGAAGCGCTTTTCATCCGACTGCAGCTGGCAGTGCCTAACAACCACTTTCTCCATCCCGACACATTCAATCAATTATTCACCATGCATGGGACGACGATGATCTTTCTCGTCGTCATGCCGGTAGTGTTCGGCCTCGCAAATTACGTCCTGCCGTTGCAGATCGGCGCGCGCGACATGGCTTTCCCCCGTCTCAATGCCTTTGGTTTCTGGTGCGTGCCGTTCGGTGGAATTCTTTTGCACTTTAGCGTGCTCGCCGGCGGGGCTCCCGCAGTCGGCTGGTTCTCATACGCACCTTTGAGCGAGACGCCCTATTCCTCATCTCCCGGCGCCGATTATTGGGCAGTCGCACTCTTCGTCCTGGGTATCGGTTCAATTAGTTTTGCCATCAACACCATCGCGACAGTTATTTCGCTGCGAGGTCCAGGAATGACGATGCGTCGGCTCCCGCTCTTTACCTGGATCAATTTCGTTAACGCGTTCATTGTTATTTTCGCCCTGCCAGTCTTAAATGCCGGCCTGGCGATGCTCCTGATCGATCGTCAGCTACAGGGCCATTTCTTTCTGCCCTTTCGCGGAGGGTCACCCGTTCTGTGGCAGCACATTTTCTGGGCATTTGGTCATCCGGAAGTCTACATCATGGCCTTGCCTGCATTCGCAATCGTCTCCGAAATCATTCCGGTTTTTTCGCGGAAACCAATTTTCGGCTACGAATTTGTCGCTGCCTCGAGTGTAGCTATCGCGGTCCTAAGCCTGGGCGTTTGGGGACATCACATGTTTACCGTGGGAATGGGTCGTCCACTTGATGTGTTTTTCGCCATTTCCTCGATGCTCATTGCCATTCCAACTGGGGTAAAAGTGCTCAACTGGACTGCAACCATGTTGGGCGGCCGGATTCGGTTTGACGTGCCGATGTTGTTTTGCATCGCCTTTCTCATTCAATTCCTTGTCGCCGGGATCACTGGAATCAGCCACGCTGTCGTGCCGCTCGATTGGCAGACCAAGAACAGTTATTTTCTCATCGCGCATTTTCACTTTGTCGCGGTAGGTGCAATCGTCTTCGCAGTCCTTGGCGGCATTCAATATTGGTTTCCGAAAATGAGCGGACGCATGCTCTCAGAGACGCTCGGGAAATGGACTTTCTGGCTAATGGTTGCCGGCTTCAACATGACGTTTATCATTCAGCATTTTCTTGGTCTGCTTGGCATGCCGCGACGCGTGTTCACCTATCCCGACCTGCCGCACTGGGGATGGATGAACATGCTCTCGACCACCGGAGTTTTTTTCATGAGCGCAGCCGCGCTTATTCTAGTTTGGAACTTAGCTACTTCATTTTTCCGAGGCAAAGTAGCGGGCGATAACCCCTGGAACGCATGGACCCTCGAATGGGCGACAACCTCGCCGCCCCCGCATGAAAACTTTATCGCCCTGCCGCCGATCCGCAGCCGGCGCCCATTATGGGACATAGCTAACCCCGACCGGCCTGACCCGATCGTAGGCGAGAATAGCGCCGCGGTAACGCTTCCCGATCACAACAAGGTCGGGATCCTAACCTTCATTCTTTCCGAAGCAGGATTCTTCGGGACGCTTCTTCTTGCCTATTTGTATTTCTACGCTCGGCCCGAGGCCGGTCCGGGACCGAAAGAGCTGGATGTTCCGCGGACGCTAGTGTTCAGCATTTGTCTTTTCGCGAGCAGTTTTACTTTTTGGCGATCCGAGGTTGGTCTAACGAAACAGCGTCGCGGTTCCATGCTTGGCTGGCTTGCGCTGACGATCCTGCTAGGCGGTGTCTTCCTTGTTGGTCAGGTGAACGAATATTGGAAACTGTTTCAGACCGGGGTCGATCTCAGCACCAATATGTTTTCAACCACGTTCTTCACCCTGACTGGCTTCCACGGTTTGCACGTGCTCCTTGGTTTAATCGCGCTGCTGATTTTTCTCTGGGTGGCGTGGGAGGGCGATTTCGCTTCTGGCCGCGGCTCCGCCTTTAAAGCTGCCGGTTATTACTGGCACTTTGTCGATGTGGTCTGGGTCTTTGTTCTACTCACTGTTTACATCCTTCCACTTATTCGATGACTACCTACCAATTCTTCACTACCGCCTGGACGTGGAATTCTATCGTTCTAATTCTTAGCGCGCTTGCGGCCGTCGGTTACTTTCTCACCTTCGGACAACGAGGCAGGCCGCTCTATTTCGGCGCTGCGCTCGTTGTATTTCTTTTAGTTTTCATCTCACCGTTCAGTGCACTGGCTAACGGCTACCTCTTCAGCGCGCACATGCTCCAGCACATCCTGCTCGTGCTGATCGTTCCGGCGCTATTGTTGTTAAGTCTACCGCAGTCGTTCTCGCTTCGTCCTCCACTCACCTATCTTAGTTATCCACTGATCGGATGGGTTGCCGGAGTTGGTGCGATGTGGCTGTGGCACGCGCCCGCGCTCTGCAACGCGGCGACAACGTCGAGGGCAGTCTCGGCAATTCAAACAACCTCGCTGCTGCTAATGGGAAGCGTGTTCTGGTGGCAGGTGCTCGCGCCGCGCGAGGCGCAACGGCTTTCACCGCCCGCAGGAATTGTTTACCTCTTTACCGCCTGTACTGCCTGCAGCGTGCTCGGCATGATCCTGACCTTTGCCCCAGTTTCGATTTGCCCGGTTTACCAACACCCGGTCGATCGTTTGGGAATGCTCAGCACGATCCGTGGCAATTGGGGCCTAACGAGTGATCGTGACCAACAGATCGGCGGACTGCTGATGTGGGTCCCTATGTGTTTGATTTATGTAACTGCAATTCTGGCTCAGCTCGCTCGCTGGCATTCATCTCCGGCGCCACAAACGGAGAAATCAAATGCCTAACGAACAATCAACCACGAAACAGTCAGACGCGGTACCGCCAGGCTGGCAGGTGCTACCCGATGTACCACTGCCGCACCCGACCTATTTCCCGGCCGGGTTAGCCATGGGAGTCGCCTTCATCTTTTGGGGATTGATCACAACGTGGGTTGTTTGGCTCGTGGGTGTCGTCCTCTTCATCGCAGCGCTTGCGGGTTGGATCACGGAAATTCGCCATGAATACAAATCTCACTGAGTCGTCGTCTGCGCCGCTAGCTGAAACTCCTGAGGAGATCAGCCGACGGCGATTTTTTGAAAAACTCTCCATCGCTT
Organism: Verrucomicrobiota bacterium; assembly: GCA_003219415.1. GTDB lineage: Bacteria > Verrucomicrobiota > Verrucomicrobiia > Chthoniobacterales > UBA10450 > Udaeobacter. Next base: position 10,049 of record QHOS01000093.1, on the reverse strand, counting down.
TAGTCGGACTGTGCACCGCGATTGTTGGAGTGCCGTTAGTCGGCTTCATCGTCGCGCCCTTCTTTCGAAAGCTGCCAGAGAAATGGGTGACGATCGGCAAGCCGGATGATTTTCAAATCGGCAAGACTGTAGCCGTGACGGTGATTGATCCTTCATCGCTGCCCTGGGCCGGTGTAACTGCCAAGAGTGCTGTCTGGTTGCGTCGAGTTAGTCAGGATAGCTTCATTGCCTTCTCCGTTAATTGCACTCATCTCGGATGCCCCGTGCGCTGGCTCGAAGGCGCGGAATTGTTCATGTGCCCCTGTCATGGCGGCGTCTACTACGATGACGGCACCGTCGCTGCCGGTCCGCCGCCTCGCCCGCTTTTTCGTTACGATGTGCGCGTCGAAAATGGCGAAGTGCAAATGAGACAGGCGATCGTTCCGATTTCCACTACGCTGTGATCAAGATATTCAAGATAGTCTGGCAGTGGCTCGACGATCGGCTCGGGATCAGCGTCCTGCTCTCGCCGATGAAGCATATCGCGCCGCAGGATTCGAAATGGTGGTACGTCTTTGGCAGCGCCACGCTTGTTGCGTTTATCGTGCAGGTCGCAAGCGGGGTGGCGCTAGCGTTTTCATATATTTCTTCGTCGTCGCAGGCTTACGAGACGCTTTTGTTTATCACAAACAACGCACCATTCGGCCGCTTTCTCCGCGGACTTCATTACTACGGCGCGTCCGCAATGGTGTTGATGATCGGAGCACATATGGCGCAGACGTTTTTGTTCGGCGCCTACAAATTTCCCCGCGAGATGACGTGGACCACCGGCATCCTGTTGCTGGCCTTCACGCTGGGAATGGGATTTACCGGGCAGCTACTCCGGTGGGATTCAACCGCGGCGTGGTCGGTAGTGGTCGCGGCTGAGCAGGCGGGACGTATTCCGATTATCGGGGACTGGGTGGCTCGCTTCATCCTTGGCGGTAATACGATTGGCGGCGCGACGCTTAGTCGGTTCTTCGCCATCCATGTTTTCGTTCTGCCTGGAATTATGTTTGCCTTTATCGGGTTACATCTGTGGCTCGTCCTTCGCCATGGGATCTCGGAGCCGCCGGTTGCAGGCAAACCTGTCGATCCTGCAACCTATCGCGCCGAATACGAAGAGTTACTCAAGAAGAGTGGCAAGCCATTTTGGCCGGACCTGGCCTGGCGAGATGTGATTGTCGTCACGGGTCTGATCATCGCGATCGCTGTCGCCGCATTCTTCGTCGGACCTCCGGCGCTGGATAAGCCGCCGGATCCGAGCATACTGGCCGCCGATCCACGACCGGATTGGTATCTTCTTTGGTACTTCGCGCTACTCGCCCTCATTCCGGCCAAGATCGAAGGCTACGTAATGATCGGATTCCCAATCCTGATCGGGCTACTGCTGCTGTTTGTTCCCATTTGGAATCACAAAGGAGAGCGCGCTGCCTCCCGACGTCCCTGGGCAATTGCGGTCGTGTGTCTCTCGGTGATCATGATTGGTGGGCTTTGGTGGGAAGGACAGCAGTCGCCCTGGTCGCCTAACTTCGAGGCTCAGCCGCTCAGCGAGAAAGTGGTAGGAGCTACAAGCGGTCCGGTCTTCAAAGGTGGTCAATTGTTTCACGACAAAGGATGCCTGAACTGCCACCTCATTCAGGGTCTCGGGGGCCGGCGCGGACCCGACCTAACCTACATCGCGGATACGCTAACGCGCGACAACATGGTTATCCGAATTGTCAATGGTGGGACCAACATGCCGGCCTTTGGTCCTTCGCTCAAGCCGGGCGAGCTCGATGACTTGGTTGCCTTCCTGGAAACACGCAAGCGTCCACTTCGTCCGCAGGATCGATCGCCAATCGCAGAAAACCAAATCTTTCAATGATAGTCGTACCGCGTTTTTGGGCTTTACCGCGCGCCACAAGACGATAACAATGAAATTGGCTGCTTAAGCGAGGAATAAACGACATGACGTCGCTCACTGCGTTGCTTTCGAAATGGCCGGTCATTCGCCAAATTCGAGAGCGATCTGACGGCACAGGATTGGAGGCGATGTCGGACAAAACGCGCGCGATGCACGCGCGGATCGACGATGCACAAGTGGCGCGATCGATTTGCCCATACTGCGGAGTTGGTTGCGGTCAGCTCATTTTTCACAAGAACGGCAAACTCGTTTCGATTGAAGGCGATCCGGAGAGCCCGATCAGCCAGGGGAATCTTTGCCCGAAAGGTGCGGCATCGTATCAACTGCTCACGCACAATCGGCGCGAAACGAAAATGAAATACCGTGCGCCGCGCGCGAAAGAATGGACGGAAATTTCGGTGGATCGCGCGATGAACATGGTGGCGGATCGGGTTTGGGAATCGCGCAGGCGCACGTTCGTGCACAAACAAAACGGCAACACGATCAATCATACGACCGCGATTTGTCATCTCGGCGGCGCCACTCTCGATAACGAAGAAAATTATCTCATTAAAAAACTGTTCACTCTCGGCCTGGGAATGGTGTGCATATCCAACCAGGCGCGGATATGACATAGCAGCACGGTGCCCGGTCTGGGCACCAGCTTCGGCCGGGGCGGAGCTACAACTGCGCAACAAGATCTCGCCAATGCCGATTGTATTTTAATCGAAGGCTCTTCCATGGCCGAATGCCACCCGGTCGGCTTCCGCTGGGTGATGAAAGCAAAGGAACGTGGCGCGACCATCATTCATGTCGATCCCAGATTTTCGCGCACGAGCGCGCTGGCTGATATCTGGGTGCCGATTCGCGCGGGCGGCGACATCGCATTTCTAGGCGGCCTCGTCAGGCACATTATCGAGAACAATCTCTTCTTCCGCGATTACGTGGTGCACTTCACCAATGCCTCCTGCATTCTGCGCGAAGATTTTCGCGACACCGAAGAAGGCGCGACCGGCTTTTTCTCCGGCTGGAGCGGAGAGCAATGCGGCTACGACAGGAAGACCTGGCTTTACGGTGGCGATCGCGGCCTTAGTTTCCCCGAGCGCGATCTGACCTTGCAACATCCGCGGTGCGTCCTCCAGACGCTGCGTCGCCACTTTGCTCGTTACACGCCCGAAATGGTGGAGAAAATTTGTGGCATTTCGCCGTCGCTTTTTCACAAAGTTGCAGACGCGCTGGTCGCCGCTTCGGGTCCCGACAAGAGTGCGGCGATTTGTTATGCGCTCGGCTGGACACAACATTCAAAAGGCGTTCAAATCATTCGCACCGCGGCGATCCTGCAACTATTGCTCGGCAATATCGGTCGCCCGGGTGGCGGCATTCTTGCGCTTCGTGGTCACGCATCAATTCAAGGTTCGACCGACATTCCGACGCTCTACGATACTTTGCCCGGTTATCTGCCAATGCCGCGCGGCGATGGCAGCGAAGCGACGCTGCGCGATTACCTGGCGCATCAAACAAAGCCGACTGGTCTCTGGCATAATCTTCCAGCCTACTTCATCAGCTTGCTGAAAGCGTACTACGGCAAGAACGCAACGGCGGAAAACGATTTTGGCTACAATTGGATCCCGAAGATCACCAGCAACCATTCCTTCTTCGAATACCTCTACGACATGGCCGACGGAAAAATGGAAGGCATGTTCATGATGGGCCAGAATCCGGCGGTCGCGGCCGCGAACTCCAGGTTCGAGCGAGCGGCACTGTCGAAATTGAAATGGCTGGTTGTTCGCGAGATGGTCGAAATCGAAGCGGCGACGTTCTGGCGTGATTCGCCCGAGATTGAGCACGGCGAATTGAAGACGGAAGAAATCGAGACGGAAGTTTTTCTTTTTCCAGCGGCGGGGCATGCGGAAAAGGAAGGCGCGTTCACCAACACGCAGCGTCTTCTGCAATGGCGCCAGAAAGCGGTTGACCCGCCTGGCGATGCTCGATCCGAGGCGTGGTTTATGCATCAACTTGCTTTGCGCCTGATCGCCAAAGCGAAACAATCTAACGATCCGCTCGATGAGCCATTGCGCGCGCTTGACTGGTGGTATCCCGAAGACGAGCTGGGCGATCCAAAAATGGAAGCTGTGTTGGCAGAAATCAACGGCTGGTATACGAATCCTGTAGCCGGCGGCGGTGGCCCCGGCGGGAATGATGGCATCGTGTTCGGTGTCGATCGCAAAGGCAATTCGCATCACGGTCCGCAGATTGACGGTTATCCGCGACTGAAGTCCGACGGTTCCACCGCGAGCGGAGCTTGGATTTACTCCGGCGTCCTCGGTCCGGATAAGATTAACAAGGCGAACTCGCGTAATTCGAAAGATTATCTTGGCCACGGTTGGGGCTTCGCCTGGCCCGGCGATCGCCGCATCATATATAATAGAGCGAGCGCCAGCCCAACCGGCGAACCGTGGAGCGAGGGCAAGAAATTGATTTGGTGGGACGGAACGCAACGGAAATGGACGGGCCGCGACGTCCCCGATTTTCCGGTGGAGAAGTCGCCAGAGTTTCGACCAACCGGAAACGAGAGCGGTCTTGATGGGATTCCCGGCGACTCGGCGTTCATCTCGCATGAAGACGGGCTCGGGTGGCTTTATGTCCCGAGCGGTTTGCAGGATGGACCGATGCCGACACATTACGAACCGCTCGAGTCGCCCGTACACAACGCGCTTTACTCGCGCGACACGAACCCGGCTGTGCATTGGTTTACTCGCCAGGAAAATCGGTTCGCGCCTCCCGGGGATCCGCGATTTCCCTTTGTCCTGACAACCTATCGGCTAACCGAGCACCACACCGCCGGCGGCATGTCGCGCTTTCTCAGTCATCTTGCGGAGTTGCAACCGGAGCTGTTCGCCGAAATGTCCCCCGAGCTTGCCGTCGAGCTAAAGATCAACAATGGCGATCACATTTCGGTCGTCAGTTTGCGCGGAGCGATCGAAGCGCGCGCTCTCGTTAGCCGACGCATCCGGCCACTGCATCTCAACGGGAAAACCGTGCATCAGATCGCGATGCCGTTTCATTTCGGTTCGGCCGGACCGGTGAAGGGCGGCGCTACGAACGATTTAGTTCCGATTTCGGGCGAGCCGAACGTGACCATCATGGAAGCGAAGGCGCTCACCTGCAACATCGTGCCTGGCCGGTTGCCGCGCGGTCCTGCTTTCGAAGAGTGGCTCAACAAGTATGTGCCGGAGGGTGGCCCCCCAAATTTGCACCCTGAACAACCGGCTGCCGGTGCACCCTGTGCCAGAGCCGGTGGTGGTCACGGCTTGGAAGGAAAGATCGACACTCGATGATCGGAGAAGGACTCCAGAGCACGAATCAGCGGAAGCACTCCTTCGTGCAAGATCGCGTCGAGGTTGGTTTCTTCACCGATCCGAGCGTTTGCATCGGCTGCAAAGCTTGCGAAGTCGCGTGCAAAGAATGGAACCAGGTACCCGATGACGGGTTCATGTGGTCTGGAAATTCCTACGACAACACCGGTCACCTTGGCGCATCGACCTGGCGGCATGTAATGTTCCTGGAACAGGATCGCGCGAAAGGAAATCAAATCGCGGGTCCGATGTCGTTAGACCAGGATCCTTTCCGTTGGGTTTTTTTGTCGGACGTTTGCAAGCACTGCGAAGAAGCCGGTTGTCTTGAGGCGTGTCCGACCGGATCGATCGTGCGTACTGAGGTTGGCTCGGTGCTCGTGCAGAACGATGTCTGCAACGGCTGCGGCTATTGCGTAGTGTCGTGCCCCTTCGGCGTGATTGATCGTCGGCCAGCGCCTCTGCCCGATTCAGGCGGTGCCTTTAAGTGTACGTTTTGTTACGACCGACAAAAGAGTGGACTCGTTCCGGCGTGTGCAAAGGTTTGTCCGACGGAATCGATCGTCTTCGGCCGACTGGATGATTTACGCGCGCGCGGAGCGGAGCGCGTGCAACAATTACAACAAAGCGGCTACAATGACGCGCAGCTTTACGACCCGACCGAAACTTCTGTGCGCGGCATTCACGCGTTCTTCCTGATTCTCGGTGAACCAGAGGCCTACGGACTTCCGCCCAAACCGCAGATCCCGACGATTTATCTGAAGTCAGCGTGGACTTCAGCCTTCGCGACCGCGATTGCTTCCATCATCGCGACGCTCCTCGCGTTCGCGTTTTTCTCATGACAACCAATTCACCATCCGAAAAGCGACTGGAAGAGTTGCGCGAGCAAGCGTGGAAAGAAGGTGTGGTCGCCGGGCGCGGTGTCGATGTTGCGGGTGGCCCGATTCCGAGCAAGCCCGGCTACTACGGCCAGCCCGTGGTCAAACCGCCGGTCTGGACCTGGGAAGTTCCGCTCTACTTTTTCTTCGGTGGAATTGCCGGGATGTCCGCGGTGATTGCAAGCGGTGCCCTTATTTTTCACCATGTCGATCTTGCACGCGAGGCCATGTGGCTCGCGGCCATCTCTGGGGGGATTCTTTCACCAATTCTGTTGATCATGGATCTTGGCCGCCCCCACCTCTTCCTCAACATGCTGCGCGTTTTTAAACACCGATCAGCCATGTCGATGGGCGCCTGGATTCTCAGCGCGTTCGGGGCGTGTGCCGTTCCGGGGTTGATCGCGCTTGAACTGCACACTCATCAGATTTTCCCTGGCACACTCGATCAACTCCTGCGCCTCGCTGCCGGCACCTTCATTTTTGGTTCAGCGATCTTCGGAACTTTGCTCGCGACTTACACAGGCGTGCTGATCGGGGCGACCACGATTCCGGCGTGGTTTTTGCATCGCACACTGCTGCCGATCCATTTTGGAACCGCAGGCTTGGGATCTGCAGCGGCAGTTTTGGAATTGCTTGGGTACCGAATCGCCGCGCTCAACTTCCTCGGATTTTACGCGGCTGCGGTTGAGTCGGCGCTCTTGATTTGGCTCAGCGTCGATAAACACGGCGTTGCCGATCGCGCGATACACGAACATGGCTGGTAAATGCCGATGGGTCGTTGACGCCGTTCACTTTGCCAAATCCAGACGAGCGCCAGGCGTGGAGTGTCGACGCGTGGCTTAAGGTCGGGCCCTTTGATCTGATCGGAGAGTATCTGGATGAACGGGTGCGGCCGCGCACCGCGCCCGGAGTTGCGCCGGCTTTCACGGAGTTCGAAGCCAATGGCTTTTACGTGCTGGGGGGCTATTACTTGATCGCGAAAAAACTCCAGGCTGTCGTGAAATGGGAGCACCTCAATCCGGGCCAGCGTGGAAACGATGGGATTGAATCGATTACCGGTGGGCTGAACTACTACATTCACGGCGAAGGACTAGAACTGATGGCCAACTACGTGCACACTTGGTCGGATTTTCGCGAAGCCAATCCGGAATTCGGCGATGATCAGTTCGACGAAATGTTACTGCGGATGCAAGTCATTTTTTAACTTCTCGTACCGAAGCTGGCACTTGTTAGTCGATTCGGCTGGTTTGCGGTGGGCAAAGTTTCCGGTTGCGATCTGGAATCTGTCTTCGCGGCGGCACTCTGCTAGCCGCAGTTACGGACCGCAGTTCTGTTTCCCTAACGACCTCTCCCTGAAGGGAGAGTCGCGATCCAACCCTGGGTGGTGTCGGAAAATCCTCCGGACGCGTCGTGGAAACCGCTTAAACACGGCGATAAGATTTTAGTATGAAAACGAACAATTCTCTGCTCGTAGCGGTCGCCATATTGTCGATCTTCGCTTCGAGTGCCTTTGCGACGCTTCGGCCGCCCTATCCCAGCAAAGCCTCCCCTCCCGATCGCATCATCCCAATCGGGGAGGAGAGAAATGACTGGGTCGGGACTCCGCTTCGAAAATCGAAATGAACACGCTGGTTACTGAGCAACTAACTTCATTCATCGCGATGATTCAGCATGCTGGGGCTCCTGCTCTGCGTATTGCTTTTACCATAGCAGTCCTCGCGATGAGTGGTGTCGGCCTCTACACCTTTCAAAAACGGCATCGATTGTTTGACCAAGATCCCGAAGTCGACACCGACAGAGCTGTTGCTCGCCACAACCGGATTGAAGAAGTCATTTTTGTTTACGCAAGGATGATGCTGCTTATGCGCTTCGATACGCGAGCGTTGTAACATGAAAATAACAACTATCTCTAAAGTAGCTAGCCTCGTGATTTCTTCCGTGATGATTCAGACCGCGGTAGCCGGACACGCCGTCGGAATTGGAGTCGGCCCGCACTTTGGTGGCGGCGGCTTTGGCGGCGGCATTTTCGAGATGTTTTTTGGGGGGGGCGATTTCCATTCGGCGCCTGCATTTGGCGGCGGTGCTCGCTTCTCTTTCGGCGCCCGTCCGACATTTGGACAGCCAGTGATCGTTCGCTCGCCCTCGCGGAACGTGAACTTTTCGAGGCAGCATAACGAGCAAACACACAATGCAAACAATCAGACTGATCGGGGAAATACAAGCCGCGGCCATTCCTGCTCTGCGCGTCGCGTTCAGCATCGCAGTACTAGTGCTCGCAGGTGCCGGACTCTTCGCCTATCACAAAAGACCTCAATTTTTCGACAGGGATCCAAATGTGGACAACGATGTGCTGGTCGTCTGGCACAATCGCGAGGAAGAGATCATTCTCGTTTGGACCGGTATGACGCTGGTGCTGCTTTTTATCCTTTACCAAGTCTGGAGCGCAGGAGCTAAATAGTTTCAAAACAAAAAATCTAAACCTCAGGAGAATAATTATGAGCGAATTCACTCGTCGAAGTTTCATCGGAAAAACCGCGGTAGCGATAGGCAGCTTTGCCGCATTGCAAAAAGTAGTAGGCGCAGACCTAAGTAAGACTGACCCTGGCCCCGCCAATCACGAGCTTGATGGCCAGAACCCGGATTCCATGTGGCCACCTGCCACGGACACAAAAGAGTTGGTGCAGGCGTTCAAGTATCCGTTTTCCTTTGCCAACAAGCGTACTTATGAAGGCGGATGGTCACGCGAGGTAACGATACGGGAGTTTCCCGTCTCCAAGACTATGGCCGGCGTCAACATGAGACTGACTGCCGGCGGATTCCGGGAGCTGCATTGGCACACGGCCAGCGAATGGGCCATCATGCTTTACGGTTCAGCACGGCTTACGGCGATCGACTTGGACGGCAAAAGTTTCGTCGCCGACGTAAACAAAAACGATCTTTGGTTCTTTCCGCCCGGACTTCCTCACTCTATTCAAGGTCTCAATCCCGACGGTTGCGAGTTCATGCTCGTGTTCGACGACGGTAATTTTTCGGAATCAGACACGGTACTGTTGAGCGACACGATAGGGCATCTGCCGCCTGAGGTGTTGGCAAAAAATTTCGCGGTCGGCCAAGAGGCGTTCAAGAACGTGCCGAAAGAAGAATTATTCATTTTCCAAGCTGATCTTCCGGGGTCGTTGGCGGTCGACCAGAAAGTAGCGGCCGGTGCACGTGGAAAGTCGCCACAGAACCTTGTGTTTCGCACGATGGAAATGCCGCCGACGCTGAAAACGAAAGGTGGCGACGTGCGCATTGTTGATTCCAGCAATTTCAAAGTCTCAACCACGGCGATGGCCCTGGTCACCGTTCATCCCGGCGGCCTAAGAGAATTGCACTGGCATCCAAACGCAGACGAATGGCAGTACTACATTAGCGGCAAGGGTCGAATGACCGTGGTGGCCACAGGCAACAAGGCTCGCACGATGGACTTTCAGGCGGGAGACGTCGGATACGTCCAGAAGACCTTGCTGCACTACATCGAGAACACAGGTGACACCGATCTTGTGTTCCTGGAGATGTTCGGCAAGGTCGATCGTTTTCAGGACCTCTCCTTTTCGGAGTGGCTGGCTCACACGCCGCCGGAAGCGGTCATGGCGCACCTGCGCATCGACAAGGCGACCTTCGATGCGATTCCTAAGAATGGCGGCGTGGTCATGCCGCTGTAGTAGGAGGAGTAAAAAAATGGAAACACAGACATTCACCTTGGTAAGTTCGACAACACTCACATCGGCGGCTTTTGGAGCTATCTCGAAAGAAGCAGCGGACATCACCTCGGCGGTAAGACTGCAAAACCCTCCGCACGCGCCATCGCGATAGCACTCGCCAATCGATAGCTTGTACCTGTGCAAACTTTGCAAAAGGTCGGGCTATTCACAT
>QHOS01000092.1 GCA_003219415.1 Verrucomicrobiota bacterium | reverse complement strand
TGGTGACGATCTCGTTTTACGTGCTGGTCAGTTTCACCCGGCGCAATCCGATCACTCTCGAGGCGGGAACAAAATATCTCGTGCTAAGCGCGCTTTCGACAGGTTTTCTCGTGTATGGGATCGCGTGGATTTTTGGCGCGACCGGTCAGACAAATCTCCAGCAAATCGCAGACGCCTTAGCGAATCCAACGACTGACCGTAACGCCGCGCTGTTAGGTATGGTACTTGTCTTGGTGGCGCTCGGTTTCAAGATCGCGGCGGTGCCCTTCCAGATCTGGGTGCCGGATGTTTACCAAGGCGCACCCACACCTGTGACTGCGTATCTTTCGGTCGGTTCGAAGGCGGCAGGATTCGTCGTATTGCTTCGGGTCTTGCAGCCATTCCTGGCGCTGCCTCAAACGCAGCGCCTGATCGTCGTGATCGCGCTGCTTACTTTGATCTACGGAAATCTCGCTGCCTTGCCGCAGGCGAATTTGAAACGACTACTGGCCTACTCGAGCATTGCGCACGCCGGCTATCTGCTGATCGGTGTAGCGTGTTTCGACGTGTCAGCGATTAGCTTTTATCTCGCTGCTTACCTGCTCATGACCTTGTTAAGCTTTGCGGTTTTGATAATCGTGGCCCAGCAAACCGGCGAGCAGATTGCGGATTTCGAGGGTCTGGCTGAACGCTCACCCTTTCTGGCATTCGCGATGTTGGTTGGGATGATCTCGCTAGCAGGAGTTCCGTTCACGGCAGGATTTCTGGGAAAGTTTTTTATCTTCTCCGCGGCGATCGCCCATCATCAAACAGCGCTGGTGGTCGTCGGAGTGATCACCGTTGGCTGCGGGTTTTACTATTATCTTAAAGTCGTTCGCGCGATGTATTGGGAGTCCTCTGCCAAACTCGACAAGATTCCTGTGAACGGGCTGTCACGCCTGGCGATCAGCGCGTTGATCGCCGCCACGATCTGGCTGGGCGTTTACCCGCAGCCGATTCTGGATGCGTTGAAGTGATAAAGGGTTAAACCGATGGAGCGGCGGCTCCGCTTTAACGATTCAACGCCGCGTAAACAAGGAACGACGGCTTGGGCAGCCATTCGAGCCGTTGTAGGGCGTCTGTGTCAGACGCCGGCGTTTCACCGAAACGCCCTAATGCGATGTTAATCGCTCAGTTCAACGTTCCAGTACGCGAGATCGACGAAGTGCTTCCAGAGATCGTGCTGCGGCGCGGCAAAAGTGACGTGGACGAAGGGACGCCATTTTGGCCGCTTCGGCTTGCGGATCAGGCTCATGTGCGCTTCACGCGGCAGCCGGTTGCCTTTGCGCGTGTTGCAGGGAATGCACGAGCAAACCACGTTCTCCCATGTAGTCGTCCCTCCGCGATCGCGCGGCACGACGTGATCGAGATTGAGCTCGCTGCGGTCAAAAATCTCGCCGCAGTACTGGCAGGTGTTCTTGTCGCGCTCAAACACGTTGTGCCGGGTAAATTTCACTTCCTTCTTTGGAAGCCGATCGAAAACCAGAAGCACAATCACCCGCGGGATACGAATTTTGAAAGAAATCGTCGTGACTACCTCGTGATCCGGAGCGTTTGCCGACAAGTCACGCCAGCTTTCGAAATCATGTGTCATGAAATTGTTCGCGTCGTCCGATGAAACAATTTGGGCGTGCCCCGCGTACACCAGCGCGAAGGCGCGACGCGCCGAGCAGATGTTCACCGCCTGCCACAGGCGGTTAAGCACCAAGACCTGACTGTTTAACACAGTATGCACATCTCTACGGGGACCGCATTTTGCAGACTTCCACGTAAATTCGCGCGACGGTAGCATTCGGGTTTTTCGCTGTCAACGGTAGGAGCACCACTGAAGCTCGCGATCTTCGAGCGCAAATTTCATGGGAAATTGAGACTGATGTGGCTGATGCGACGTATTTCCACAAAATGACCTTGTTGATTTTGCATCTGCTCATAACGTCGGGAGTATGGCAGGCCAAGGTTCAGCCGGCAATGTTCTCGCGGCGCTCTGCAGTTTCTTTATTCCCGGACTCGGACAATTGCTCCAAGGCCGGTTGCTGATGGCGATTATCCAGTTTTGTTTGGCGGCGATTCTTTGGTTTTTCTTGCTGGGATGGGTCATCCATCTCTGGTCCATCCTCGACGCTGCACTTTTTAAGCCGCGCTAATAGGTCAACCACTAATTAACACCCGCCTGGTTAGGGTTCTTCGTTGAATGACAGCGCAATTTCCTGACGAGCAGACCAAGTCCGGCGAATTCGAGCGGCAGCCCGACGCGTTTCGCGAATGGGTCTCTAACGACGGATCTACCTCCTACCCCACTGCGGCAGGTCGGTATCATCTTTATGTTTCGCTAGCCTGTCCATGGGCTAGCCGCACGGTCATTTTCCGGAAATTGAAAGGACTGGAAGAAGCAATCGGTATGACCGTTGTCGATCCAATTCGCGACGAGGAGGGCTGGGCGTTTCGCGAACCAAGCGGCAAAATTCTACCCGGTGCGCCGTTTGAATCCACTGATTCAATCAACGGGTTCCAGTTTTTGAGCGAAGCGTACAAGGCAACCAATCCAGATTACAACGAGCGCGTCACTGTGCCGGTTCTCTGGGACAAACAAACAAAGAAGATTGTGAACAATTGCGAGGACGACATCTGTCGCATGTTCAACGATCGGTTCAATGACTTTTCCCGCAACAAAGACGTCGATTTTTTCCCGCGAGAGATCGAAAAGGAGCACGCGAAGCTCTCTAGTTTTCTATACGACAACGTGAACAACGGCGTTTACAGAGCCGGTTTTGCCACGCGTCAGCGGCCCTACGAAATCGCCTGCCGAAGAATATTTGAAGCGCTCGATGACCTGGAAGAGCGCTTGTCGAAAAGCCGCTTTCTATTCGACAACCAAATCGTGGAAGCAGATTGGAGATTTTTCTGCACGTTGATCCGATTCGACGTGGTTTATCACGGCCATTTCAAGTGCAATCTGCGACGCATTGTCGAATACTCGAATCTTCAGGGTTACCTGATGGATTTATATCAGCAGCCAGGTATCACCGACACCGTCAATTTCGATCACATCAAGCGCCACTACTACATGACGCACACTCAAATCAATCCAACTCGCATCGTTCCCATCGGCCCCGTGCTTGACCTGGGGAAACCGCACAATCGCGGACGATTAGCCTAGAGCGATTTCACAAATGCTGTAGCCACGGCCCTGTGGGCCGTATTCCTAGTGTGAAAAGCAGCGTTGAGGTGACCGGCCACAGGCCGGTGGCTACAGTGGCAACTCGTCTACGAGATTCCGCTGTCCGCATTGCGAGCGCGATGCCTTGCTCTCCAGAAGGCTTCGATCTGTTCCAACGTGCGTCCTCTAGTTTCCGGAACAAAATAATAGGCGAATAGCCACGACGCCACCGAGGCAAACGCATAGAGCAGGAATGTCGAACTGGCACCGAGTTTCTCGACCAATGTCAGAAACGTGAGCGAAACGATCAGGTTCGAGGCCCAGTTGAACGTAGCCGCCGTGCCCTCGGCGAGGCCGCGAATTTTCAGCGGATAAATCTCGGCGATTAAGAGCCAGAAGATCGGCCCGAGGCTGATCGCAAATGAAGCGACATAACCCATCAGGCAAATCACAGCGATCCACGCGAGCTGTCCTGACGGATTTGAGATGCGGAAACTCAGGCCAAGCACGCCAAGCGTGATGATCATCCCGGCGATACCGACGAGCAACAATGGCCGGCGGCCCGCGCGGTCAACTAAGAACATCGCGATGATTGTCATGCCAACATTTACAACGCCGACGCCCACGGTCGCCAGGATCGCGCCGGAAGCGGAATTGAATCCGGCAGTCTGCAGAATTTTCGGTGCATAATAAATCACCGTGTTGATGCCGGTAATTTGTTGGAAGACGGCGAGACCTAATCCAACGACGAGAGCTGGGCGAACCTGCCGACGCAGCAAATCGGTCCAGTGTCCGCCCTCGGTTTGTTGCGCCAGGCTCGCCTTGATCTCTTCGATCTCGACGTTGACATCGCCAAGGTCGCGGATGCGAACGAGAACGCGGTGCGCGACCTCATGGTGCCCGCCACGAATGAGCCAGCGCGGAGTTTCCGGCAGAAAAAACATGCCGGTTCCGAAGATCAGTGCCGGAGCGACGGCGAGACCGAGCATCCATCTCCAACCTTCAACGCCGGCAAAAGCGTAATCGGTCAGATATGCAACGACGATGCCAACGGTAACAGCGAGTTGAAAAAGCGATACGACCCAGCCCCGCGCCTGCGGAGGCGCAACTTCGGATAGATAAACCGGAACGTTTGTCGATGCGAGACCAATGGCCAAACCGAGAACGACTCGGCTGACGATCAGGACAGTCGGCGATGGCGCCATTGCGCTGGCGAGTGCGCCAATACCGAAAATTGCAGCCGTCACAAGCAAAACTCTTCGCCTGCCGAAGAGATCGGCGGCTTTGCCACCGACGATTGCGCCAAGAGTCGCTCCCAATAAAACCCCGCTGACAACAATTTCCTCGGCTACAGTCGTTAGGCCAAATTCGCGCTTGATAAAAATGAGCGCGCCGGAAATGACGCCCGTGTCGTATCCAAACAGGAGGCCGCCCAATGCAGCGAACGATGCTGCGATGTAAACGAACTTCGTGCCACACAGTGCATCCCTTAACGCAGCAGTTTCCTTGTCGGCCATAGCTGTCGATCTTACTCCGTCATACGACCGCGAGAAGCCTGACAACCGATCCATGATTTCTCAAAGAAATTGGACGGCGGAACGATTCCGGTGTACGGGTTCCCCCGCAACGGCGAAGATGAGCGAGGATCGAACGAGAGATTCATATCCCGGTAAAAGCTTGCGTATTCTGGTCGTCGAAGATCACGGGGATACGCTGGACGCTTTGTCCCGTCTGCTCACACATTTCGGGCATGAAATTTCCGTTGCCGACGATGCACAGAGCGCTCGGAAAATCATTGGTTCAAAAGAATTCGATGTTGTCCTTTGCGATATCGCCTTGCCGGACGGCAGCGGCTACGATGTAATCGCCGAGGTCAAAAGAAAACGACCGGTTAAAGCCGTGGCGCTCACTGGATTTGGAGCACCTGACGATATTGAACGCGGCAAAGAAGCTGGTTTTGATTTTCATTTGACCAAGCCAGTGGATTTTCACGAACTGCGCGCCGTTCTCGGCCAGATCGCCGCGTAGCGATCCCTCGCGAAAACTCCCTATTAAAGCGCTGGTCACTTCGAGACTTTCATCCCGAGTTCCTTGACGAGGAACGCCCAGCGATCGGCGGTTTCTTCAATAATTTTCGTTGTCGGTTTGCCAGCGCCGTGCCCGGCTTTGGTTTCGATTCGAATCAAAGTCGGTTTGTCGCAGCCCTGTGCTGCCTGGAGTGTCGCGGCGAATTTGAAACTGTGCGCCGGGACTACCCGATCGTCGTGATCGGCGGTCGTGATGAACGTCGCCGGATAACAACAACCTTTCGCGATGTGGTGGAGCGGCGAGTACGCGTAAAGATACCTGAAGTCATCCGGCTTGTCGGCAGTCCCATAATCGGAGGTCCATGCCCAGCCGATGGTAAATTTCTGGAAACGCAGCATGTCCATGACGCCAACATTTGGCAAAGCCGCGCCGAAAAGGTCGGGACGTTGCGTCATGCACGCGCCGACGAGCAATCCACCGTTGCTGCCACCGCCAATCGCGAGCTTCGATGCCGATGTAAACCTGTTATCAATTAAATACTGCGCGGCCGCGATGAAATCATCGAACACGTTTTGTTTCGTGTGCAGCATTCCGGCCTCGTGCCATTTCTCCCCGTACTCGCCGCCGCCGCGCAGGTTCGCGACGGCGTAAATGCCGCCCACTTCCATCCAGACCAGATTAGCCGGCGCGAACGACGGCGTGCTGGAAACATCGAAGCCGCCATAGCCATAAAGGAAAGCCGGCGTCTGGCCATCTCGTTTCATTCCTTTTTTGTATGAGATAAACATCGGCACGCGTGTGCCATCGGCGCTCTGGTAAAAGACCTGTTCGGTCGTGTAATCATCAGGATTAAATTTCACGTTCGGCTTGAACAACGGCTCGCTTGCGCGCTTGTCGAAATCGTAGCGAAAGATTTCCGTAGGCGTGGTGAAACTCGTGAATGAGTAAAACGTTTCACGGTCTTTGCGTTTTCCGGTGAATCCGGCGGCGGTGCCAAGCCCCGGCAACGCGATCTCGCCGTCAGACGATCCGTCGCGTTTAAACAATTTCACTGCGCTGTGCGCGTCCTTCAAGTAAACGGCAATGAAGCGCTCGCCGACCGAACTGACCGCTTCGAGTTTGTCTCTCGATTCCGGCACGAGCTGGTCAACCTTCAGGGGTTTGCTCGTGTCGATGGAAATCATGCGGCCCAGCGGCGCGTCCAGATTCGTCCGGAAGACAAACACCGGCCCTTCGTTATCGATGAAATTGTATTCGGCGTCGGCTGTATCCAACAGCTCAACGACTTTGGAATTCGGATCGGCCAGATTTTTGTAAAAAATGCGGTTCTTCGGATCGGTACCGCGCTGCACGGTAATCACGAGATAGTGGCCGTCGTCGGTGACTTCAGCATTGAAAAGCCATTCCTTCTGATCAGGCCGCTCGTAGATCAGTTTGTCGTGTGACTGCGGGCTGCCGAGTTGGTGGAAGAAGAGTTTGTGATTGTAAACCTGAGCGCGGAGTTTGTTTTCGGGTTTGTCGTAACGGCTGTAGAAAAATCCGCTGCCGTCTTTTTTCCACGACCCGTTAGAGAATTTGACCCAATCCACAAGATCTTGCCGATCTTTGCCGGTTTCCACATCGCGCACTTTCCATTGCTGCCAATCGGAGCCGGCGGTGGCGAGGCCATAAGCCATCAGCCTGGCGTCGTCAGTCACATCAAGTCCGCCCAACGCGATGGTGCCGTCCTTGGCCAGCAAATTTGGATCGAGCAACTCGCGTGACGTCCCGGAAAAATTCGTTGTGGTATAGATTACATTCTGGTTTTGCAAACCGGCGTTCTTCGAGAAGAAATAACGTCCGCCGTCCTTGAACGGCACGCCAAAGCGCTCGTAATCCCATACTTCGGTCAGCCGTTTCTTGATTCCGTCGCGTTCCGGGATCGTTTTCAGAAAATCGAATGTGATCTTGTTTTCCGCTTCGATCCACGCCCGCGACTCGGGCGAGTCGGGATTTTCCAGTGGCCGGTAAGGATCTGCGACTTTTACCCCGTTGTAATCGTCGACCTGATTGCTTGTGGGCGCGGCGGGATATTTGAATTGCGCAGCCGTGTTTTGAGCGAGCGTCAACAGCACGGCAGCCACGAGCGCCAAAAATCTGAAATGCATAATTCCGGCAACTATGTCGAACATCGGCGAGGCGAGCACCTATTTTTTCCGTGTTCCAGATGTCGATCCGAAAAAGGCGTTCCTTCGATGAAATGTCTGCGCCGAAAGCTCAGTGAACATCAAGCGAGTTGCCGCCGACGTTCCGGCCGTTCCTTGGGGACGCGTGGTAAATCGTTCGCGGCGGGAAAGAAGCCCGGCGAATTTAAGCTTGCCATTTTGGCCGGGGCGCTGTCATAAAACAAGAATGGATAAGCACTCTCGCGCCTCCTCCCGACGCGGAAAGGGAAAATCAAAGCGGTTATCCGCCGTTGGAAGAAAGCGACTCTCTCGCAGGCAAGTTGTTCCGGATCAGTGGGTTGAATTAGCAACCGACGCAATACGGGACGGCCATACAACCGTCGACTCGTTTGTTGCCCTTTTTCATCCCGAAGTGAGGTTCACAGCGTTCCGAGCTTATATGGCAGCTATGGTGAGCTTCACGGCAAAAGTGGCAATGGTAGCCCCATCTGCCAGACGCCCAGGTCAGCGTCGACGCTCAGGGTCTCGAAAATTGGGTTAGCGACTAATTTTGCGCCGCAAGGCAGCCGGTTTCGCCGCGATCATCCAGAGAGAATCGGGTCGGATTCAAGCTGCACTGTTTTGCGCGAAACCTGACTTCTGGATTTTCTCCCTCACCCTTCTAACTTCTACGTTCTGACTTCCTGAAGCAGTCCCCGTAGTTCAACGAATAGATCAGGCTTGGGATCCCATCTCCGCGATCTGACCACAAACGATCCGCAGAAACAGAAGCAGGAACGGTCAGGGAGAGTGACGGTGAACAATTCCTCCGCGGAGATTCACGCCACGATTTTTATAACGCCACCTGAATCCCCGCGTTGACATGGCCTGCGAGGATGGTTCGTAGTGTGTTTGCCTTAAAACAAGTCGCCCCGCGTGCACAAACACGCGGGGAACTCATTCAGCCTTTAGGCGGCTCGCTGTTGACGAGAGGGTTGTGGTACCGCGCCAAACTCAAGAACATCCTCGGAGATTTTCGTCATCGCCCAGGGTTCTGGAGTAGCCTGCAGGACCACATTGGCTTCCACGATCTTGCGACCGACTGGCCGCAATGATTTAATGGAGAAGCCCTCCGCTGCTGTCACAATGTAGCCTTGGCCACCTTGCTGGCAGAAGAATGTGCCGCTCTCTCCGCGCAACGCCTCCGCCAAGTCGGGATGTTGAATTGTCCCATTTATCGGTAATTTCGTTTGCATGTTAATTTTCTTCCCTTCTGCTTGCCCCTGTCGTCTTCCCGGCTCGGATCGGCCAATACTTTGTTTCTTGGTCAGTGATGCTTTTTACCTATAATGTAGAGGCGGCGGCATACATATTCTGGCGTATGGAACTGCGTCACCTTCGATACTTCGTCGCGGTCGCGGACGCACTTAGCTTTACAAAAGGCGCGGGAAAGTTGCATCTCGCGCAGCCCTCGCTCACCCGCCAGATCAAAGATCTCGAAGAGGAGATCGGCGTGCGGCTTCTTGATCGCACAAAGCGGGAGGTCCGCTTGACCGAGGAAGGGAAATCGTTCTTGGCCGATGCGAGACGCGTTCTCGCGCACAGCGCGGAGATTATTGAATCGGTCCAGCGCTTAAGTCGCCACGAAGTTGCTGCGCTCAATATTGGATACGTCGCGGACCTTTTTTACACCTTGCTTCCGATCACTCTCGCCACGTTTCAACGCTCATTCCCAACGGTCTCGATTAATCTCTTCGAAATGACATGCGGCGATCAATTTCGTGCGCTCGAGAATGGTAAGATTGATCTGGGTTTTGTGGGATTACGAGAGCCGATCGAAGAGCGCGGATTGCAATTTCGATCGATTGCCTCGTATAAAACCGTCGCGGCGTTGGCAAGAAGCAATCCCTTGGCAAAGAAACCAATTATTAAACTCCGAGACCTGGAACCCACGTTCTTCATCGGTATGTCGGAGAGAGCTTATCCGGGTTATCGCCATTGGTTAACCACGACCTGCCAGCAGGTTGGCTTTACGCCCAAAGTTCTCCAGGATGCCGATATTGAACGAGCACTCATTCAAGCGGTGGCAGCGGGCTTGGGTGTCGCTCTTTTACCCGATCAGGTCAAAAAACTGCCCTACGAGAATGTCGTGTTCCGGCCATTAAGTCCGACAGTCGTGACAGAATCGTGCATCGCATGGAAAGCCGAAAATCGTTCTGCTGCGCTCAAAGCCTATGTGCACATCGTGAAAGAACGAAGCGCGAGCATGCGCTAACCTCTTTGCAATCGGCAATCGAAAATCTAAAATCGAAAATGTCAGCCGTCCCCGTAGTTCAACGGATAGAACAAGGGTTTCCTAAACCTTAGATGTGGGTTCGATTCCCGCCGGGGACGGTCATATAGGTAAAAAGCGGCAGAGATATCAGATAGTCAGAACGAAATCGGAACAGACCGTAAATGTCACTGCACTGCCTCGCTGATTTCAGTCCATGGGCTTCGATAGCCTTGAGCTTCGCTTCTGCCTGCTTCTGGTTTGCGGCGAGCATTACAAAGGCCACCAAGCCAGACGACAGTATTGGTATCGAATCGCGCTACAAAGATAAAAAAGGGCGCGAGATTTACATTAACGCAACGGCGAAGAAGCAAATCAAGCTGAATGCGATCGCCGCCGTCCTTATTGGATTGGCGATTTTCTTCCAGGCACTGCCGGCGATACTGGCTTTGTTTTAACTCAGCGCGCCTCCGCCGCGCTCCAGGAACGCCCTGAATCTCCCGACATCTTCCCCGATCGCCAGGAATTGCTCCACGGTTGCTGTAAAGCGAAATTGTCTTGCGAAATAAATCCCGCTGGCGCTACATTCGCAGGTATGGGAACGGCACTGAGACTTGCAGCATGAAAAGAAAATCTGAAACACAAATTTTGCGGCAGGACCACGCCCGTGATGCTCTGCTTCACGGCGGCACTGTAGATTCATTCGTTAACCCATATCATCCTGACCTGCGCTTCCCAGCATTCCGCGCGTATATTAATGCTGTCCGTAACGCATTATTTCGCCCTCGGACACGCAGGCGGCCACCGTCAACCTAGCTTCCTACGGCGTTTTCAGCGGTCACTTGCGGGTTTCGCTAAGCTCTAAGCCCGCCGCTTTTCGTTCGGGCCGCGGCCGGTCGCGAAGTTCTCCAGCCGCTCACAACCCGACAATCATTCGCGTGAGAGCAAATGAGCAAAGTTGGGCGAAACTGCCCCACGTTCAGTCTGCGCAAATCACCAAGGCAATGTCAGCGTTGATGAATTTTGTACATGTAATCCTCGACTCTTCCATTTGCTCTGACCTGCACCCAAAGATCCAGCCAAGATACGTCCTGCACGCCGAGCCATGGGCCGATAATCGGTAAATAGCCTCGAAGTGGTGGGGCACCCAACTTAGTCCAATGGAGCAACCGATTGCCGCGTGTGTCGACTACACGCGTGTCGGGGGGGCCAAACCTATGGGCAAGATCGATTTCGGTCGTAATGCCGGCTTTGATCTCGTTGAGGTCCTGTTGCTCAATCTGGGAAGAGGACGCGTGACTCGCTAGGCAAAGGCTGCCCAGCACAGTGAAAATTAGCTGGTTGATTTTCATTGCGACAGTGCGCTGATTCGCGGATGAGAGACAATAGCGCCTACTCTATGGAAATGACCAGCCTCTTTTGCGGGGCAACACCCATTCATTGTCCGTGATGAAGACACAAGATTGCCCGGCGTAGCCATTTTCATTTCTCTAAATTTGTTCGCTCAATAGGTGAATACAAACCGCCCTTTCCAATTCCAGAAACGCAGTCCGCTTTTCATCAGCGTGCACAACGAACCGCTGTCCATCGTCACGGTGTGCGTCAACAATCCAGATCAATCGCCCGTCCCGATCCACCGCCGTAAGACAGCCCCAACTCCAACCGGCTTGGCTGAGATTGTCAGCGATGACTTCCCAGTTACAAAATAGCCGGACAACGGTCAAGCGGGGTCGAGCGCCTCAACTTGCGTGATCTCCGCTCCGCGGCGCGGCGGTGTTAAGCAAGTAGTGGGCTTTATTTAAGACTTTCTTTTGTAGGTGGGCACGCCCAAATTCTTTAGAGGCGATGTCGAAAAGAGAGCCGATCCCTGAGCAGCGCTACGGCATCGAGCACGGCGTGCCGATCCCTAAGTCGAAGCGCGAGATCGCCGCGGTGCTCGAGAAAATGAAAGTCGGCGATTCATTCTGTATCGTGCACGAGACAACGCCGAAGCACGTCATCTATAGCACGGCCTATCTGCTCGGAATGAAGGTGCGAATCCGCGCGAGGCGAGTGTGGCGGACGAAATGAAACGGCGGCCTCCTCCTGCGCGATTAAAAAAACGCGGGGTCCGAAGGCGATCGGGAATATCCGAGGGTTCGAATCCCTCCCTCACCGTTCACCTATGAAGGCGCCGAGCAAAAGTAAAA
>QHOS01000244.1 GCA_003219415.1 Verrucomicrobiota bacterium | reverse complement strand
CGGGGATTATAAAATGAAACCTTCGCAACAACCTTTTGTCGATCCTGGTACGATTGCCGCTGGCGAGGATTGTGAGGCCGGCATATTTCTCGCTTCTCTGCAGGAGATAATTGATTTCAATATTGGCATAGCGGTCGTGGCTATCTTTCACCTCAGTGCGTTTGCCAAAAAGAGCACCCGCCTCATCAAAAAACAGGACCGCACAACTATCCTTCGCCGCATTGAAGACGCGGCCGAGATTCTTCTCGGTCTCTCCAATAGTTTCCGAGACGACGGCATTCAAATCGACCCGGTATAGGTCTTTCCCGAGGGTATGGGTCAAAGTTTGAGCCGCAACAAGGCGCCTCGACCGATCTTTGCCGCCGAATAAAATACGAACGCCTTTCGCGCCGCATCGTGGGCGAATAAATAGCCCCAATTCGCTCAGTGGCACGCGAAACCGGGCCGGCAAGCGCAGCTCTGGTTCGATCCAATTGTCCGGATAAAGGAAGATTCTGCGGTTGGCATCCCATGCGCGGTAATTTTTGCGCCACTTCCATCCCGTTTCAGTCTTACGGCGCGTCGTTCCGGGTTTTTGGATTTTTCGCATGCGGATTGGATAGTCTATCTCGCCGCCTCCCAGCAGGCACACCTTCTTTTGCGATTGGGCTAGCTCGCATCTCAGACTTGGAATTCCTGTCTTGCACAACGAACAAAAGCAATCTCATCTTGGCGTTCTTCGAATGCGTTCTCGTAAGCTTTTTCTCATTACCGTCGCCGGTCTCGCTTGTGCGGCGTTCGCGTATCTCGGCACCGGGCTTCATCCAATTTGGTGGGCGCTTTGGTTGGCGCCGATTCCAGTCCTTGCGATTGCGTCGCGACTTCATGGCGGCACTGCTTTCTTTTTTGGCGCGATCGTGTGGTTGATCGGCGAAATGAACCAATGGAATTACGTCACGCATGCGATCGAACTGCCACCGCATATTACCATTCTCTATTTTGTAGTTCCTGCTGCGGTTTTCGGCTTCGGCGTTCTATTCGTCCGCAGTTTCATTCGCCGCGGATCGCTCTTCCTCGCGTCGCTTGCTTTTCCCGTTTACTGGGTGGCGTACGAATATCTTGCCGCGACGGCGTCGCCTCACAGCACATGGGGCAATCTCGCTTACACACAAATGAATAGTCTCCGCGTTATCCAGCTCTCTGCGATTACCGGCATTTGGGGAATCAGCTTCATCGTATTTCTGTTTGGGGGCGCTGCGGCAGCCTTGTTGAGCGGAGCGGGAGAACGATGGCAGCGGCGCTTGCTCCCTGTCGCTGTCGGGCTGGTCATTTGCGCAGCGCTTGTTTTTGGCAAATGGCGATTGCAATCGAATCCCGCGGCCCAATCGGTGGCGGTGACACTCATCGCCAAAGACGTGCCGATGAGCGTTTATCTGGGCTCTGAAGAGCAAGCATTGGAATTGCTCCGTGAGTATGCTGATGAGATCCGCCGAGTCACACCAGCTGGAACGCAGGCTGTTGTGCTTCCGGAAAAAATCGGCCGCCTCGGCGAGAGTGCGTTAGCAGAAGTGGACACACTCTTTTCTTCTGCTGCGAATGATAAACACACGGCGATTGTGCTTGGGCTTGTTCGAAAAAAGCCTTCCGCCGCGTTTAACTCTTCCCGTTTGTATTCGGCCGACGGAAAATTAGAAGCGAACTACGACAAGCATCATCTCATCCCTGGTGTGGAACCCGAAAAACCCGGCGACAAACGGGTCATTCTCGACGAGGCCTCGGGACGTTGGGGACTGCAGATTTGCAAGGACATGGATTTTCCCAAGCTCAGCCGCGAATACGCAGCCGAGGGGGCGAACCTGTTACTGGTGCCTGCCTGGGACTTCAATCTGGATGGTTGGCTGCATGGGCGCATGGCCGTTCTGCGCGCCGTCGAAAATGGTTTCGCCCTCGCTCGTTCGGCACGTAACGGGCTATTGACCCTGAGCGACAACCGCGGTCGCATTCTGGTGGAAGCGGCCACTGTCCCGGGCCGTTTCGTGTCGATCACGGGAAAGGTAAACGTTACGCGAGAGGAAACGTTTTACACCCGCGCCGGCGATTGGTTCGCCTGGCTTTGCGTCGCGGTGTTCGTCACCCTGCTAGCGTTTCAATTCTTCGGCCGCGGAGAAAAAACGCACGCGTAATTGAATCGGCGCGAACTACGACGCGGTCGCACTCGCCGTAATAAAATTTTCCGGTTCATCGAATCTAAGTCGCTTTCGCAACTCATGCCGAAGCAGCAGGAGATTGATGCACATCTGAAAGATGATC
>QHOS01000091.1 GCA_003219415.1 Verrucomicrobiota bacterium | reverse complement strand
AGTTTGGCGTCGCAGCGTTCCGCCTCCATTCCGCGAAAATATGAGTTTCAATCCTGTTACTAAAGAACTTCACAGATAATTCTCGACAACGTTGTTGTTCTGGATAAAGGGATCGCGAGCTTTGACGCTCCCTTGGCGCGCCAGGTAAAATCACTGTCAGCTATCCACTATCAGCCATGAAGAAAAAACTATCAGCCATCAACTGTCAGCTATTAGCTACGGTAATCCTTCTGCCGTTCGCCCTTGCTACCGCGTCAGGGCAAACGCTGGCGCCCATCCGCAAGCCGCCTTTCAATGAGCCGCTCGAAAAATATAACATGCCGCCGGCGGCTCCTCGAAAAATAGAGACTTCGCCGCGCATGATCTCGCAATTTGGCGTGTTCACCAGCTTTCAGGCGAACGTCGATGCAGGTGGCAACAACATCCTCGGCGACTGCGCGAACGAGCCGTCCATTGCCGTGAATCCGACAGATGGCAACAAGATGATGATCGCCTGGAGGCAGTTCAACAGTATTAACTCCGACTTCCGGCAGTCCGGCTGGGGATATACTACGGATGCGGGCATACACTGGACGTTTCCCGGTGTCTTGCAGGATAACATTTTCCGCAGCGACCCAGTGACAAAGTCCGATGAGGCAGGGAATTTTTTCTATCTGAGCCTCCAATCGACCCAGGCTCAGTCATTTTTTTGCGACGACGTGTGGCGCTCGACAAACGGCGGCCAAACCTTCACGGAGCAGTCGCCCGACGAAGCCGGGCACGGAGGCGATAAGGAGTGGTTTACCATCGACACGACTGGCGGCACGGGTCATGGATTCCTTTATCAGTTTTGGACCGGCTTCTTTGCCTGCGACTTCGGAGAATTCAATCGCTCGACCGACAGCGGAGCAACCTGGCAGAGTCCGATTAATATTCCGAACAATCCTGATACCGGAGCGATGGATGTGGACACCAACGGCAACCTCTTTCTTGCCGGTGGTGGAAGTCCGTTTTGGTGCGTTCGCTCGTCCAATGCGCAGGATCCGAACGTCACGCCGACTTTTGACCAAGTCACTAATGTCAACCTGGGTGGCAACCTCATTCAGGGCGGCATAAATGGAATAGGACTTTGCGGTCAGACCTTCATCGCGGTGGACCGTTCCGGGACTGGCACTAACAATAACATCTACGTCCTTGCCAGCGTGGAACCATTCAGTGCTAACAACGGCACGGACGTGATGTTTGCACGCAGCACCGACGGCGGGCTAACCTTTAGCGCGCCGCACAGGATCAATGACGATCCCGTTAACCCTAACAAGTGGCACATCTTCGGCACACTTTCCGTGGCGCCCAATGGACGCATCGATGCGGTATGGCTGGATTCGCGCAACGCGGCAAACAACATCGATACTCAGTTATTCTATTCGTGGAGCACAGACGGTGGCGTCACCTGGGCGCCTAATATTGCGGTGAGCAATTCGTTCAATATTCAGTCAGGCTTTCCACAAAATCAAAAGATAGGCGATTACATCACGATTGTATCTGACAATACGGGCGGCAACGTCGCGTATGCCGCCACTTACAACGTCAACCCAAACGCGGTCAACGGGCACGAACAAGACGTTTATTATGTGCGCGTCTTTCCATCGGGTGGCCCTACTCCGACACCGACAGCGAGTCCCACTCCCACGCCTACAGCGACGGCCACGCCTACTGTTACTCCGACAGCTACACCTACTCCATCAGCAACGCCGACTGCTACACCTACACCGCGGCCAACACCCACGCCCCGGACTGCTCCGACGCCGAGAACTCGTCCTACTCCGCTACCAAGGCCCTGAGTCCCGGAGTCGGCGAATCGGCGAAAGAGAGAAAACAGAATTGCCCGCGAATTACGCGAATAGACACGAAAATGGATGAAAAAGAATCATTCGCGTTAATTCGCGGGGTTCAGCTCTTCCTCTGCTTTTCGTCGCATCCTTCGCCAAAATCGTAACAGCATTGTTACATTTCCGCGAAAAACGAGAATTGCCACCAATTTGTTGGCTAATCTCTGACCTCTAAATCATCCGCTAAATAGGTGCCATCCGCGGTTTAAATCTTTTCAGCGGAAATTTCGGAAAAACTTTAAAAAAGTGTTGACATGCTTCCGGCACATCCGATAGCATCCCCACTCCACTTCGCAGGGAAAAACTAACTTCATCTATGAAAAAGAAATCCACTTCGCAATCAGCCTTCTTTAATCTTCGTATCCTAACTGCTTCGATGTTTTGCCTCCTCGGCATCGCTGTGGCGCTGTTCGCCCAGGGAAACCGCACCAAGCAGGCCCAAACAAGTCGCTCCACTGCCGCGCATGACGCTCCCGGCACGCAGAGACCGGACATCGTGCAAATGGTCGGCCCGGTCATGCTGACCACGGATTTACGAAAGCTTCCTTATGTTCCCAACGAAGGAGAGAGCGACGGGCAACGGCTGACGCGCTATCCGCACCCGAGGACGACGGCGCCAGCACCAGAGATTCCTTCTTCGCCATGGTTGAAAGACCTGCTTAAGAACGTTTTCCGGTCGACACCAACGATGCCGGGACCGCTGCTCACATTTGACGGCATCAATTCATCGCAAAGCGCGTGCGGTTGTTTGCCGCCTGATACCGATGGCGACGTGGGACCGAATCATTATGTCGAGGGGGTCAACGTCGTGTTCAGGGTTTATGACAAGTCCGGCAACCCACTCACTCCCCCGACTACGTTCAATTCCTTCTTTTCGAGCTTGACCGGTACACCTTGCGCAAACGCGAACGATGGCGACCCCTTTGTTTTTTATGATCATCAAGCGGATCGCTGGGTGATTAGCGATTTCGCTTTTCCCTCGTTTCCCGGCACTTCATTCTTCCAATGCGTCGGCGTGTCCCAGAGCCCGGACCCGGTGGCTGGCCCCTGGGCCCTCTACGCCATCCAAGTGGACCCGGGGAATCCGACGTTCCTGGGCGATTATCCCAAGATGGCGATGTGGAATGATGGCGGCACTCAAAACGCTTATTTCCTGACAATGAACTTGTTTAGTAGCCCCACGACCTTTAACGGCGTCCGCGCGTATGCGCTCGACCGCGCCAGCATGCTAACTGGTGGTCCAGCCAACGCAATCGGGTTTACAGTCGGCCTCGCTGGCGTGGGCGATTCCTATAGCTTTGTTGCTGCGAACTTTCGCACCGGCAATCCGCCGCCTACAGGCAGAGATGAGATGGTGCTGGCCATCGATAGCCCGGGTAGCGGCGGCGTGACCTTGACCCAGGTCCACGGCCGGTTTTTCCATGTTGATTTTGCCACCCCCGCAAACTCAACTTTCGGCGCTGGCGCCAACCACACGCCGAATGCCGAGATCACAGTCAGCGGCTTTACTGACGCATTCGATGCTAGTTTCAACACCCTTCTCGTGCCTCAGCAGGGAACGTCACAGAAGCTCGACACCTTGGGGGACAAAATAATGACGCCAGTCGTATACCAGAATCTCAGTGGCACCGAATCGCTGTGGGCGGATCACACGATCTATACCAACGCGGGCGGCAGCGGTCCAATGGCTGTTCGCTGGTATCAATTTGACGTCACCGGTGGCACATTTCCCGCCACGCCAGTTCAACAGCAGACTTGGAATAACGGCGGCGACGGATTGTTCCGCTGGATGCCCAGCATAGCCGTCGATCAAAACGGGAACACGGCCATCGGCTATTCCACATCGAGTTCCAGCATATTTCCCTCCATTCGTTATGCCGGCCGCCTGGCAGGGGATCCCCCGGGAAACCTCGGCCAGGGTGAAGCGATCATGACCAATGGCGGTGGAGCAGAAACCAGTGGCTTCGGACGCTGGGGCGATTATACCTATACTGCCATTGATCCGTCCAACGGCATGGACTTCTGGCACGTGAACGAATACCACGTGTCAACGGGTAATGCCAACTGGGCCACAAAGATCGGCAAGTTCAATTTCGTTGGAGGTGGCGGAACACCTACACCCACGCCAACACCTGCTGCCTGCAGTTGGTCAGCCGGTCCAGACCTGCCGAGCGCTGGAACGCGGTTGGTCGGGGTGTTTTTCCCAGCTAACGGCAAGTTTTATGCGATGGGTGGCCGCGACGTCAATAACGTCGAGTTCACTCATCCGTTTGAGTACGATCCCGTCAGCAACAGTTGGACCACTAAGTCAGCTACTTACCCTGACAACCACGTGAACAACATGGCTTGCAGCGTGCTTAACGACAGCGGAACGGACTATATCTATTGCGCGGGTGGATCGGAGTTCACCGGCCAGACCACTAGCGGTCACGTCTTCCGTTATGATCCGGTCGCTGACAGCATCACCACTGTTGCCAGTAACTGGCCGCCTGGCGACGCGGGCACTCTGCCGGGTGGCTTCACTGTTTTCAACAACAAGCTCTACACTCTGGGTGGCTTCGACATCCCGAATGGGATTGGGACCAGCCAGATTTGGGAGTTTACGCCTAACCCTGCGGGCTGGGTGCTGAAGAATGCTACTCTGCCCGTTCCGCTCGGTTACATACCGACTACCACCATCGGCAGTCTAATTTACACAGGTGGCGGGGCTGATATCACCGGTGGCGTTCTCACCGATACTCAAAACTCCTTCGTCTATGACCCAGGGGCTGATTCCATCTCCACGATTGCCCAGATACCCACGGCCACAAGCAACACCCGGGCGGTCAACTTCTGCAACCTGATGTATGTCTTGGGTGGGAATTTTAACGCCCCCGAAAATGAGGTGGACATCTACGACCCGGTTAGTAATACGTGGTCGATCGGTACTCCATTCGCAATCGCTGGGCGTAACTTCGCCGCCGACACTGATGGCACTAATAATATCTGGAAAGCAGGCGGCTACGACAGTGGCCTGGCGATAATTGCCTCGATGGAAATCTTCCACTGTGACGTCAGTCCTTGCGGCGGGCCTACGCCCACGCCAACTGTGACGCCAACACCAACTGTGACGCCACCCCCACCTACTCCTACGCCGAGGCCGACTCCGACGCCGCGTCCGCGCCCAACTCCGTACCCGCGTCCCACGCCTTAAGGAATAGTTAAAAGGTAGAAGCACAGTTAAAAGTAAGTAAAGCGGGAACTCGCGAGGCAACTCGCGAGTTTCTTGCTTTATGGGAGGACTGATTGGGTAGCGGTCGCCGCGGCGACTTGCCGATCGCGTCCTCGCGGTCGCGGAGTTTTCTTCTCGCTTCAGAAACGGCTTGACCAAATCTGAGCGACTATCTATAACCGGCGTTTCCTGCTCCTTGAAGTTTCCCGAAACAAAACATCCATGGCGCGCCGAGCGACGGCAGAAGCAGCGTCTCAGTTCCTCGGAAACATTGCTCCGCAGAAATTCACCCTGATTAAAAATGAAAAAAAGTTCCTACACCCGATCAGTTGTCCGCCACAACCCTT
Source organism: Verrucomicrobiota bacterium (assembly GCA_003219415.1). Lineage (GTDB taxonomy): Bacteria > Verrucomicrobiota > Verrucomicrobiia > Chthoniobacterales > UBA10450 > Udaeobacter. Next base: position 3,015 of record QHOS01000091.1, on the reverse strand, counting down.
GCCTCGCTGTAGTCCCGCGACTACGAGACGAAGGCGGGTTCTTTAATCTTCGCGCATTAATCGGCTTTACGCTTTGCTTCGCGGGCGTGGCATTAGCGCTTTTCGCGCACTTCTCACCTGTCACTGATCACCTTGGACTTTCAGGCGCGGCGAAAGCGTCGCGTCCACTACCGTATATGCCGGCGCCCGGTGGCAGACCCGAGGCCGAAGCTGCCGATCTGGCGCGGTTGGAACGATTCTGGAACGATCGTTTGACCTATCCTACAGGCCGCTTTGATCCGGGATGGCTGCGGGCTGCCGCCGTGCAACATGCGCGCCTTCCCATCGGAGTGCCTGCAGGAGCGCCTGCCACGCTGAATCCACGAAGTCCACTGACCTTTACTACCACAAGCTTTACGGCTCTCGGTCCGCAACCAGAACGTATGACTGGGTGTTCGGGCTGTTTTGATTACACAACGACCGAAGGGCGAGTAAACTCCATTGCGGTCGATCCAACCACCACGGTGAATGGCAGCATTGTGGCGTATCTTGGGTCAGTTGGAGGCGGCGTGTGGAAGACAACCAATTGTTGTAGTAGTACCACTACCTGGAGTGTGGTAACCGATGATCCATTGATTTCCACGACAGCTGTCGACAGCGTTACAATCGATCCCAGCGATCATAACACCGTCTATGCCGGCACAGGCGATCTCAATTTCGGCTCCTTTTCCATGGGTAGCCAGGGTATCCTCAAGTCCACTGACGCCGGGGCTACCTGGACCGTGCTCGGCGCTGACGTTTTTGGCATGGCTTTCCCGACGCCTCCGGGTCAGTTCCCACAGTATAACGCGGTTGGCAAAGTTCGCGTGGATTCTAATAACAGTAGTAAGGTCGCTGCTGGCGCGAAAACCGGTCTCTACCTCTCTTATGACGGCGGAGTTAATTGGACCGGTCCGTGCGCCACTAACGGTTTTAATTCTCAGCGCCAGGACATAACAGGCCTGGAACTGACAGATATGGGCGGGGGCGTCACCCGCATTCTAGCGGCAGTCGGTGTGAGAGGTTTTGCCACGACGGTGCAATTCGATCTGGGTTTGAACGGTGCAAACGGTATTTACAGCGCCACGATGGGCTCGAGCGGTTGCCCGAGCTTCACCTCAATCGCGAACAACGCTAATGGGTTCGTGTTTGGTAATATGGTCGCTGGCAGTGCGTATTCGACTGGGGCACCTATGAATGCCGGAACTGGGTCGCCTTTTGTTGACATCAATACCGGCGATCAACTGGGGCGAGTGGAGATTGCTGTCGCGCCGAGTAATCCGAACTATATTTATGCTCAAGCACAATCGATCGTTGGTAACAGTAACGGAGGTTGTGGTAACGCACCTGGCTGCCAGATAGGCGCCTGGGCTACGACGAATGGCGGTACAAGCTGGACCTTCATGGAAGGCTCCCAGGGCGGCGCACTCAGAGACTGCCAAGGCGGTACCGGCGATTACCCACAGAACTGGTACGACGAGGGAGTCGTCGTGGATCCGAACAATCCGGATCGCGTTTTCTTTGATACTTTCGACGTCTGGTTCGCAACGCGCACGGGAACTACCTGGAATGATACCACCTGCGGTTATTCGTATCCCGGGGCTGCAGGCCCCGTTCACGTGGACCAGCATGCTCTCGCTTTCCTGCCTGGATCGTCTAGCATCCTGTTAATTGGGAATGATGGCGGCGCCCACGGCACCACAAACGCGGACATCGTTAACCAAAGCACGGATCCAACATGGTTTAACATGGATACGGGCTTAAACACAATCGAGTTTTACTCAGGTGACATCAGTGGCAACTTCCTCAATGCGCCCTCGCCGCAGGCCAGCGGTGGCGCTCAGGACAACGGTTCCAGTTCGATTACCTTTACCGGAACGCCAACCGGACCGGTGCTATGGCAGCTGGGAGTCGGCGGTGACGGATTCTATTCGCGCATTGATCCTGTAGGCACTGGGTCAAGTCTCCGCTTTTTCCAAGGTAACAACGGGGGCGCGGTCAATCGTTGCGTTAGTAACTGCACCAATCAGTTTGCCCCATGGGTCGGCGTGTCGGGAAACTGGTTCGGCGACACTAGATCTTTCACCATGCCGTACGATCTTTTCCATGGTGGAATCCCGGGCGGCGATGACTGTCCACCAGCAGGCGTTCCAGGCGGCTGCGGCCACCTTGTTGTTGGCACGACTCGAGTTTGGGAGACGATTGCCGGCGGAAACAGCATCCTGAACTCCTCTAACTGGTATGTGACAAACAATCCTATTACCCAAAATATGACGAAGCAGACACTGGGTAATCGTTCGTTTATCAATCAGGTCAAGTATTCGCCAAAATATCAAAGCGTTGCTATTGTTGGCACAAACGACGGCAATGCATGGATCGGCTTTAATCTAGGCACCGGCACTCAAGCGCAGGCGAACTGGGTAAGTATTACTGGAAACAACACGGTCCTGCCGAATCGCCCTGTGCTGGGCATTGCGCTCGATCCTTCAGTGCCAGCTGTGGATGTCCCCGTCGGCTACGCGGCCATTGGCGGCTTTAACGCCAACACGCCAACGACACCGGGTCACATCTTCCAGGTAACATGCGCGGCCAACTGCGGCTCTTTCACGTGGGCGGACAAAACCGGCGATCTCCCCGACATTCCGGTAGACTCCATCATCGTTAATCCTAACAATCCTTTACAGGTCTATGCCGGCACTGACTGGGGCGTTTACTTTACCGATGATGTAACCGTGGCATCCCCTACGTGGCAACGCTTCGAAAATGGTATCCCGCACGCGATGGTCTGGGACATGCAAATTGACAGGGGTAGCACCACGCTCTCAGTCTGGACACGTAGCCGTGGGGCCTACGTCTATCCGTTACCAGGTGCCGGGCCTACCCCTACACCAACTCCCACACCTACAGCAACACCGACTGCAACAGTTACTCCAACACCCAGTGTGACACCAACAGCTACTCCGACGCCGAGTGCCACACCTAGAGTAACGCCGAGGC
>QHOS01000090.1 GCA_003219415.1 Verrucomicrobiota bacterium | reverse complement strand
GCGCCGTGACCGTGCAGGGATGGACGGATGCGTAGGAAAAATTCAAACGCGTAGCCGAGGTCGTCGCTATAATAGCGGTCGAGAGTATCGGGGCGATTATTGATTGTGAATTGCGTGCCGAGACCGATGTCGATTCCGTTTCCGTGCGATAAATCGCGGACGTAACCGATCGTGTAACCGCTCACCGGAAAGATGCCTGATTCATCCGGTGGCTTGAGAACCAACTCGTGTCCGGATTTTTCCACGCGTTCCCAACGCAGATAAACGGTGTTGCGCCCGCGCTGATAATCGGATTCAACCAGGAAAGATTGCGTTTTGCCTTCGCCTGTGTCGTGGTTTTGGCCCCAAACGAATGTGTTTGACCAGTTGCTATCATGTCCAAGCGGGAGGTTGTAAATAACTGACGCCGTTGTGCGATGCCGTTTCAGGTCCGGCTCGAGTTGTTCTGGGCTTTTGATGTAACCGTACGAAACTTGCAGCGCCAGATTTCGTGTCGGGTTCCAGGAAATGCGGCCGCTGTACGAATCGAACTCCGGTTGATCGAAATCGTAACGGTCTTCATCCGGCTCCCGCCCAGTGAAGATGCTGCCTTCAATCTTCATCCCGCCGAAGCGGGACCAAACCAGACCCGCTGTTGCGACGCCGAATGTAACGTGCGTTGAATCCTGCCAGTGATGACCTAGCGGTGCGTCAGGATCATCCATCGCTGATGGGCGGTGCATGAATGTGGGCGGTCCAAGCGCCGGTTCGCCCGGGTAACCGAAATAGATGTAGGAGCTGAAGTCGTGATCGAATTTTTGCGACAGGCTTATTGAGACTTCGTCGAAGAGATCGTGCGGATGTTGCCGATCGTGCAGAGGCTCATCGTGCCAGGATTCGCCGGTTTGAAATAGGAGCGGATAACCGCGACCGCCTTCGGTGAGGGGATCGAGGCTCATCATCAAGCGCGCGCCGATCTGCGTGTTATCGCCGAGCGGATGCGAATACATGCCCATAATCCAGTTGGGCGCATCGATACGGTCGTCGCCGCGTCGTGTGCTCACGTTGGTGTAACGCGGGAAAATTGCTCCATGCAGCATCAGCAAGTCGTTGTCGAACATGAACATCTTGCCATACATGGGAGATGAATCCGGTAACCAACTGGTTCCAGAACCTTCGCGGCTCATGGGATCGGCAAGGTCGATAGACGAACGCATTTCCATATGCATCTCGTGGCCCTCATGTATTGAGTGAGACTGATGGGACAAATCCGACTGATGATCAGACGGCGAGTGTTGGGTGCCTACTCGCGATTTATCGGAGTTGAGCGTTGAGTGTTTCTTCTCTTCCTTCGGCACAAGTGTCATTCCGCACTTTGGGCAATCGCCGGGATGATCCGTAATCACTTCGGGATGCATGGGGCAGGTGTATTTCTGTTTCTTCTCATGCTCCTGCTCATAATTGTGCTCGCTGCCCGGGCGATTGAGGTCAATCGCCCCTACCTGTGCGGCAGCGCTAATCGCGAGCGTAAATGTAATGATTAGAATCGAGATTCGTTTCTGCATATTGGCCTGCGTTCTCTGTAGTGGCAGCCGTGTCGGCTGCGACGTCCTGCGCAAATGCAGACGGCACATCTGCCGCTACAGCGGAAGATTCGCGACCCCGAAAGCTTTCGGGGCTGGTTAGGCCAATGACGGTGGAGCGTGCGCGAGAAGGCTCCGCTGCAAAATCAATTCAGCGAACGAATGCGCATCGGGTGGCCCGGTATCAAGAGATCGCGGCGCCAAGGCAATTCGCGAATACCTGACGTACGCAGGTTCTTCCAGGCTAAGATTGACGCTGGAAAAATTCGCGTGGTCACGCATCCAGCTCTTTGCCGCGACCGGAGCAATCGCGCGCAAAATTTTGCAGCACTGGGCTCCAGTCGACGGCTTTTCTTGTTTCGCGGGCTTGGAATGAAACGGACACCCGGCTCTCACCGAGTCTGTCTTTGTTGCCAGCGCAGCGAACGCACAATGATTTGAAATCGCAAACCATGAGCAGACCGCAACTGCAACGATCAGGCAACGCGCAATTGCTCTCACACCAATTCAATCGCTGATACGCTGCGAATGCTCAAATATTTTCTTTCGCCTCGCCAAACGGTGCAGCGCCGGTCGCAGTAACTTCCGGTGGCGCCAAGGGCACGTTCTGCGGCATAGCCGCTTCTGATTCGACTCGTCCTTGCTTGATGCGTGTCGACATTAACATCGCCGTAAAAAGAAGAGCGGCTGCCAGATAATACGGCGCGCCAGGAAGGTGAATTTTATTTTTCGGATCAATGAACCATCCAAAAATCCGAAGAAACAACCACGGTCCGATAATGAACGTGATCGAACGCATGCTCTGGAGCGCGCCTTGCAATTCGCCTTGTTCGCGCTCGCTGACGCGATGAGTCATCATGCTTTGCGCGGCTGGCATGGAAATGTTCCAAAGTGAAATGATTGGGATCGAAGCCAGCAACCACGCGCCCGTTTTGGCCAAGCCGGCAACTAACATTCCGCTCGATCCAAAAAACTGGCCAATGTAAAGAGTCCGTCTTTCGCCGAAACGTTTCACCATTACGCCGGTCAGTCCGCCGGAAATCGCGGCAGTGACGACTCCAACCACCATGAGCGACAATCCGATCATCCCCTGGCTCCAGCTGTAGCGATAAATCGCGTAAAGTGCCCAGACGCTAAACACATTGTGCGCGAGATAGGCCAGAAATTGGATCGTTGTCAGCCGCCAAAGTTCGTGATGAGAGCGCAACAGCGTAAGCGAGCCGACCGGGTTCGCACGCCGCAACTCGAATTGTTTTCGCTGATTTTGCGCCAAGGATTCCGGAACGAAGAAGTAACCCCAGAGCCAATTCGCCAGGCTAAGCGCTGCTGCAATCCAAAATGCGAAACGCGGATTGACATCGCCCGCCAATCCACCAATCGCTGGGCCGAACGTGAATCCAATGCCGAATGCCACGCCGATCATGCCGAACGCTCCGGCTCGCTTTTGCTTTGGCGTAACGTCGGCGATGTAAGCCATCGCGGTCGGTATGCTTGAAGTCGTGATTCCGGAAATAATTCGGCCGAGGAAAAGCCAGTTCAACGTGGGCGCCATCGCCATCACGATGTAATCCAATCCGAGACCCAGATTTGAGAGCAGGATGATCGGGCGTCTTCCAAACCGATCTGACAAAACTCCGAGTAAGGGTGAACAGAAAAACTGCATCAGCGCGAAGACCACAGCGAATCGGGCGCTCCATTTTGCCGCATCGGTCATTTCGCCGCCAAGAAAATCAAGAATCAGCTTGGGCAAAACGGGGATAATCAAACCCATCGCCAAAATGTCGAGTGTCACCGTGACGAGAATGAAAATGACCGCGGCTGGACGTGTTTTCATTGGGTAGCGTTAAAGCGTTAAAGCGTTGAATCGTTACATCGGATCACGATTCACGGATCACGAATCAGCGAAAGTAAATCTGTGTTAGCATTGGCAAGATGCATCGTCTCTCTTATCTCTCGCCGAAAACCGAAGTCCGCGAAAGTAAGATTCACGGACGCGGTTTGTTTGCGACTGCCGATATTGCCAAGGACGAAATCGTGGCCGTGAAAGGCGGGCACATTGTCGATCGAAAAACTTTGCGCGAAAAAATCACGCCCAGGCTCGGACCGGTGGAAATCCAGATCGACGACAATTTGTTCATCGCGCCAGTGACCGACGAAGAGCGCGAGCTATCGATGTTGTATTCGAATCACTCGTGCGATGCGAATCTCGGAATACGCGGCGAGATCACGTTCGTGGCGATGCGTGACATCCGCGCTGGCGAAGAACTCACGCATGATTGGGTGATGACGGACGACGACGATTATTCCGTTGAATGCAAATGCGGTGCGCCCAATTGCCGCAAAATTGTCACGGGCAAGGACTGGCAGCGACTGGAATTGCAAAAACGTTACGAAGAGTACTTCTCAGCCTATTTAACACGCAAAATTGCCGCCGAGTTGTCATTCCGAGCGAAGCGAGGAACCTCACAATCGGATCGGTGATTACACTGGACCAGCGTCTCACCAGTACGCAGCGCGAGATCCTTCGCTCTGCTCAGGATGACGGCTTCACATTGGTGCGCGATCCATCATTGCAGGTCGACATCGCGAGGTTGTCGGTCCTAGAGCATAATGCCTTTCTCGAAGCGCTTTGAGCCAGAGATTCCTTGGCTTCGCTCGGAATGACAAGCTTCTCAGTAACGGTAATGCTCTGATTTAAAGGGCCCCTCGACTGAAACGCCGAGGTAGTCGGCCTGTTTTGGGGAAAGCTTGGTCAGCTTCACCCCGATTTTTTCCAGGTGCAAACGTGCCACTTCTTCGTCGAGTTTCTTTGGCAGAACGTAAACGCCAACTTTGTAGGTGTCCCGATTTTTCCAGAGATCCAACTGGGCCAGAACTTGGTTGGAGAATGAGTTCGACATGACGAAGCTCGGATGACCGGTGGCGCATCCAAGGTTTACCAGCCGGCCTTCTGCCAGAAGGAAAATTTCGTGACCATCTGGGAACGTGTACTTGTCCACCTGGGGCTTAATATTGGTTTTCTTCACGCCTTTGGCCTCGTTGAGCGCGTCGACCTGAATCTCGTTGTCGAAGTGTCCGATGTTGGCGACGATCGCCTGATCTTTCATTCGTTGCATGTGATCGAGCGTGATCACATCGATGTTGCCGCTCGCGCTGATGTAAATGTCGCCGCGGCCGAGCGTCTCTTCGACAGTCGTCACTTCATAGCCTTCCATTGCCGCTTGCAACGCATTGATCGGATCGATCTCGGCGATGACGACGCGCGCACCCTGACCGCGCAACGATTGTGCGCAGCCTTTGCCGACATCGCCATAACCGCAAACGACAGCGACCTTTCCAGAAAGCATCACATCCAGCGCGCGATTTAATCCATCGACCAGCGAATGCCGGCAGCCGTACAGGTTATCGAACTTCGATTTGGTGACGGAATCGTTCACGTTGATTGCCGGAACGAGCAGCCGGTTTTCCTGATGCATCTTGTAGAGTCGATGCACGCCTGTTGTGGTCTCTTCCGAAACGCCGCGCCAATCCTTTACGATCTCGTGCCAGCGATAGGGATTCTCCTGATGAATCTCAAGGAGCAAATCCTTGATGACCTGTTCTTCTCTATTTGCCGATTTCGTCTTGGCCCAGTCGCTGCCTTCTTCGAGCTCATAGCCCTTGTGAATCAGCAACGTGGCGTCGCCGCCATCGTCGACCACCAGTTGTGGACCTTTACCTTCAGGATGCGAAATAGCGCGATAGGTGCATCGCCAGTAGTCTTCCAGCGATTCACCTTTCCAGGCGAAAACCGAAATGCCGCGTTTAGCGATCGCTGCTGCGGCATGATCTTGCGTTGAGAAAATATTGCAGCTCGCCCAACGCACGCTTGCGCCAAGATCGGTCAGCGTTTCAATCAACACCGCCGTCTGGATCGTCATGTGCAGCGAGCCCGTGATGCGTACGCCTGAGAGCGGTTTCTGTGGCGCGTATTTTTCGCGGATCGCCATCAGGCCCGGCATTTCCTTCTCCGCGATGGAAATTTCTTTTCTTCCAAAATCAGCCAATGAAACGTCGGCGACTTTGTAATCCTCTTTTCGTTCCGTCTGTATTGCTGTCGGCATAGGTATTAAGTTTTCGTGTTAAGTTTCCATTTTTCTACGGCGCTATCGCGCTGTGGACCGCAGCTCGTTCGCTTTATCGGTGCGTTCCCACGTGATCGCCTCGAGATCATCAATTTTGCCAAAGTGACCGTAGTTTGTCGTCTTGGAATAGATCGGGCGGAGTAAATCGAGTTGTTGAATGATGTCGGCCGGCTTGAAACTGAACGTCGCCAACACGGCGCGCTCGATCGTTTCTTCGTCGATGGTGTGCGTGCCAAAAGTGTCGATGTGGACGCTAAGCGGTTTCGGGTGCCCGATGGCGTAGGCAAATTGCACTTCACACTTTCTTGCCAGCCCGGCCGCAACCACATTTTTCGCTACCCAGCGCGCCATGTAAGCCGCACTGCGATCGACCTTGCTCGGGTCCTTTCCGGAAAACGCGCCGCCGCCGTGGCGTCCCATTCCGCCGTAACTATCGACGATGATTTTCCGACCCGTCAGACCGGTGTCTCCCTGCGGACCGCCGACGACAAAATTCCCGGTGGGATTCACAAGGAACTGCGTCTTCTCGCTCAGCATCTCGTCAGGCAAGACCTCCTTGATGACATTTTCGATGATAAAGCTGCGGATTTCCGAATGCTTCACATCGCGGGTGTGCTGTGTGGAAACGACGACGCATGAAATTCCAATTGGTTTCTCATTCTCGTAAATCACCGAGACCTGCGATTTGGCATCCGGTCGCAGCCAGCCAGCTTTTCCGCTCTTGCGGATACGTGTCAGTTCCCGCCCCAGCCGATGCGCAAACATGATCGGCGCGGGCATCAGCTCCGGCGTCTCGTCGCACGCGTAACCAAACATGAGTCCCTGATCGCCGGCGCCTTGCTCGGCTGTCTCTTTTCCATTCGCCGCGCGCGCATCGACCCCTTGGGCAATGTCGGGCGACTGCTTGGTAATGATGTTCGTAACAAAAAGCTTGTCCGCGTGAAAAACGTCGTCGTCGTTCACGTAACCAATCTCGCGCACCGTGTCGCGGACGATTTGCACGTAATCGAGGTCCGCTTTAGTCGTGATCTCGCCGCCAACGATGACGACGTTGCTCTTTGCATAAGTCTCGCAGGCAACACGACTATGTCGATCGTGTGCCAGGCAGGCATCGAGCACCGCATCGGAAATCGTATCGCAAACTTTATCGGGATGACCTTCACCGACCGACTCGGAAGAAAAAATATAGCGACGTGACATGGCTTGAATTCGTTAAGAGGTTACTGCGTTAATTGGATTAGCCGAGAGACGCGTCCACATCGTGACGATTTGAGGCGTTCACGAGTTGACGTTGTCCAAAACATATTGACCAATCATGATGCGTCGATATATCGTTGCCTACTCATGGCGTCAACTATTAATTTGTTGCGACTGCTGGCCGACCCGACCCGGGTGCGGCTATTGCTTCTTTTAGAGCAGGAAGAGTTCTCAGTGGCAGAGTTGCAGCAGATTCTGGGAATGGGCCAATCGCGCATTTCCAGTCATCTCGCTCAATTAAAACGCGCGGGCGTCGTTTCCGATCGCCGGGTAGGTAAAAATGTGTACTACGACGCCAACCATCACGGACGGAATTCACAGCGAGAGCGCGTTGAAGAAATTACGCGGCTGCTTGCCCGCGAACTGCCGGAAACATCACGAGATCGAACCAGTCTGAAGCTTGTTCTGCATAAACGTCAGGACAAGGCGCGCAAATACTTTGACGAGCTAGCCGGCAAGTTTGGCCGCAGCTATGTGCCGGGTCGCTCGTGGAAAGCGCTGGCGCATACGCTTATTACTTTACTTCCGCCGCTGACGGTCGCCGATCTCGGTGCGGGGGAGGGAACGCTTTCGCAATTGCTGGCGAAAAACGCACGCAAGGTCATCGCCATCGATAATTCGCCTAAGATGGTCGAATTCGGTGGGCGGCTGGCAAAAAAACACGGAATAAAGAATCTCGAATACCGACTTGGTGACATCGAAGATCCGCCGATTGCCAAAAACAGTGTCGATCTGGCGATTTTGAGCCAGGCATTGCACCACGCCATTCATCCCCAGGAAGCAGTCGCTGCCGCCCACGCGATTCTGAAACGCGGGGGCCGGCTGGCAATTCTCGATCTTTTGAGCCACCGATTCGAACGGGCTCGGGAGTTATATGCAGACCATTGGCTTGGCTTCAGCGAAGTGCAATTACACCAATTCCTGGAAAAGAGCGGGTTCCAACAAATCGAAGTGAGTGTTGTATCGCGGGAAAAGCAGAGCCCGCACTTTCAAACTGTGCTGGCTACCGGCATAAAGTGAACGCCAACGCCACTTCGCATGTCAATATAGTGGCCGTTGGTTTATGGTCTCTACCGACAAAGCTGTAGCCATGACCGGCTTCTTCGAGGAAGTAAGACGGCGCAAGGTGTACCGGGTCGCGGCAGCCTACATCATTGCTGCCGGCGGCGTTATACAACTGGCCTCTGCCGCGTTTCCCGCATGGGAATTGCCGAACTGGGCCCTGCGTCTGGTGATCGTAGCCCTGCTGATGGGCTTTCCAATCGCACTGATCCTTGCCTGGGTGTACGACATCACCGCGCAGGGGGTTCGCGCTACACCAACGCCGGCGATGCCCGGATCACATCGTCGCCGGAATATAGTCATGCTTGTAACGACCGGCGTGATCATTTCCGCCGCCGCAGGGTTCTTTCTTCTGCCGCGCGTGTCAGCCCACAAATGCGACAAGTCAATCGCAGTGTTGCCGTTTGAAAATCTGAGCGACGAAAAAGAGAACGCCTACTTCGCGGACGGCATTCAGGACGACGTGCTCACCAATTTGTCGAAGGTCGGCGACCTGAAAGTGATCTCACGCACCTCAGTCATGCCGTATCGAGGGAAAGCATCCAATCTTCGTGAAATTGGAAAGACGCTGGGAGTTGGTGCCATTCTGGAAGGCAGCGTTCGTCGCATCGGCAATCGAGTGCGTGTAAACGTGCAATTGATTAACGCCGA
>QHOS01000089.1 GCA_003219415.1 Verrucomicrobiota bacterium | reverse complement strand
TATTTCGACGTCCACGCTGTTAGAAACGCATCGATCAGCTCTGGGAGATCCTCACTGTAACCGCCTTCGAGGATCACAGCCGTCGGAGTATCGATCTTGTGCAAAAATTCTCCAAGCGTGCTGAAATCCTCGCGCTCGAGCATCATCTGCACCAGTGGATCGCATGCGTAGGCGTCGAAGCCTGCCGAAACAAGGAGCAGATCGGGGTTAAACGCTACCAATTTTTCCAGCGCACGCTTCGCCGTCTCGAGATGTTGGTTTCGGGGCGTCCCGGGGCCGAGTGGATAATTCGTCACATTCGCAAACGATTTTGTGCCCGTTCCTGGGTAACCGGGAAATTGATGGATGGATGCAAAGGCAATCCGCGAATTGGTCGCGACAATCGCTTCGGTCCCATTGCCGTGATGCGCATCGAAATCCCAAATCGCAACACGGTTGGCGGAGTCTTCTAGGGCATCAAGGGCGGCGATGGCGACGTTGTTGAAGTAACAAAATCCCATCGCGCGATTCCGGGTTGCGTGATGTCCAGGCGGCCGCATGAGACTGAATGCGCGCTCGCCGCACAGCGCTGCACGCGCAGCTTCGATCGCCGCGCCTGCAGAACGCAAAGCATGTTCGTAAATGTTTGGGTAAACAGGCGTGTCCGCGTCAAAGTCACGCGTTGCGTTTCTGATCCTTTCCACATGATCACGCGGATGCGCCCGCAACAGAGCTGCTTCACTGGCAGGCTTGGGAATGCGCCATTCCCAATCAGGATGTCGCCCTTTTAGTGATGGAACGCTGCGCGCGATTCTAGCTGGGCACTCAGGATGGCTAGGAGCCGAATATTCCAGGCAGGATTCGTCGTGAAAAAGAATCATGGTGTTTGCAAGATGATGGTTCAGCGGATATTCGGCTACGAGGATGCTAAACGGCCAGAAAATTGTGGTGGTGATGCCTGCTTACAACGCGGCGCGCACTTTGCAACGCACTTACGACGAAGTGATGGCACAGAGGATTGTTGATCTTGTGATCATCGTGGACGACGCCAGTCACGACGATACGGTTGCAATCGCGCGAACGCTTGAACGGGTTCAGGTAGAAGTCCATCCCAAAAATCGCGGCTACGGCGCAAACCAAAAAACTTGTTATCGCCTGGCGCTGGCTGCAGGTGCGGACATTATCATCATGATTCATCCCGACTATCAGTACACGCCGCAGTTAATCCCCGCGATGGCGGCTCTGGTGGCGAGTGGCCTTTATCCCAGCGTACTTGCTTCGCGTATTCTTGGCGGGGGCGCGCTGCGTGGCGGTATGCCTTGGTGGAAATACGTCTCAAACCGGTTTCTAACACTTGCGGAAAATGTTCTCATCGGCGCGAAACTATCGGAATATCACACTGGTTACCGCGCCTATTCGCGCCAATTGCTAGAGCGTCTGCCATTGGACCGAAACTCTGACGATTTCGTTTTCGATAACCAGGTCCTTGTACAAATCATCGCGCTCGGCTGCGCGATCGGTGAAGTGACCTGTCCTGCACGCTACATGCCCGAAGCTTCATCGATAAATTTTCGCAGAAGCGTACGCTATGGGCTGGGCTGCCTGGCAACGGCGATTCGTTTCCGTTTGGCGAGCTGGAAACTCGCGAAACCGATTGTTTAAGTCCGTGAAACAATAGAATCTGCCGAAAGCAAACTCCTTCTCGGTCTCCGTCGTCTGTTTTTGGATCAGTAGCGCACGCGAACCAGAAATAATCCTTCGGCAGGAGCGGCAAAACGAGCCAGGTCCTCCTGACCGGAGTCCAGCCGCGCAGTGACATCCTCGATGCGCATTTTGCCGAGAGCGCATTTCACAAGGGAGCCCACGATTAATCGAACCATTTTGTAGAGAAAACCGTTGCCATCGAACTCGATTTCCAAACACGGATCTTCTTGCCGGACACGCAGCGAATAAATTGTGCGGGTCGTGCTTTTTTCTGGTTTGCCGCGATCCGCAGCGAACCCGGCAAAATCATGAGTGCCGACGAAATGTTTGGCCGCCCGCTTCAGAATTTTGAAATCGATTGGGCGTGCGATGTGCCAGGTCCGACGATATTCGAATGGAGGTAGAACAGGGGCTAACCAGATTCTGTAACGATAAATTTTTCCTTTTGCCGAAAGTCGCGCGTGAAAATCGTTCGCCACATATTGGCAGCGAAGAACGCGAATAGTTGGAGGCAACAATGCGTTGAGCGCTTCGGTCCAGCGTGCGGCTGATAAACGATCGTTGGGAAGATCGACGTGGGCGCACTGCGCGAGTGCATGGACACCGGCGTCTGTTCGTCCGGCGCCATGAACGCGCGCCGGCTTGCCAAGGACGCGCTCAAACGCGCGCTCCACGTGATCCTGGACGGTATTGCGATGAGATTGACTCTGCCAACCGGAGAACGGCGCACCGTCATAAGAGATGATGAGTTTCAACCTTCGTGCCATTCAATGCTCGTGATCGGTGATCAGTGATCGGTAGCGAAATTTTGCTGTTCACGGATCACTGATCACTTTTGCTTTCCACATTGGCGGCCCGTCGATCCAGATAGCTTTGCAAAATCATCTGAGCTGCGACCTGGTCGATGTAGCTGCGAGTGTCTCGCGTCTTCTTGCCCGCGTCACGCAATGCTCGCTGAGCTGCGACGGTCGTCAGGCGCTCGTCCCAGGTAACAACCGGGCATGGCAAAATGGCACGCAACTTTTCTACGAACTGAAGGACTTCAGTTGCGGCTGTTCCGATTTGTCCGTTCATCCGGCGCGGAACACCGGCTACGACATGATCGATTTTTCTTTCGCGGACGATTTCCGTGAGACGCGAGAGCGCCTGCTCGTTAGCTGGAATTGTCTCAAGCGGATGCGCCAGTAACTGTAACTCATCAGATATTGCTGTTCCGATGCGTGCCCGGCCGAAATCCAGAGCCAAGATGGGGTTCATCGCGCGTTGGCTCATTGCAGCTCCGGCGGAAGCTTGCCGATCAGGTTCTTGATTTTTTCTGCTTCGTGTCGGTGACAGACCAAAAGCGCGTCCTTAGTTCGCACAACAATGAGATCATGAACTCCAAGCAGTGCGATGGTCGTCCCATCCTCTTCGAAAACGATGTTGTTGCTGGAATCGATCGCAGTGATCGCGCAATTGGCGGCGTTTCCCTGCTGGTCTTTCTCAAAATAATTCGCCAATGCTCTCCAGCTTCCGATGTCGTCCCAGTCGAAACTTGCCTCCACTACGAGAACACGGTCTGCCTTTTCCATGATGGCATAATCGAATGAGATTCGCGGCAGTTTGCCGAAGCGGTCGCGCAAAGCATTCTCGAAGTTTTTCGGAGCGCGAAGTTGGGAAATGAAATCCGCCAGCTCCGGCGCGTGACGGTTGAATTCGCGCAGCACTGTGGGCACTGACCAGACGAACATGCCCGCGTTCCAGCGAAAATTTCCCTTTCGCAAAAATGATTCGGCCAGATCGCGGTTGGGTTTCTCGCGAAAGCGCAGGACTCGATGGATAGAGTCGTTGTCGGGGCGCTTCTGCAGACGGACTGGCTTGCCGTGCTCGATGTAACCGTAGCCGGGACATGCCCAGGTTGGTTTGGTCCCGATAGTTACCAGCTCACCCGTTTCCTCCGCTGCTTCGGCCGCCAGGGCCAGCGTTTCCTGAAAAGCCGATCGGTTGGCAATGACATGATCAGCAGGGAGGACGACCATCGTGGCTGCATGATCGCGGGCTACGACCCAACCCGTGCCGAGCGCGACCGCGGCGGCGGTGTCGCGTTTGGCAGGCTCAGCGATGATGTTCTCTTTTGGAAAACCATCAAGCAATTTGCGCACTGCGCTTTCCTGTTCGGTGTTGGTCAGGATCAGAGTGTTGTCGGGTGCGACAAGGCCTTCAAGGCGTCCCAAGGTTTCTTCGAGAAGAGTCTTGTCTGAAACGAGGCGCAGTAGTTGTTTTGGACGGGCGCGCCGGCTCAACGGCCAAAAGCGTTCACCGCTTCCGCCGGCGAGGATAAGCGCGTATATCGGATTGGGCATGATGCTACTTTTCCGTCATGTCGAGCGAAGTCGAGACATCCCGTGAAATTACGCTGTGGTTACATCGCGGGATTTCTCGACTCCGCTTCGCTCGAAATGACAAAGCGCTATTTTGCCGTTTCTTTTTCCCAAACGCGACGTATATGGTAGGCGATGTCTCTCCCGATATCCATTTCAAAAACTTCCCAACAATTGCCAGGTGACCCATTGCTGGTGGTGACACGGACTGCCATTGGCGTTGGTCTGGGCATACTGATGGCCGACAAAATCAGACCTTCGATCCGTCAGGCGGCCGCGATTGCGCTCGTCGCGATTGGCGCGTTGGCGGCGGCGCCGTGGCTGGTAAAAATTACGCTTGGGCAGATTAATCGACCGGAATCAGAGTGGGGCAGTCGCGCTCGCTTGCGCTCCATCCGTGGCGATTCGGGTTATAGCGCCGACACGGATATCTATTGACCACTGTAGAGGCAGCCGTGTCGGCCGCGGACGCTTCCGATCATGCAGGCGACACGCCTGCCGCTACAGCCGGGTTCCCTCTGGTCAATTTCTCGGCGCTCTTAATCGTTCACGACCATTTGCGACGCAGAGCTGCTCATTTCGATCTGATCAGTCACTCTTTGGATTTTTGAATCGTGTTCTTTTAGGCAAGCGACAAGAGCGTCCATGTCTTTCTTCAATTGAGTGATTGTCGCTTCCTGTTTCACAATCTTGCGATCTTGTTCTTCTACCCTCGCGTGCTCTTTGAGAAACTCGTTGAGCAACATCGCGTTCACCGCGTCGTAGCGCACAGTGTAGATTTCACCGTTCTCGTCGCGCACTACCAGATCGGGATTTACCTCAGCGACTTCTTCGGCGATCAAACCAAACTGCGATGTGTCAGTCTTGTCGCTCTTGTAGCGGAAGGTCACTGGCTTTAACGCCAGGATCGATTCGCTGTCGCTTTCCATTGGTTCAATCTTGTGTTTGAATCGGTGTGAGGAGTTCATGGTACCTAGCTGCCCGGCAGAATCGATTATCACATTGACAGCATTCGGAAATCCCGTCGTCGCCCCGCGAATCCCAGCGATGAAGGTTTGCGTCTGGGTTAGGCCAATGCGGATGGTGTCGGCGTCAGCATTAGCACCACCGTTACCAATATGGATATTGTTATCGCCAGCGAGAACAGCGACACCAGCGCTCGAGCCTAACGCGATGTTGCCGGAGCCAGTCGTGTTTGTGAGCGCATTAGCCCCAATGGCAGTGTTGCTGTTGCCAGTTGTGTTTGCTCCGAGCGCTCCATAGCCGATTCCCGTATTGTTGCCACCGTTTATGTTGCTAAGGAGGGCTTGATAACCATCGGCCGTGTTGTTGTTGGCGCCGGTATTGCTAAACAAGGCGTGCCAACCTGTCACGGTGTTGCGATCACCGTTTGTGTTGCTAAAAAGGGCTTGAAAACCATCGGCTGTGTTGTCGCTCCCTGTGCTATTGTCATGAAGTGCAGAAGAACCAATGGCCGTATTTTCGTTACCGGTGGTATTATTGCGAAGCGCAACCCAACCGACGGCAGTATTGTTAACAGCGGTGGTATTTGCCGAAAGCGCTGACACGCCGACGGCTGTATTATGCAAGCCGGTCGAATTATCATGGAGGGCGAACGCTCCATTCGCCGTGTTCCCGCTACCACTGGTACTGTTGAAGAGGGCTTAAAACCCAGTGGCCGTGTTGCGGCTAGTGTCAGCGCTGTGGCTAAACAGGGCGAACGCTCCGATGGCGGTGTTCTGGGAGCCAATGGTGTTGCTAAAGAGCGCTTGGTCGCCGATGGCCGTGTTGCCGCCACCCTCTGTGTTGCTAAAAAGGGCGAAGGCTCCGTTGGCCGTGTTGCTGTCGCCGATAGTGTTGCCAAAGAGTGCCCCTGCGCCGGTAGCCGTATTTTCAGCTGCGGTGTTCAAAGGAGTGAGCCAGCGCCGACACCCGTGCAGAAGCTGCCGTCGGTGAGGCTTAGAAGCGAATATATTCCGATTGCCGTATTGTACGTGCCCGTGGTAAGGCTAAGTAGAGCAGCCTGCCCTTCTGCCGTATTGCCGCCTGGATAGCCGCCGTCCGGCGGCGGACTTATTGCATGCGCTTTTGGCGCAAGCCCAACGCATATGATCAAGATCGAAGTGAGAATTAGATTGCGAGGCTTCATGTTATTTTCTTTCTTGTTGATTTCCCGGTGGGTTAACCCTGTCCGCTTCAGGCGGGTAATCTGGGAGGGAAGAAGGTTCCGGGAGCAAGCTTTCTAACCGTAACCCCCGTCCAGATTTCTTTTGTGATGCCGATTTTTTTGCAGTAATCGGCGGCGTGACAAGGTTAAAAATTGGCACGTTGCCACATCCGCCGGCGTCCCGAGGGCAATTTGATTGAGTCTACTGCGCGCACAACACCCGCTTTCAACAGGCTTTGGCGTGGCAGGCCAGCGCTACAGAAACGCCTCGGCAACGGAATCGGCCAGTTCTTTGCCCTTTCGAGTTAACACGAAGTTGCCGCTCGATTTTCGAAGGAGTCCCAGTGAAATAAACTCTTTTGCTTCTTGCCGAAAATGCTTCAATTCCGACGCAGCAACCCCTTCGCTCATGCGTAACGAGAGAGCGATTCGCTCGGTGCGTTTCATATCGCTCGTCAGATTTTCGCTGGCTCCTCTCGTAGACTGGCCAGAAAGAACGCGATCGATGTAGGTGCGATAATCGCAAATATTCTGCCAGCGATGCATGCCGACAGTCGAAAACGCGCTCGGCCCAATGCCAAGATAATCTTTTCCCAGCCAATAGGCGCTGTTGTGGACTGAGGAAAATCCATTGCGGGCATAGTTTGAGATTTCATATTGTTGGTAGCCGGCGTCTTCCAGGATGGACATAGCCATCTCGAAAAACGCTGCATCTGCATCCGTGTTCTGCAGAAGTTCACCGCGTGCGTGGCGGAGGAAGAATTCGGTATCCTCCTCGTAGGTGAGGCAGTACGCAGAGATGTGCTCAGGCTCGAGGCTGATCGTTTTCTCCAATGTAAATTTCCACTGCTCGATGGTCTGACCTGGCAATCCGAACATGAGATCGATACTGATGTTTGAGCATCCGGCAGCTCGCAGAATATGGAACGATTGTTCGGCTTGCTGTGAGTTATGCTCCCGCCCCAGGAGCTTCAGCAATTCATCATCCCAGGATTGAACGCCGAGGCTAACCCGGGTTACCCCGAATTTGCGAAGAAGCGCAGCTTTGCGCGCAGACACGCTCCCGGGGTTCGCCTCGATCGTCCATTCTGTAAGTGATGAAAGGTCGAACCGCTCACGGAAACCTCCTAGCAGAAATTCCAACTGCGAAGTCGTGAGAGCCGTTGGCGTGCCGCCACCGAAGTAGATGGTTTCAGGCGATAGCGTAAAACTCGCGCGTTGCTGATCGAGGTCGCGCAATGTTGCTTCGCAAAATCGCGACGTCTGCGAGCGATCAAGCAAATCTTTGTAAAACGCGCAATACGGGCAGATTCGCGCGCAAAAGGGGATATGAACATAAAGATGATGGATGGGGACTGCTGTACCGGCAGGCGTGTCGTCCGCATTTGTGCGCGTTTCCTCAGCGGACATGAATACCGCCACAGCGTCAGAGTTGTGATTCGTAGTGTTGCTCATAGAATCGCTTGGTCTTTGCTCGACATGACAGAACTCCGGAACGTAGCTCTCATTCTGTTTTGCGCCATTCCCTCAGGCCTGGCGCAAACGCCGCAGCCTGCGCCGACTCCATCGATCGTGTACTCGGTCCACGATCCTGGCTCGATCAAAGATTACAAGACGAACCCGCGGATCGTGCATGAGATGGTGAATCGGCTCGTCCTCGCGGCGACTGGGCAGTCTGACGTAGGGAAGGCATGGGCGTCACTCGTTTCTCCCAACGACAGGGTGGGAATCAAAATCAGCGCAGCCGGCGGCGAACTTTTCACGACGCACCACGACATCGTGAATGCAATCGTCGATGGACTGACAGCGGCGGGGCATCCACGTAGCAGCATTATTGTTTGGGACCGCTCTCTTGGGGGGATCAAGGACGCGGGCTATCGGCTGGCAGCTGATGGCTACCCGGTAAGGGCAATCGCGCCGCACGATGGATATGATCCGAAAGCAGTCCTCTCGGCTCCTTTACTTGGGAAACTCGTATGGGGCGATTTGGAATACTTCGGTGATATAGGAAAAATGCCAATGCTATCGGATACCGAGAACACCAGCAACGTGAGTCATTTCTCCAGGATCATTTCCAGCGAAGTAGACAAGGTCATCAATGTTCCAGTGATGAGTATCAGTGAAACGAATGGAATCGCCGGTTGCATTTACAACATGACGATTCCCAACATCGATAACTGGCGTCGCTTTGCTCAAGGCTCTCGTTTTGGCGCAGAGAGTCTAGCGGAGATCTATGCTAATCCAATCATCGCAAAGAAAGTGGTTTTCAATCTGATGGATGGCCTCATCGCGCAATATGCCGGTGGCCCGCAGCCGCAACCGAACTACGCGATTCACCTTGCCACACTCTATGCAAGCAAGGACCCGGTCGCTTTGGATGCCACCGCGTTGAAGTATTTCGAACAATGGCGCGCGCGAGGCAGTCTCCCTGCGATAGGCCCAGTGGCTGCCTATGTCAGTTATGCCAGTCAGATCGGCCTGGGTAACTCCGCGCCGAATCGCATCGAGGTAAAAAATATTGGGAGATGATTTCTCGTAATTTCTTGCGGCTGCATGGGCAACTCGTCTCTGCTACGGATGACAAGTGAAAGCGGCAGAGCACCGCCGTACTCCAAAACGCAAGCGCACAGCGTGCATCAAATTGGCGGCCACGTTTTGGAGTGCGGCAGCTTTTGATACACTCGAAGGTGGCAATGCCCATCATATGACTGCACGATCACAGTCTTCTATCCAGCACCTGCAGACAGCCATCCTGCGTTCGGTCTCTCGTTCGTTTTATCTTTCAATCCGATTCCTGCCGCAGCAATTGCGCGAACCGCTCGCTCTCGCATATCTGCTTGCGCGGACAACAGACACCGTCGCCGATACACCTCGAATTCCGGGGACCGTGCGAACGGAGACTGTAAAAATGCTCTCGGACGGGATTCAAGGCAAGGTTTCGCGAGAAGTGGTTATCAATCATGTCGCCTCGTTCGTGCCGTTACAAGAGAATGCGGCTGAGCAAACGCTCCTGGATTCGTTGCCCGATTGTCTGAAATGGCTCGAACAAATAGGGGAAGCAGATCGAGACGACATTCGTACTGTGCTTGAGAAGATCACGTACGGTCAGATGCTTGATTTGCATCGCTTCGATGATCCGGCACAACTGCGCGCGCTTCAGAGCGCCGCCGATCTGGACGAATACACCTATCTGGTCGCGGGTTGTGTAGGCGAATTCTGGACGCGACTTTGCTTTCGGCATCTTCGCGATTTTGCAAACTTAATCCCTGACGAAATGCTTGCGCTTGGCCGACGCTACGGCATGGGACTTCAGTTGATCAATGTCTTGCGTGATGCCGGCAGCGATCTGCGAAGCGGTCGATGTTACTTTCCTGAGGATGAGCTTCGAGAGGTCGGTCTGAGTGCGGCGCAGATTTTGTCCCGATCCGATCGTTTCCAACCGATCTACCAAAGATGGATGGAAACAGCGCAGGATGGTTTGCAGTGCGGGATGCAATATTCGCGCGCGATCCGGAACCGGCGAGTGCGCGCAGCGACAGTCTTGCCGGCGTTAATTGGGGCGCGCACGCTGGTCCTTCTGCATAAAGCTGACGCAAGCGCGCTGCATCACGCGATCAAAGTTCCGCGCCGCGAAGTGCGCGGGATGATTTTGTCGTTGGGCATTCATCTCGCATCGAAGAGCCAGATGGATACGATTTTCAATCAGAACAAGCTGTAACGGCGGTCTATGACCGCCGATAGGGTCTTTCGACGTTCTTCGAGCGCCGCTACAAATTACAGAAAATAATTTCGCTGTTTTTCGCTGATTGGTTTTTCGAGTCGCTCGAGGACCTGCATCATGTCTTCCCAGACTTTCCGTTTCTCGGAGGGCGACTGGTTCCGCAGCAGGTAGGCGGGATGATAGGTGATCATCAACGGCGTGCCGTTGTATGAATGCCAGCGCCCGCGCAATTCCCGCATTGTCCCGCGTTCTCCAAGAAGGCCTTCTACGGCGACTGCGCCCAGCGCGACCAGTACCCTGGGCTGAATAATATCGATCTGCTCGAGAAGGTAAGGACGGCATGTCTGCATCTCTGCCGGTGTTGGCGCACGGTTCCCGAACGAGCCGGCCGGCATGTTCGGACGGCATTTCAGGACGTTCGCGATGTACACATCCTCCCGGGCGAAGCCCATCGCTTTAATAATTTTCGTTAACAATTGTCCCGCACGGCCGACGAATGGTTCGCCCTGCTGATCCTCATCCGCGCCGGGCGCTTCGCCGATGAACATGATTTCCGCGTCGGGATTGCCAACCCCAAAAACGGTTTGAGTTCGCGAGCGGGCAAGATGCGCGCACTTTGTGCAACCGCAAACGCGTTCGCGAACGGCCGCGAGCATCTGTGCTTTATTCGCCGAAGCTTCGCGGAGCTGTTGTCGTGCGGGCGCTACGTGCGCTTCTCGCAGGGAATCGGCTAGAGAATATGTGGATCGCAACTGCGCCAGCGCATCTCTAGATACGCGCGGTGCCCGGTCACTTGTTTCTCGAATTTTTTCCAGCGCGGCAATGACAAGTTCAAGCGCGGGCTGCATCATTTGTGGCAGATAATCCAAAGTTTTGCGCAGTGCCGCAATCTCTTTGTGCAATCAGAGAGACTTCAGCTTGGGACTGGGCTCTCAGTAACACCGGTCTTGAGACCGGTGGCCTTCGGCGAGGGATGGACATAAGCCGTTTCAACGGGTTACGATTAGCTGAACCAGTCCGCCTACGCCCCACGCGCGCTGAGCCATTGCAAGGCGAAGCGCGCTACTTCGCGCGAATTTTTCAGATCAAGTTTGTCTTTGATGTGCGACCGGTGGGTCTCCACGGTTTTGGGGCTGAGATGCAACACTTTCGCAATCTGCCGCACATCGTTGCCTTTGCCGATCAACTCCAGAATTTCAAGTTCGCGATCGCTCAGTCTCTCAACGGCGTCGGCCTCGCCTTCGGCCTGGCGATGCGCGAACTTTGTGATCACCTGTGCTGCCATTGCTGGGCTGAGGTAGGGTCGTCCGCTAAAGACTTCCCGGATTGCCTGGATCACATTGGCCATCGCTTCATGTTTCATGACATAGCCCTCTGCGCCGGCGCGCAGCGCGCGCAATGCGTAGAGCGACTCGTCGTGCATCGAGAGCACCAGAATTGGCAGCTTCGAGAACTCTGCGCGGATGTTTTTGATTAGCTCGATCCCGTTGGCGCCGGGCAAACTAAGGTCCACAATCGCCAGGTCCGGATTCAGTTTGCGGATCACATCCATCGCTTCCGGTGCATTGTTGGCTTCGCCGCAAACTGCAAAACCGTCCTCAGAGTGAATCAATTGCTCAAGACCCTTTCGAAACAGCGGGTGATCATCGACAATTACAATCCGTTTCACCTCTGGTGGGTCGCACTTCGGATTCTTGTTAGTCGATCTGGCGTATTTCATTTAGCTACCACCATTCTTGCGATCCGAATGGGAATGTCGTAAAGCCGATTTTGGCTTCGTCGAGATCCTGCGGGGCGTGTCATTTAAGTCTCCCTCTTAAATGATACGCCGCTCGGTTGATTGTCCGATGCAGGAAATTTAGATCAGGGTGGCTAATGCTTTGACTATTCTCGCAGGGAACGGCTGTGTCCGGTTGTTTTTCCGCTCCTTTGGCTGGAGCCTTCTATCTGGCAAATAACAGGATACGCGTGTACCTCCCCTTTTTGGAGAATCGATCTCCAAACGGGCGCCCATCAATCGAGCGCGGTACCCCATGATGTGAGCGCCCAGGCCCCGCTTCGCTTTCGGATTACTTGAAAATCCCACACCATCATCGATCACGCGCAAAACCATTTCGCTTCTCGTCCGCTCCAGTTTGATCACAATTTCTCGTGCCTCAGAATGTTTGTTAGCGTTAATGACTGCTTCGCGAGCGATGCGATAGAGTTCCCCCGCGGCGACGTCATCTTCAATATGGAACGACGGTTTGACTTCCAGCCGGCAGGGTATTCGCCAGATTTCCCGGTCAACCAGGTCTTCCAAGGCCGTTATGAATCCAGCTGAATCGACGTCGATACGGTGCAAGGCGCGCGAAAGATTACGAGTGTCGGTCGCGGCATCGTTCACCAGTTGGGCGATTTTTTCGATATCGCCTGCGTCGATGACCCGATGATTTTTCAATCGCAACGCGACCGATCGCGCCATGAATGCCACTGCGGTAAGGTGTTGGCAAAGCCCATCATGTATTTCCTGACCGAGGCGCTGCTGTTCGCGATCGCTGATTTCAAGAATTTCACCTTCCAGGCCTTTCCGCCGCGCGATTTCATCTAGTAACTCTTTGTTTGCCATACGGAGGTCTCGTGTTCGCTCGCGCACGCGCTCTTCCAAAAGCTTTTTCGATTCTTGCAAGGCAATTTCCATCTGTTTTCGCCGGGTCACATCGTTGTTTGTTTCCAAGATAAACGAGCGCTTTCCTTGAGCATCGCGGTCCAGCACCCAGCGAGAGAACACCGTCAAGCGCTTGCCATCGCGCCGTGTGTGAACGAGTTCGCCTTCCCAGTAATTGTCACGAAACAGCTTTTCGTAGATTTTAGGCAGCGGCTCGGAACGTTCCGTCTTCAACAAGTTGTGGGTCACTTTGCCGAGCGCTTCCTGCCATGTGTAGCCATAGATTTTTGTCGCTCCTTTGTTCCAGTAGGTAATCCGATCGTTTGCGTCGCGAACGAGGATGGCATCGTTGCTCAAATCCAGCAGGCGCGCCTGCTCCGCGAGCTGCTGTTCGTGGCGCTTGCGCTCGCCCAAATCGATAATGGCGGTTTGAAAGAGCAGGGCGCCATTTCTTGTCGTCGAGGTGATCGGCGTACTCAGAAGTTGCGCCGGGATCAGTTCGCCTTTTCTGGTCTTTAACTGCAATTCCGTCTTCACCTGTCGCTGTGACGTGCGGCAGGAAAGCAGGTGCAGCATGAATAAATCCAGGTCGGCGACATAGAACGCGAATGGGCGTCCGATGAGTCGATCCCTGGGTTCGTCCAGCAACTCGGCCGCCATCAGATTGGCTTCCTCAATTCGCCCGGCCCGGCCGAAGCTGACATATGCAATCGGCGCGAAATCGTAAAGATCGACAAATCGCTGTGTGGCGGCTTCCAGTTCCGTCTTCGGGTTTCGGATTGCCCCGTTCCGCGTGGAGCGAATCGGCGGATGCCTCTTAGCGGCCTTCCTCTTTGCGGGTTCGGATAAAAACTTCCGCGACCCAGGGGACATTCCTCGTGTTGTGTTCAAGGACGCCCGAGGCGATCCGCGATTGTCCCGGCGGTCTGCTGCGCTGCTATGGCGAGCACGTGTGAGCCGACGCTTCTTATTGGCGCGATGAGGCATTTTTTGCCTGGCGACGTGATTTGACTACGTCGCCTTCCCTCCCTCCCTCGACGTCCACCAGCGTGATGACGGCGCCGTCGATTTTGTCGTCACTTGTGCGATATGGCCGGACCCGCAGTGAGTACGGACGGCCTTCCTTATCGGTCACTTTACGCTCGAGTGTTCCCAGCGTTTCGATTACTTCGCGCAAGATATCTTCCAGGTCGGAAATATTGATGTTAGGTCGCAGCTCGCTTAATGGTCGGCCGATGTCGGTGGGCAAAATATTAAATGCGCTGCGGGCCGCCGGCGTTGCACGCCGTACCGTCAACGCATTATCCACCATGACGATTGGCATTTGAGTGCTGGCGAGCAGATTGTTGAGCTCGTTGGTCAGCTGGATCATCTCAAGATTGCGATTGCTCAACTCCTCGTTCAATGTCGTCAGCTCTTCGTTGGTTGATTGTAATTCTTCCTTTGCAGTCTCCAATTCTTCGTTCGTAGATTGCAGCTCTTCGTTGCTCGACTCGATTTCTTCGTTGGCGGCCTTCAACTCTTCATTGGTCGCCTCGTGCTCTTCGATGATGGTTTGCAGCGAATCCTTCGAAGCTGCCAATTCCCGGCACAGATCCGTCACTTCACGTTGCGCTGATGTTTTTCCCAGCACGCGCATTAACCTTTCCTGCTTATTTCCGCTCGTGCTTTCGTCAAAAATCACCAGAAACCATGGCTTATCGGCCCCGGGGACTTTGAATGGTACAACCTGAATATTTATCTCGTAGCTTTTCCCTCGGAGCGTAACTTTCGCCCGCTCTGCCCGGGCAGGCTTGTCCGTTTTGATGGCGCGACGAATCGTGGTCCGCAAGTCTGGCACGAGATTCGGACGCGCCAATTGAATGAGATTCAGCGTCGCTGGCCCAGGCGTATGCTCCAGAAACAGGTCGGTGCGGCCACGGAACTGTTGCACTAGGAAGTTATGATCGATCACGACGGCCGCCGGCGCGTAGGTGCTGAGGATGATGCGATCCGCCATTTTCAAAATGTCGGCGTTGAAATTTACACCATTCCCAGATCGGGCTGTCGTTGCGAACCGCGAGAGTTCAAGACCGCGCGGCGGAATGAGATCGGCCGCGCGCGGGCCAGTCTTGGCTTCCTTGGTGTAAATTTTATTTTTTTTGTCCGCGAGTTTGAAAAGCTCGTCGTACATGCCCACTGATTCGGCCGGCCCCAAAATCAAGTAACCGCCGGGATTGAGCGCGTAGTGAAATTGCGGAATGCAACGCTTGTGCAATTCCGAGCTCAAATAGATGAGCACGTTGCGGCAACTGATCAGGTCCAGTCGCGAGAAGGGCGGATCGGCGGTGAGGTTTTGTCGTGCGAACGTGCAGATATCGCGCACGCTGCGATGGATCTGATAGGAACCATCGCGCTTGACGAAAAAGCGATTGAGTCGCGCCCTTGGCACATCTTTCTCGATCGCGCCTGGGTAAATTCCCGCACGCGCATGCTCGATGACCGATTCGCTCAAGTCGGTGCCGAAAATCTGGACGCGGATTTTGGAAAGTTGGTTGCCAAGCACTTCGAGAATGCAAATAGCGAGCGAATAAACCTCTTCGCCTGTGGCGCAACCCGGTACCCAGACGCGTAATTCTCGTTGTCGCTCTTTCTTTTTGTTTCTGAGCAGTGTTGGAAGGAACCGTTTTTTCAAGGCTCGGAACAGCGCTTCATCGCGGAAAAACCGTGTCACGTTGATGAGCAGATCGTTAAAGAGCGCTTCAATCTCTTTCTTATTGTTGCGCAAATACCGCGCGTATTGGCTCAGCTTTTCGATCCGATGCAGCGCCATCCGCCGGTTGACCCGTCGAATCAGCGTGGTTTCCTTGTAACCGCTGAAATCGACGCCCATCTGCTTTTTTAGCGAAAGAAAAACTCGACCCAGGTCGTCGGCCTGGCGATAGGCCTCTTTTTCAACCTGCTCTGCGTCGGCCAGGGGCCGCCGGATGTATGGATGTTCGGCAATGCGCCCGAGTTCGCGCGCGATCGCGTCCGGCGACAGAACAAGATCGACAAAACCTGAGCGGATCGCGCTGCGCGGCATCGCATCGAACTTCGCGCTCGCTTCAGTTTGCGCGAAGGTCAAACCGCCGGCTGCTTTGATCGCACGTAATCCGGCCG
Organism: Verrucomicrobiota bacterium; assembly: GCA_003219415.1. Classification (GTDB taxonomy): domain Bacteria; phylum Verrucomicrobiota; class Verrucomicrobiia; order Chthoniobacterales; family UBA10450; genus Udaeobacter. The sequence continues at coordinate 14,557 of QHOS01000089.1, read as the reverse complement.
TCCCGTCGCTACCGGTTCCGGAAAGCACGATGCCGATCGCCCGTGATCCGCATTCTTCTGCGAGCGATTCAAAAAAGTGATCGATCGCGATGTTGAGTCTCTCTGTGCGGCGGACCAATGTGAGCTTGCCATTTTTGGCAATCACGCATTTGTCCGGCGGCTGCACGTAAACCGCGTTTGGTTCTGGCGTCGTCGTTTCTGCAATCTCGCTGACTGGCATCGATGTAGCTTTGCCGAGTAGATTGGCAAGCCGGCTGCCGTGATGTGGATCAAGATGCTGGACGATGACAAACGCCATGCCCGTTCTGGCCGGCAAATGGCGTAACAGCTCCATCGCCGCTTCAAAGCCGCCGGCAGAACCGCCGATGCCTACAATCGGGCAACTTCCATCTTTGCCTTTGCCTGTGACGTAAGGGTCCGCGCTTTGCGATTTGCTGCGGTGCCGGTTTCGCTTTTTATGCGCTGAAGCGTTTCTTGCTTGTTTGCGCGGGGGCATTCGGTCTCCTAACCAACAACCAATAATGCTTCGTTACTGGAGTAGATTCAAGATGCCAATGGTTTTACGCGATTGGTCGAAGCGATTTGCCAGTGAAGGGATTGCATCGGGCCGTCGCAAAAGAATTCAGACCCCGGGGTTCAGCGTCCACGCAGCCGGCGCTGGAGCGTGGGCTCATTGAGTTTGGTTTACCTCACGAAGGAACGGTCAGCGACCTAAGGGCAGCGATACGTTCCTCGATCAGATCACGCTCAACTTCCCAATATCTTAGCGACGAAAGAAGAAGACTGTGCGTTGATTCAAACTGGGTGGAGGCGTCATCATGTGGTATTGCGCACCGCATTGCCTTGTTATGTTTGCTCGCTCCGCGTTTGGACTTCGATGTTCTCGAGCGCGTCCGCCTCAGTCGTCCCGCCCTCATTAACGATTCTCCCTTCTCGTAAATCCTTTACTATTCACCTTTGATTCGTGTCACGATTTAACACCGGTTGTGACAGACTAGTTGCGGTGACTCGCGCTCCATCTTTCGAGATGGGATTAAACAGCTGCGGAGGACATGCTCCGCGTTGTTCGAAGGTCGCTCATCATCTCAGCGGTCGGTCGCAATCCAGCCAGGTATTGCGCGTCAAACGCGCGCAAGGCGGCGGCGACAGTTGACCCAATGCCAACGATTCCTTCTTCCACGCTTGGGCCGAGCAGCGCGATCCAAAGCTCGCCGCGAACAAATAATCGGGGACGGCGAACCGCCGCTGGGCTCCCGGGGTGAGCCTGGCAGTACAACTCCATCTGTTCCATTGCCGCCAGCGCATAGTCCATGGCGCGGCGCTCACGCGAAATGTGACCATTGTTTTTCTTCATTCGCGTGTAGAACGCACGCCTCCGTGGAATTGGATGTGGTTTTTTTCTGTAGCCGGGATCGGCGATCCCGGCTGGTAGAACGTCGGGCGTATCTTTCCATCTGCCGAGATCATCGATCGCGGCTACATCGCGCGACCATCATTCAATTGTCATGTGGAGCGGAGTCGAGATAGCTCTGATTATTTCCTCCTTGGAATTGGAGATTCCTTGACTGCGCTTGGAATGACAAGACACCCAAGGTTACGGGCGTTAAATCGGAATCGTCCCTCCGAACACAAACTTGACCGGGCCAGAGCATAACATCGCCATAAGGTTTTCACCGATGGGTAAATCCGACGCGCGCCTGATTGTTCTGTCAATCGACGGGGGTGTATATGTTTTTTCATGAGCTCTTCCCCACCGAGCAGGTTGCCCGATCCAGATAAACTGGATATGCTGCGGCGGCTCGATCAGTTTCGGGAGTGGCATTCGCTGGATGACAAACGTTTCTGTCTCGTTTGCGGCAAGATTATTGTCGGTGGGCAAATTCAGATAAACGGTGGAACGCGGGGAAATGGACCGTTACGACTGAGTTGTCCAACAGAGCGATGTAACTCCATTCCGATGGATTGGGTATTGCCCACGGACGAACTCGTGGCGCTGGCGACGACGACGACATCTGAGGATCACAACGGTGCTTCTTCGAAGATAGCGGATCGCGACGAAGAACAGGGCGGCTTGGCATCGCGATTGCGGAAATTCGCGCTGCATCTCAAGCTAGCTTCTTAACGCCTGATCCCTCCGATTACTGCGAGCCCGAGCCTGGACGGGCTCGCAGGACTTCCCGTCTCTGGAGAGAACCGTGGTAGGATTTTATCTGATCACCTAATCATCCAGCGTCCCGATTGTTTGTTTTGGTGCAATGAGCAAGGTGTTTTCCTGTTATGGTCGCGCACGTCACACTCGACGATCGGCTGTCGATACTGCGCGCGGGAGATCGATTCCGGAATTGGAATTCGCTCGACGATCAGCGGGTTTGCAGTGTCTGTGAGCGAAAATTCAAAGGCAGGCAGATTGAGATCCGGCGTTTCAGCAGCGGCAGATATACAGTGCATTGTCCTACTCTGGGATGTCCGTCGGGACCACATCAGTGGCTTTATCCACGAGCGGCGCTCGTTTCTGGCATGGCTAAGCCGAATTGTTGGGGCGCCAACAAGCAAGCGGCGCGTCGCGAAGCGGAGTCAATGCCACAGGCACGGAGGCATCGAGTATGATTGGATCCACTCTGGATCAACCGGGAGTATCTTCAGTGCCCGACGAGGCGCTGATGAAAGCGGTTTCACGACAGCGCTATGATGCGCTTGCCGAGTTATATGACCGACATGGCAAAAGATTACGCGCGACAATCGACGGAGTCGTTCATGAAGAAGCCGAGGCTGATGATGTTTTGCAGGAGATTTTTATCCAGATTTGGAAAGAAGCAGACCGGTATTCCCCTAAAGCCGGTAAGCCGCTTGGATGGATGGTTACCATCGCGCGCCGCCGTGCCATCGACCGGTTGCGCCGGCGTCAGGCTTATTCTCGTGTGCGGGAGCGTTATCAAAAGCGCGTGATCCAGCAGGCGCCTAACTCGCCACGTGAGGCAGACGATGTTTTCGTGTTGAATGACCTGCGTCATTTTCTCAAGCAGTGCATGCGAGTCTTGCCCCGGCTTCAGCGCGAGGCGCTGGAGCTCGCGTTTTTCAAGGGACTCAGTCACAGAGAAATTGCCGCCGCGACACATGCTCCGCTGGGAACGGTGAAAACACGGCTGGAACTAGGCCTGCAAAAACTGACCCATACGCTGCGACCGCTGCGCCACAAAGTGTGATTCGAGCCATCTAATCTCGCACCTGCGTGCGATTCATGTCCGATCGTCTTCGGACAAGCCGATGGATTTCTAGAGCGTGGAGATTAAAAGCGACAAGCCGCTGCTCGTTAGTTTGCGCGCTGAGGACCACCTTTAGCGCAGCAGAACGACAAGTAACACAATAAGGAAAATAAGACCCAAACCGCCGCTGGGATAGTATCCCCAGCCAGTGCTATACGGCCATGTTGGCAGAGCCGCGATTAATAGAAGAATCAGAATGATGAATAGCAGGAAGCGCATATTTCTACTTGATTCGCATCTCGTGCATGCGCCGCGCGCAATTTCTCGCTAGTGCGGACTAGGTGAAGTGTTAACGTTAATTTCAGTTTTCTCCTTCGTCGTCGTTGGAGATTGGTTTTGCGAGGGGTTTATCACCGTGGTGTTGCTCTCTTTTTTCTGCGTGGGCGGGTTCACCACAGTGGTGTTACTTTCTTTCTTTTCAGCGGGCGGATTTGTGACCGTCGTTTCCTTTTGTTCACAAGCCACCAGGAGTGCCAGGCCGATAAGCAGACAAATATATTTTCTCATACAAAAGAATCGCGTCTGGGAACGGATCTTGTCGCCTTCGATCGGATTCCTAATCTCGTTGAGCGTCGGATTTATTGACGCGCTTCGAGCCGTGTCGTTACTCAGTCAGATTGCACCGGCCAAAGCCAGAATTATCAGAATCAAAAGAATCAAACCGAGTCCGCCACTGGGATAATAACCCCAGCCCCGGCTATACGGCCAGGTAGGTAACGCTCCAATTAACAGGAGAATGAGAATAATTAACAGGATTGTGTTCATTATGCAGAGACAACGCATTTGGCAGGCTCTTCGGATTTAGTAGGTTAAAGAACGCGCGGAGCGCTTCACCAATGCGATTGTTTTCGAGGAGGTGAAAGCATGCTGCGTTGGGCATTAATTTTTCTCATAATCGCACTGGTGGCGGCGCTTTTTGGATTTACGGGTATTGCCGCTGCAGCCGCGGGGATTGCCAAATTCTTGTTCTTCCTGTTCCTGGTGGTGTGCCTGATTTTGTTTGTTATCGGCATATCGGCAGGCAGGAGGGTTCCGTAAGCGGTGTTATGATTCCGGCGCGCTTGGGAAAAAGCGCGCCGGGATGGGAACACGAGCTGCACCGTGAGCTCCGACGGCTCCCACTTGGGCGTGTGTCATCTCTGGGAATGAATTAGTGAACTCGCGTGGGTAAGGCAGATTGGATGGGCCGAAGATGGAGATTTAAGCGGTCTGACCGTATCGCGGTCAATTTGGTTTGGCTCTTAGTAATCTTTATTGCATTCTCGACCGTGATCTTTCTACGGGGATGCTCATAAGCGAGGAACGGAACCTCACTAGGCGCTTGCAGGCCCCCCGGCGTCGTAAAACTGGAAGCAGCACGCGAGTCAATTACGCCGCGAGCTTGTCGAGAATGGTTTGTAGCTCGTGAAAATCGACCGGTTTGACGAGGTGAAAATCGAATCCCGCTTCTCTCGAGCGCCGCAGATCTTCCTCCGTGCCAAAGCCGGTCAGCGCGACCGCCTTGATTGGCCGCGCTCGACGAGTTTGTGACACGACCTCGTAACCGCTTCCATCGGGCAGTCCGATGTCACATATGAGCACATCGATTTCTCCCGAGGCGACGATGTCTAGAGCGCTGCGCACGTTATCCGCAGTCAAAACTTGATGACCGAAATGAGTGAGCAGGCGCGACAACATCCGCCGGGTGTCCCGGTGATCTTCTACCAGCAACACCCGTAACGGTTTTGGCGGCTTGCTACGACTGGGAGAATCCAACTCAGCTTTCGCATCTCCCTTCGGGGCTGTGTCGAGAGTAACCTTGAATGTGGCACCGAAACTCCGGCCGCGACTTTTAGCCTCAATTGTGCCGTGGTGCAGATCGACAAGGTGCTTGGAAATCGCAAGCCCCAGACCAAGTCCACCGAACTGACGGGTCACAGAGGCGTCAGCCTGCTCGAATGGCGTAAACAACGAGGCCAGGCGTTCAGGTTCAATTCCAATTCCATTATCGGTAATTTCGAAATGGAAACGGGCTGCATCGTCGTTAAATGTGTGGATGGCGATCTGTCCAGAGGGATGCGTGAATTTCACGGCATTGTTGATCAAGTTCCAAAACACCTGCTGAAGCCGGATGCAATCAGCCAATATGTGATGTTGTTTGGCGTTCAGGTTGGTCGAGAGCTTTAATTGCTTTGCCGCGATTGCCGAACTTGCAGTATCGATTGCATTACTAATGATGATATGTGCATCGCAGTTTTCCAAGTCGATGCGCAGCCTGCCCCGCGTGATGCGGGTGAGATCGAGCAGATCGTCAATCAAACGTGCCTGCAACTTCACGTTGCGCTTGATCAGTTGCACATCCTCCACGAACTCCTGCGGAATTTTTTCAGCGTTGTCCTCCAGGTAAGTCGCTGCCGCAAGCGCTGGCGTAAGCGGAGTGCGCAGTTCATGGCTCAGTGCCGCAAGAAAATCGTCCTTGGCCTTGCTCGCTTTTTGCGCTGCGATTTTCTCAGCCTCGGACTCCCGGCTGCGGATTTGATCGGTGATGTCGCGTGTGATTTTGGAATAGCCCCGGAGCGTTCCCTGGTCGTTGCGCAGCGCGGTAAGTATGACTTCGGCTTCAAAAGTCGATCCATCCTTGCGGACGCGAAGCCCCTGGTCACGAATGTTTCCGCGACGGGCTGCTTCGCTCAGATTACGTTGGGGCTTGCCAGCAGCGACGTCTTCTGCGGTATAGAAACAGGCAAAGTTCTTACCTATAATTTCCGCCGGCATGTAGCCTTTGATCTTCTGTGCTCCCTTGTTCCACGTCACGACAGTGCCGTTCGGGTCGAGCATGTAAATGGCGTATTCTTCGACGCTATCCACAAGAATGTGGAATTGTTCCGCTGTCTGATGCAGGACTGAGGTAATGGACCCGTTGTCACCCATTGGCTGCGAAGGCAATATCCCATCGGATTCGGAACACCGCTGGTGCTTGGTTCCCCCCGGCGGGCAAATTCCGAAAAATCCATGGCGTTCCCTTCTTTGTTTCCCTAAATAGATTTCGCGCCGGAATCGCTGCGCGTGTGCATCGATTTATATCGCGTAAAACAACTTCAACAAAAACTCGGCAAATCCAAGGAAGATTTGCGAAAGGAGATCGAAAGTCTCTGAAACTAGGATTTCGTTCGGCGCGTAGTGTTAACAGAAGCTAACAAACAAAATCAGCGCACGATTCTGAGGAGGATGAGCATGGTTCGGCGCGACCGCCGGGCGCGCCGGACGCTCCAGGTCCATATTCTCCTTTAGGGGGAAGAATAAGAGTTGGATTGCAAGACCACGGATTACAAATTTCGAAGTTGTGATATATTCCCACGATGCAAACGTCTGAAATTACTGCCTATTTGAAAACATCTTGCGGCTGGAGCGCCGGTGTGCGCGCCGTGTTGGCCAAATACAATCTTCCTTATACGGAGAAGGATATTATCCAGAATCCTGCGTTTCGTTGGGAGATGGAGACCAAGAGCGGGCAGCCGCTCTCGCCCTGCGTGGAAATTAATGGGCATATGCTCGCGGATGTGAGCGGCGAAGAGGTCGAAAGCTACTTGATCGACAACAAAGTCGTCCAGCCCAGCGACGCGGCTACGGATGTTCCTACGAATGCACCGTGTGCTACCGAGCAACACGAAGGCGTGGTAAAGCTGAACCTCTAATTTGTTAAAAAGGTTACAACGTTAAATGGGTTAAGTCGTTGAACCGCTGAGAGGTTGAAGAGTCAGAAGGTTAAGCCGCTTTTAACCTTGTAACTCTTTTAACTTTTTTAACCTTTCAGTAATGCAATTCTTCGCTCGCCTTCGCTCGAGAAAAAAGAAAGGCGGGAGCCGTCTTTTCCGTTACGGCTGGAAAGTCACTCTGCTCATTCTGTTGGCGGGAGCCGGCTTCGCGATTTTCCTCTTTTACGGCACATGGGCGCAAACGTTCGACATGAAAAATGTCGGCGAGATGCCGGAGCGAAATACAGTTTATGATGTCGATGGAAAAATTTATAGCCGCCTGGCCGGTGCAAATCGCCTAAAGGTTTCTCTTAGCGAAGTCTCGCCGTTCTTTATCGCCGCGGTGTTGGCGCGCGAGGACAGTCGCTTTTACGAGCACAAGGGGATTGATTGGCGCGGAATTCTGCGTGCTCTGGTCCGCGACGTTATGAGCGGCTCACCCAAAGAAGGGGCGAGCAGTATCACGCAGCAGCTCGCCCGCAACAGCCTTCCCCTCGGCGGCCGCACTCTCAGCCGGAAATTGCTCGAAGCAATGGTGGCGCTGCGGATCGAACGCCAATTTACCAAACAGCAGATTCTCGAGCTTTACGTAAACCGGATTTATTTCGGCAATGGTTGCTACGGAGTTGAGACCGCATCGCAAGCGTACTTCGGCAAGAGCGCGTCCAAGCTGAACCTGCCCGAGGCGGCTCTCCTGGCAGGATTGATCCGCAGCCCCAATCGATTTTCACCGTTAAAGAATCCGGAAGGCTCGAGGATCCAACGCAATGCCGTTCTGGATCGGATGGTGGCATTGAAAAAACTTTCGTCAGCGGACGCCGAAGCCGCCAAGCGTGCAAAGATCGCGCCGCGCCCCAGGCGTATGCCTTTTGTTCAGGAGAATTATGCGATGGACGCTGTGCAGCGCGACCTTAATTTGATCCTGACACAGGACCAGATCGATAATGGTGGTCTCTCGATCTACACGACGCTCGATCCGTCAGTGCAAAACGCCGCGCAAGACGCGCTCGAAACACAGCTCACCAAAATCGAGCATCAATCCAATTTTCATCATCCGGTAAAAGCAAACTATCATCCGCCCGAAAACGGAGAAGGGGATTCGGCCATGCCTTATTTGGAAGGCGCGGTGGTTGTCGTTGACAATACCAGTGGTGGAATTCGCGCACTCGTCGGCGGGCGCGATTACGCGCAAAGCAAATTCAATCGCGCGCTGGTTCCAGCAAACAGACAGGTGGGTTCCGCATTTAAGCCATTCGTTTACACGGTCGCCTTTAGCCACGGACTCCTGCCGGGGGCGGCCATCAGCGATGGTCCGATTCGCCCTGGTGAAATCGATGGTGCGGGCAATTGGTCACCTGGAAATTCCGATGGAACTTACGGCGGTATTCTCCCATGCTCCTACGGTCTGATCCACTCGCGCAACACCATGAGCGTGCGCGTTGGACAATTCGCCGGGCTCGACACAGTCCAAAAAGTCGCGAACACACTGGGGATTTCTCAAAATATTCCGCATGGTCCTGCGATCTACATCGGTTCGTTCGAGACGGACCTGAAAGATTTGACCGCAGCCTACTCCGTCTTTCCTAACGCAGGGGTGCGTAAGCAGGCCTATGTCATCGAGCGAATTGATGACGCGAACCACAAACCCATTTATCTCGCAGCGCATATCTCTACGCCAGCCCTCGACCCGGGCGCGGCCTGGATGACTTCGCGGTTAATGGAAGAAGTCTTGACGCGCGGGACTGCCGCCACCGCCCGGTCCTCGTTGGGCTTCAGATTGCCGGCAGCCGGCAAAACTGGTACGACCAACGATTACAAGGATGCGTGGTTTCTGGGTTATACCAGTACTCTGACCTGCGGTGTGTGGGTCGGCTTCGATCAGCCAACAACAATTATTTCACACGGTTACGGTGCCGCGCTGGCGTTGCCGGTCTGGACACAAGTAATGAACAAAGCGGCCCAACATTATCCAGCCGATCCGTTGCAACCTAAAATGGCGATTCAACACGCCACGGTCTGTTCAACCTCGAGCCAACTCGCCACCACGGGATGCATGTCGGCCGGGACAGCGTACGACATTGATTTGCCCGCCGACAAGGTGCCGACTGCTGCGTGCCAGGTGCACGGCGGGGAGCAGTGGCCATTTGCTCAGCAGTTCCAGGGTCTGCCACAAAAAGCGGCAACTTTTCCCGGCCGGTTCTTCAAATCATTCCGGAAACTTTTCGGCGGTAGGTGACGTTTGTCACCCCCTCGCCAATCCGCTTTTTTGCGAGATTCTTTGCCTTGTTGAGGACGATCAGATCCCTTTAAGCCGTATCAAAATGTCATTCTGAGCAGAGCGAAGAATCTTGGATTGAGTTTGGACCGATGCACCACAAGGCAAATGAACCGAGATGTTTCGCTTCGCTCAACATGACAACGCTATTTGTGAGACGAGCTTTTGCACTTTTCCCAATCTTCCCAGGTATCGATATCGATCGCGCCTTCTGGAAACGCGAATTGAGCAACACGCTCGGGGTTCTGCAGGATAATTGATTTCGCTCCGGCTTCATCGCCGAGTGAAAGTAACCGCTCAAAAAGGGAACGATGAAAAAGAGCTGGAACGCCGACAGTATCCGCATAGCTGGAGGCGACGATCTCTTTCTTTGTTGTTTCGTGCGTCGCGATCAAATCTTCTATGACACGCGCGTTCACCGCTGGCTGATCGCAGACCAGCAGAAGAAGTGCCTCAACATCCGGCGCGTGATCGATCAAAGCTTGCACGCCGCTGCGAATCGAACTGCCGATTCCGCGCAGCCAATTTGCATTTCGGACTTCCATCACCTTTGCGTGCGCTAACTCCGGATGAATCTTTTCGTCGTTGCTCCCGATTACGACCACAACTGGCGAACAGCCAGCTTCGCACGCTGCATTAATGATGGTGCGAAGGAGCGTTTTACCGCGAAATGGGAGCAGTTGCTTTGGCTGCCCAAACCGAGACGATTCGCCCGCAGCCAGGATAAGCGCTCCTGTCATGCTGAAGAAAACGAAGCGGAGCCGAAGGATTCTGCGGTGTCATCTTTAGCCGCCGCCACGTGATTTCTCGACTTCGGTCGGAATGAAGGCGTAGCGTTTGCATGGATCGGTATCTTGCGGTCACGCAACGACTCGCCAGAAGTGGCGGCAAACACACGCTGAATCTCGGAGACGATTGCGAGCGCAATTTCCTCCGGGGTTTCCGCGCCAAGGTCAAGCCCGGCAGGCGCAAAGAATCCGGCGTTGATCGTCAGGCCCAGATCCAAAAGGTCGCTCAGCAATTGATTGCGTCTTTTGCGCGGTCCGACCAAACCGACGTAATGCAAGTCGAGTGGCAGCAATGTTCGCAAGACTGCGAAATCCCGTCCGTAGTTGTGCGACTTTACAATCGCTGCTGTCCATTCATCCGGTTCGAGTGGCAACTGATTTGCATCGATAATCTCGAATGTTTGCCAGCCTAACGAGTTGGCCAGTGAATGAAGTGGCGCGCTATCTGGTCCTTCGCCGAAGATCAACAGTCGGAGCGGCGGATGGATTTTCTGCACCAACTCATGCTCGTGTTCATGGTCGAACTCCACAGTCCGAGTTCCAATCTGGTCGCCATCGAATCGTGTAACCGCAAAGCAACAGCGTCTGGCATCCAGATTCTCTGCAAGATCAACAAAGAAATTCTCGGTGGCGCATTCAATGAAGATGTCGATCTTACCGGCACACCCGAAACGTTTCTGCGTGTCGAAACTCATCAGCGTTGGTTGGCCAGTTCGCAAAACGTCTCGGGCCCGCACGGCAATCTCTTCTTCGACGCATCCTGCGCTCAATGAGCCGATCATATTGCCACTTTCGCAAATCAACATTCGCGCGCCAGGCCGGCGATAACTTGATCCTTGCACGCGAACCAATGTCGCGAGCGCGAAGCTCGCATCAGGGCGTTTCTTCCACTCCCGCAGAATGTCGTAAATATCTTTCAAATTAGCTTATCAATCGTGATCGGCAGCTCGCGTATCCGAACACCGGTAGCGTGATGCGTAGCCGCGGTGATCGCGGCGGCGATGCCAGCCAGACCAATTTCTCCGATACCGCGAGCGCCCAATGGGTTAATTTCTTTGTCGGGATAATCGAGAAAATGCACTTCGAGCTTGGGAACGTCGGCGTTCACCGCCATGATATAGTCGGCGACGTTACTGTTGATTGGCGCGCCGTTTTGTGGGTCATAAGCTGTGTGCTCGAACAGCGCCATCCCGATTCCCATCACCACAGCGCCTTCGATTTGGTTGCGCCCGGTCAGCGGGTTAATAATGCGCCCCGCATCCATGACACTAACGACGCGATTGACGCGCAACCGCGCAATCTCCGCCTGCCATGTTACTTCGACAAAATGACATCCGTACGAATGCGTTGAGAATTTCGGCTTTTCCTTTTTTTCCTCGCCGAATGTTGCATTGGACTTACCGCTGCCGGTCACGAAGCGGAGATCAGCACGCCGGAGCAAATCGGCAAACGGCACGCCACTCGCGGGACCGTTCGCTTTGACAAAAACACGGCCACTTTCGAAAGCGAGCTCGTCATTTTTGCGTTTTTCGAAAGGCGAACCGGGCGTCGTCGTCGCGACGGTCAGCAGTGATTTGATTGCGTCGTCCGCCGCGGCAAGAACTGCTGGAATAACCGATGCAGTTGCCATTGAACCACCCGAGACAGGACCTTCCGGAAGCGATGTATCACCCAGAGCTACTTCGACTTTGTCGAGCGTCACACCGGCTTTTTCCGCCGCAAGCTGCGCAAGAATTGTGTACGTACCGGTACCGATGTCTTGCGTGCCGCATGCGATTCGGGTGGTGCCATCGTCCCGAAGCTGGATATTGGCTTCAGCGGCAAATCGCGCGGCAACCCACGCAGCCGTTGCCATACCCCAACCAAGCGTCAACCCATCGCGCTTCATCGAGCCGACCTCGGGAGTGCGCTTTGACCAATCAAACTTTTCTGCTCCCAACTGAAGGCACTCGAGTAAATGGCGTGATGAGAACGGAACACCTAACGACTCGTCGATCTTCGGTTCGTTGAGAACGCGGAATTGAACCGGATCGATCTTTAGTTGATCGGCCAGTTCGTTCATTGCCGATTCGGTCGCGTAGAGGCCGGGCACCGCGCCGGGACCGCGCATATCGGACGGTGAGCCGATGTTGCGCCTGGCACGTCCGAACTTTACCCGAAGATTCGGTACACTATAATGGAACGCCGTCGCTTCACCGCAATTCTCGTGGTAATCATCGAGCATCGACCTCTCGTAAACGTAGTCTTGCATGAGCGACACGAGTTTGCCCGCTGGGGTAGCACCGAGGCGCATACGCTGCTGGGTACGGGCGCGATGACCGGCCGTCTGGAACATCATCCTGCGGCTAAGAACCAGCTTGACTGGTTTACCTAACTTGCGCGCCGCAGCCGCCGCGAGCGGACAATGCGTCCATGGCCAAAGCTTGCTGCCGAAGCCCGAGCCGACAAACTTGGTAATGACGCGAACGCTCTCTTTCGGCAGACCGAACATTTGCGCGAGTACGCCGCGCATATTGAAGATCGCCTGCGATTCCTCGTAGAGCGTCAGCATCTGGCCATCCCATATGGCAGTCGTCCCCTGTAACTCGATGGGGTTGTGCGTCTCAGACGGGGTCACATAAGTTTGGTCGAGTTTGACTGGCGCACTGGCGAATGCCGCGTCCGGATTGCCGCGCTCGCTTTGCAAACGATGTTCCGGGCCGTACGTGGTTGCGACCACCTGCGGATCGTCCTCCGCTTTTAGGTCAGGACTGACGTTCGGTTTCTCCTTGCTGTAAGTGACACGAACCGCGTCGGCCGCAGCTTTTGCTAACTCGAAAGTGTCTGCCACGGCCAGCGCAACGTATTGGCCGTAATAGCGAATCACATCGTCCTCGAATGGAGGGCGCCGCTCTATACAGATTCCTTCCATTCCCTTTCCCATGACCGAGCGGAAAATCTTTCCGATATTTGCGCGATGAAAGATTGCTCGCACGCCCGGCATTCTCTCAGCCGCAGCCGCGTCCAGCTTTTGGATTTTGCCATTTGCAATCGTCGCTTCGATCGGAACGGCGTAGAGCAAGTCAGGAAAATGGAAATCCGAAGCGTACATCGCGGTACCGCTAACTTTGAATGGACCATCGATGCGCGGCTGAGGTTTGCCGATTACGGATGTCTGTGCGCTCTCCGGCATGATATCGATCTTCCTTAGGCGGTTTGTGTCACCAACTTCAGTGCGTGCACGAGGCAGCGTTTGGCTAATTCCACTTTGAATCGATTTTGACTTTGTGGTTTGGCATCGCGTAGCGCGGCCTCCGCAGCTTTTTGAAACACGGTTTCTGTCGCCGTCTGGCCGGTCAGTTCCGCTTCAGCCTCTGGTGATCGCCACGGTTTCGTGCCGACGCCACCTAACGCGACGCGAGCGCGCGTGATCTTTCCGCCCGTGGCCGTGACCACAACTGCAGCAGACGCGAGTGCAAATTCGTACGAAGCGCGGTCGCGCAATTTCAAATACAGCGAGCGGCTGCGTGGCGCGGGCGGCGGCAGGGTGACGTGGATGATCAAATCGCCCGGCTCCAAAACGGTCTCACGCTGCGGTGTGTCTCCGGGAAGCAGATGAAAATCACTAATCGGAATGCTGTGTTCGTCTTTGGTCCCACGGATGTGAATGGTCGCTTCGAGGGCAGCCAATGCCACGTTCATATCAGATGGATTTGTGGCGATGCAATGTTCGCTTGTGCCCAGAATGGCGAGACTACGGTTTACACCCGTGATGGCCGCGCAACCCGAGCCGGGCTCGCGTTTGTTGCAAGGCATGGCGGTGTCGCGGAAATACATGCAGCGGGTTCGTTGCAAGAGGTTGCCCGCAGTAGTCGCCATGTTTCGAAGCTGGGGCGATGCCCCGCTTAAAATAGCTTCGGACAGGACGGCGTAGTCTTTGCGAACGACCGGGTGATAAGCGAGCTCAGAATTGCGGACCATTGCGCCGATCTTCAGGCCGCCGTCAGCCAGCGTTTCGATCTTGCCGAACGGCAGATGAGTTACGTCCACCACTTTCTGTGGCGTCTCGACATTCAGCTTCATCAAATCAATCAGCGTTGTCCCGCCAGCGATGAAGCGAATGTCAGCTCCCTGTTGTGCGGTCGTCGCTTTCGCACCCGCGGCAATGGCCTGGCCGGGATCGTCTGCGCGCGAGAGTTCGAACAGTTTCATGCTTGCTTCTCTTTCGCCGTGCCTTGCCGCACACTCTGAATTGCCGCCACGATGTTTTGATATGCGCCGCACCTACAAATATTGCCGCTCATGAATTCCTTCACTTCGGCATCCTCTGGTCCGCACGGTTCGCTCAACATTGCAACCGCCGACATGATTTGGCCGGATGTGCAATAACCACATTGATAGGCGTCATGCGAAACGAACGCTTCCTGCATTGGATGTAAGTTTTCCGGTTGCCCAACACCCTCAATCGTCGTGATCTCGTCACCTTGATACATTGCGGCGAAGCAAAGACATGAATTC
>QHOS01000246.1 GCA_003219415.1 Verrucomicrobiota bacterium | reverse complement strand
GGCTTGAATATTCACAGTGGCTGGGTGCGCTATCACGAGGTACTGGGTAACCGCGCATTCCAGAAAGTTCATCTGCCCGACGAGCTGGCGCTGGCGCAGATCGACCCCGCTCGCTGGCTCAATCCCGTTGACCGCGATAACATCGTCGAGGGAGAGGGACATCTTCAGGCTGCTTCAAAGCTTGGACTGTTTGTAAATAGTGAAACGCTGCCGAAGCTGGCATGGTTTAAATATCTCCTGGGCAATACAGAACAATCCGTGCAATTGCTCGGCCAGGCCGCGGCTTATCAGAAAGCAGAGGGGAAGGCTTTGAGTCTCTATTACCGCGGCGCGATCTTGAATCGGCTGGGGCGTTACGACCAGGCCCAGGCGAGTCTGAGTCAGGCACTAGCCGAACGGGACGATTTGATACTCGCGCGTCAGGAAAAGGGCGAATCGCTGTGGCAGCTTGGCCGCAGGGACGAAGCAATTTCGATGTGGACCGATGCCGTGCAGCGCAATCCGCGCCTGGCGCTGGTAAATAACGAGCTCGCCGGCGCAAAACAGTCGTTAGGCCAAGTCGAAGAAGCCAATAGTCATGAAAGGCAAGCCGATCAGTTCACCCCCAATGATCCACTTTTCCATTGGATGATTGGACGCCGGCTTCAGGACCTTGGTATGACCGAGCTGGCCGAAAAACATTTCCAGCGTGCGAGCCAGCTGGATTCGACACTGACGCGCTAAGGGTAGTACACGCGTCTCGTGTGTGGGTTTCGGCGTCGCCCCGAAACAGTTAGCGGTCCTTTTCAGGATTACGGTGTCGGACGTGGCCGCGGAGTCGGTCGGGGCCGCGGTGTTGGAGTCGCACGAACCACCTCAAATTGAGTCATCATTCCGTCGTCCTCGTGCTCCAGCATATGACAGTGGAGCATGTACATGCCGACGTGATCGGTGAACTTTAGCTTAACCTCGAGTGTTTCGCCGGGATCCAGGTACCAAGTTTCCTTCATCGTTTCGTAAGGATAACACGCGCCTCCGTTGCGACTAATGCACTGCTGGGAGACGTCGTGAATATGCACAGTATGAGCCTGTCCTGTAGGATTCGTAAAGACCCACTTCTCAGTTGTTCCCAGCGTAGGCCGGGCATCAACACGGTTGGGGTCGAACCTCAGGCCGTTGATCGTCCAATGGCTAGCTGTCCGGTCAAAGCTCCAGTTGCGTGTCACAGTCGGCTCACCGATGTCCGGAAGCGGGCGCAGCGTTGGCGGAATCGAGCTGTCGTCGACGATATGCTGAGTGACGCGAAACTCAAGCAATGGCATGCCCGTGAGCGCATCGGTGAGATAGGCGTTCTGTCCTAGTTCTCCAGCAAAATCGACAACAACGTCCAGACGTTCGGCCGGTCCCATTCGCATCCCCGTCCGTGTCACTGGCGCTGGCAACAGGCCGCTCTCCGTACCGATCTGTATGAACGAATCGCCCGTGTTTAGGGTAAGGCTATAGGTGCGATGGTTGGATGCATTCAAGATCCGAAACCGATATTTGCGGTCCCCAACTTCGAGATAGGGTTGGTAAACACCGTTAACCAGGAACTTGTCGCCAGTTACGCCGTTAGGGTCGAACACGTATGGGATTTGGTTGTTCACGTCGAATTGCCGATCGGCGATTGCCAGAGGAAGATCGAAGGCGCCGGTAGGCAGCGTAGGCGGATCGGCCGGGTCATCGACAATGTACAGGCCTGTTAGACCCATCCAGACGTTACGGCCTGTAACGTCCATGCGGTGGTCATGGTAAAATTGCGTCTTACCTCGCTGGTTAGCGCCCTCTTGCAGGCCATCGTAGAAATAGGTGCGCGAGCCTCCGGTCGCGATAAGAAGGCTGTCTGGTTGGCCATCGTTCTCCGCAGAAGAGTGGTTGCCGTGGTTATGCACAGTCAACTCGCCTGCCGCCGCGTCGAGGTCGTTCGTGAAGGTAACATTAGTCATCTGCCCGGTAGGTCTGCGAATTGTTACACCAGGGTATGTTCCACCATAGGTCCACATGTTAGTGCATGGCCCATCCAGTATCTGGACACAGGCCTCGTCAATCCCTATCGAGACGTGTGCATTTGTGTCGACAGGCGGGAAAACCAATGGATGCGAAAAAGGCGTAGGGGTGGGTGTTATTGTCGGAGTCGCCGTTGCTGTTGGCGTTGCTGTTGTAGTCGGAGTTGGCGTCGGCGTGGATGATGGCGTAGTCGTCGGAGTAGCTGTTGCCGTTGGCGTGGGCGTCGGTGTTGCTGTCGTGTATTGGATAGTCAGCACAGGTGGGCTGGCGCTCTCTCGGGTGTCGAAACGTTTCGCTGTCGCGCCAGTGGACTCATCGCCTAACACCAGCCAGCCAAAGTCAGTGGCTGGATTATCCAGCCATGACTGCACATCGGCGGTCATCTGTGGTGAACTCCAGGTGTACACTCCAATTGCGCCAACGGACTGGCTTGCGCTGACCGTGGCTGAGAAGTCCCCGCCTTGCGTCGTCCAAAAAATGGTATCGAAGAAGCGATGGCGCCACGTGGCATCATTGGGAGTGGCGGGCGCTCCGATGCCTTCTTCTCCCGACGCCTGGGATGTTCCTTCTC
>QHOS01000245.1 GCA_003219415.1 Verrucomicrobiota bacterium | reverse complement strand
ACAGGCTCAAGGCTGGCGTCCGTGATCGAATTTATGAAGCTGCGCAAAAACGAATGAGCGCTAAAGCGCCCTCAGCCGCGCAATCATCGCTTTGCTGTGGCCGTCCCGGCGAAGCTTATCGTAATCGATCTTCTCGCCGTTTTTGCGAAAGTCGTTTTTGATCGCCTTGAGAAGACGATCTCCAGATTTGAGACTTCCCACAGAAAATTTCCGCCGCTTTGCAGCGACTGCGCTTGCCATTGCATCACTACCATACGCACTTTGCGCACCGCGCCCATCGAATTCTTCGCGAGGAGAAAGTCATCCCCTCTGCGGCCCAGCGGAGCATTTGCCATGAAACCCGGGACGAGCGCAATCGAATCCGATGCGGTGCAAAGCTTGCGGTCGCCGCGGCGACCAGCAACAGAGCTTTGCGGCTCATGCTTCGTAGCCTCCTCCGCTCTGCAAGCTCCGCTACGGCGCGCCAAGAACGGCCTACGATAAAGAGCTGAAAGTGTTAATCACTGGCCGCGGCTCGCGGGCGGGACGATACCGTTCATTCGGAGATATTCGACCAGTTGACCGTAATGATCGAATGCGTGAGCAGGGGCAAACGTTGCCAGGAAGAGGCGAGTGGTCGGTCTGCCACTGCTCGAGCTAATCGGTTGGACAAGGTTCGACGCGTTTAGAGTTGCTACCGCTTTATGGCCAAACGCGAAGGAGTCCTTCAGGTACTTAACGATATCCGCCTTGGCTGTCATATTGTCCGGACCTTTGCCGTCGTTAACCGTGTCGGGGACTTTCTCGCCGGTGATCGGCGACCAGATCAGGTAGTTCGAGGCGGCAACGTGTTTTAGTTGCTGGCCGAACGTACGCACACCTTTGTAGTCGCTGCCGGAAATGTTCAGTTTTTCGGGGGAGAAATCGAACTTGTCCTCCGGCATCGCTTCGGCGGTTTCGACAAGTTCCTTCTCTATAATAGAAATCTCGCGGTCGATGGCCGAGGCGACGGTTGGCGGAGTTGAAGGTGTGCCCGATGCTGACGATTGCGGCGCAGCAGCGGTGGCGGTGGCAGCGGCGACGGCAGAGCTTTTAGGGCTTTGACCGTAGGCGAAGGTTGCGAATAACAGCGGTGTTAGGAGCAGCAGCGTCTTTACGTCTTTCATGGGATGAGATTAGGAGTTTTTTGAGGCGTTGAGAAGTTGAGATGTTGAGGGG
Source organism: Verrucomicrobiota bacterium (assembly GCA_003219415.1). GTDB lineage: Bacteria > Verrucomicrobiota > Verrucomicrobiia > Chthoniobacterales > UBA10450 > Udaeobacter. Next base: position 1,236 of record QHOS01000245.1, on the reverse strand, counting down.
TCTGAAGAAAATGCTGAAACGGGGTCGCGTCTAAACGTTTCGCTTCGCGGTCGTGATTCGTTGAAACGTTGAAGCGAGAATGAAAAGAAAACTGGCCAGAGACGCTTTATGGCGCCCGCTCCCACGGACTTCACCTGCGAACGATCTCTAGAATTGAGAGCCGACCTGACCGTTTTAGCCGGCGATGGCGTTCAATTCCTTAATTGCCTCATCAGGCAATCGAATGCCTGCGCCAGTAACATTCTCTCTCAGATGTTCCACTGATGATGTTCCGGGAATGAGCAGAATGTTAGGCGAACGTTGAAGCAGCCACGCCAGTGCGACGCTCATTGGCTTGGCATTGAAACGAGCGGCGACGTTCGACAACGTTTCCGATTGCAGCGGTGTAAAACCACCGAGCGGGAAGAACGGCACATAACCAATTCCCTGTTCGGCAATGGAATCGATGAGCGCGTCGTCCCGGCGGTTGGCGATGTTGTAGAAGTTTTGGACGCACACCACCGGAGCGATCGATTGCGCCTCGGCAATTTGCTCAGCGGTGACATTGCTTACCCCAAGGTGCCTAATCAGACCGGCTCTCTGCATTTCCGCGAGCACGCGGAACGGTTCCGCGATCGAGCCTGGCGTCGGCGAGTCCAAGCCACCAACCCGCAGATTGACCACATCAAGGGCGCCGAGCCCGAGGTTTGTGAGGTTGTCATCAATAGCTTCCCGGAGTTCGTCGGGTGCGAGCGCTCTCGGCCAATTTCCTTCCGCGTCTCGCCGCGCACCGACCTTGGTGACGATCCGTAACTGCTCCGGATACGGATGCAGTGCTTCTTTGATCAGTTGATTGGTGATATGCGGCCCATAGAAGTCGCTGGTGTCGATGTGATTGATTCCGAGCCTAACGACCTCGCGCAGGACTGCGATCGCGCCGTCGTGATCTTTTGGTGGCCCGAATACATGCGGACCAGCGAGCTGCATGGCGCCGTAGCCCATGCGAGTCAGGATCAGATCATCGGCAAGCTTGACTGTGCCGCCGGGCAAGGTGGTGGAGGGCATCGTTTTTAAACTGGAAGTTATGACTTACGAATTACGAAAACCGCGAACATCAAACGTTCAATTGGAACTCTAGCGCGGAACGGGTGCCCAGCTCGCCACTCCCAATGTCGTCAGCACGATCTCCACCGCGAGTGAGCAAAGAATGATCCCCATGACACGGACAAGAATGGCGGCTCCCTGACGGCCGATGAT
>QHOS01000250.1 GCA_003219415.1 Verrucomicrobiota bacterium | reverse complement strand
TTTTTTGCGTCAGCTCGCTTCAAGCAGCCGAAGCGATTGTTTCGCGCGACGCGCAGATCGACAATGTGCAATTGCATTATCTGACCGCGGGTCACGGATCGGCCACGGTGATTTTGTTGCACGGTTTCGCCGAAACTTCGCGGATGTGGCGGCCGATTATTCCATTGCTCGCGGAAAAGTTTACCGTCATCGCACCGGATCTGCCTGGCATTGGTGACTCTTCGATTCCAGCAAAGACTGGCATGCTCATCGCGGCGCAGCAGATCCATGAGCTGGTGCGTTCGCTGAAAATCGAGAAGGCGCGCGTGGTCGGTCATGACATCGGACTGATGGTGGCGTACGCCTACGCGGCGCAATTTCCTAACGAGACCGAGAAGCTCGCGGTGATGGATGCGTTCCTGCCGGGAGTGGAAGGATGGGAAGCGATCTACGATGCGCCGAATGTCTGGCATTTCCGTTTCAACGGCGAGTATCCGGAGAAGCTGGTGCAAGGGCGGGAGCGAACTTACTTCGAGTATTTCTGGAATGTGTTTGCGGCGGACGAGACGCATTCGATTCCTGAAGCCGAGCGCAAGGCTTATACCGCTGCCTATGCCCGACCTGGGAGGATGCGAGCGGCCTGGGCTTACTTCGCGTCGTGGCCGCAATTAGCAACGGAGTTCGCGCCGCTCTCAAAGACGAAGCTCACGATGCCGGTGTTGTCGATCGGCGGCGAGAAGTCGTTAGGCAATCAACTTGGGGCGCAAATGAAATTGGTGGCCGACAATGTCACGGTCATCGTTCTTCAAAACGCCGGCCACTGGATTCTGGAAGAAAAGCCAAAAGAAACCACCGCCGCGCTTCTAAACTTTCTCTGACCTAGACGCAGTTCTTAGAAGTGCGCGCCCACGTATTCCCACATCTGGTGATGCCAATAGGGCCATTCGTGTCCGCCTTTCGGGCCCCAGTCGTCCAGATGATGAGGTATGCCGCGGCTCTTGAGCACCTCGGACATGCGGTAAGTCGGCCCGGGCACTTCCCACGGGCCACAGCCCGTCGCGAGGTGGATGTCGCAACTCCCGTACTGGTCGAGAAACCAGGGGTCGTTCTGGTTGGCCATGTAGTCGACCGGGTTATTGAAGTAGAAGTTGTCGTCGTACATGCCGTCCATCGAATCCCGCATATCGTAGATGCCCGAGAGCGCGTAGCAGCGTTTCACGTGGTCGGGATGCTTGAAGAGAGTGTTGGCCGCGTGATAGGCGCCGAGCGAAGCGCCCAGCGTGGCAATCCCGATGCCCGGCGTCTGGCACTGGGAATCGATGAACGGGAAAACTTCGTTAGCGACATAGGCGTCGTACTGCGCCTGCATCCAGCTCCGGTGAAAGGGATGCGCTCCCTTGTTTTGAAATGAATCGGTGTTCACGCTGTTGATGCAGAACATTCGGATGCGCCCTTGCTCGATATAGGGGCTAAGCGTGCGAATCATGCTTTGACCTTCCATCTCCCATTCGTCGCCGCAGCTGGTCGGGAAAGCGAGGATGGGCCAGCCGTAATTGCCGTAGATGGCGACACCCATGTTCCTGTTGAGACGGTGCGAGTACCAACATTGATGGTTACGATGCATGGCATGGGATAATAACGGGTTGCCACGTGGGCTCAAGCCTGGAAAGACCATGTCCTGATCGACTAAGCAACGCCTTACCGCTCTACGTTCATGACGGAGACCTAGGTCATTGCGCGCGAGCGGAAGGTGAGTGCCAAAGACAAATTACCTTTTGCGAAGCGATCACGCGGCGTTTCGCTCTTAATATTTATTTCTGAATTTGTCGGTCGCAGTTTTGGCTCCGCTGTCGAGACTCATGCGCCATCTGAGGTTAACCCGGATTGCCAATGTGAGAATCCGTGACATTTCTGAATCCAAAGCGCTGCCGCGCTGCATCTCACAATGCAGAAACTCGCACAGCGTATGGAAACACTTCTGCACGATATCCGCTTCGGTTTTCGGCAACTAATGAAACAACCCGGCTTTGCCGCACTCGCTATCATTTCCATGGCGCTTTGCATCGGGGCTAACACTTCGATCTTTAGTTTAGTCGATACGGCTTTGCTGCGGCCGCTTGCGGTGAAGGAACCTTCGCAGTTGGTCGAGCTTTACGGTACGCTGCACAACGGCGCGGACTGGTCGCTCCAGTCATATCCGAATTACAAAGAGTACCGCGATCGCAGCACCGTCTTCTCCGGTCTGTTTGTTTATCGGGTTGTCGTCAGCAGTCTCACGGTGAACAAGTCCAGCCAGCGCGTCTGGGGTTATCTTGTTTCCGGAAACTATTTCGATGTTCTCGGCGTGAAGCCGGCGCTCGGGCGCGGATTTTTGCCAGAAGAAGATCAGACGCCTGATTCACATCCCGTTGCCGTGATTAGTTACAACTGTTGGCAACACCGGTTCGGCGGCGATCCACAGATCGTGGGCAAGATAGTTGAGTTTAACAGTCGCCCGTTCACGGTGGTCGGCGTGGGGCCCAAGGGATTTATCGGCACCGAGGTCGCCT